>CAYOKN010000052.1:0-13556 GCA_964404545.1 uncultured Rhodospirillaceae bacterium | reverse complement strand
CGTTCCCGTCCCACGCCCGCGCGCCCAGACACCACCGGCGCCGCCTGCCAGGACCGCTCGCCCGCCCGTTCCATGGCCCGAAGCAGGGGCAGCGCCTGGGTGGGGTCGGCCAAGTCGGGGCCGCTGGAATTGCGCCGGTCGGGATAGAGGGCGCGGGGCAGGGGAATGGCCGGATGCGGCCCGCCCCCCGCCGCCGCCAGCCGCTCGGCGGGATCGTCGGCCAGCCGTTCCGGCGGCACCGCCGGGTCCAGCACCTGGTGGACGAAGGAGCTGTTGGCGCCGTTCTCCAGCATCCGCCGCACCAGATAGGGCAGCAATTCCTCATGCGAGCCCACCGGGGCATAGATGCGCACCGGCACGCCGTCGCCCTGCCGCGCCTGATACAGCGCCTCGCCCATGCCGTGCAGGCGCTGGAATTCATGGTCCTGCCCCCGCGCCAGGGCCTCGATGCTGGCGATGGTGCGGGCATTGTGGGTGGCGAAGGCGGGATAGAAGCGGTCGGGCTGGGCCAGCAGGGCGCGGGCGCAGGCCAGATAGGACACATCGGTGGCCGCCTTGCGGGTGAAGACGGGATAGCCGTCCAGCCCCGCCTGCTGGGCGCGCTTGATCTCGCTGTCCCAATAGGCGCCCTTGACCAGCCTTACGGTCAGCCGGCGGCCGCTGTCGCGGGCCAGTCCGGCCAGCACACCGATCAGCGGCAACGCCCGCTTCTGATAGGCCTGCACCGCCAACCCAAGCCCATCCCAGCCGGCCAGTTCGGGCGCCTTGGCCGCCTGCTCCAGCACCCGCAGAGACAACTCCAGCCGGTCGGCTTCCTCGGCGTCCACGGTCAGGCCGATGCCGGCCTCGGCGGCACGGCGGCACAGATCCACCAGCCGGGGCGCCAGCTCGGCCAGCACCCGTGCGCCCTGGGCCGGCTCATAGCGGGGATGCAGGGCCGACAGCTTGACCGACAGCGATGGAGCCAGACGCGGCCCGCCCCGGGCCACGGCGGCGATGCGGGTGATGGCCTGGGCATAGGCGTCCAGATAGCGGTCGGCGTCGGCGGCGGTGACGGCGCCTTCGCCCAGCATGTCGAAGCTGTACAGCCCGCCCTCGGCGCGGGCGCGCTCCAGCGCCTCGTCCATGGTGCGGCCCAGCACGAACTGGCGGCCCATCAGCCGCATGGCCTGACGGGCGGCCTGGCGGATCACCGGCTCGCCCAGCCGTCCCGCCAGACGCATCAGCACATCCCGCCATTGCGCCGGTCCCTGGCCCATCATGCGGCCCGACAGCGCCAGCGCCCAGCTCGAGGCATTGACGAACAGGCTGTCCGATTGGCCCACATGGCGCAGCCAATTGCCCTGGCCGATCTTGTCGCGCAGCAGGCGGTCGGCGGTGCCGGCATCGGGGATGCGCAGCAGGGCCTCGGCCAGGCACATGAGCGCGACTCCTTCCTCGCTGGACAAGGAATATTCCGCCAGCAGGGCCTCGACCCCGCCCGCCTGGCCAGCGTCCGCGCGCACCCGATGCACCAGCTCCAAGGCCCGGCGGCGGACCGCCTCGGATAGCTCTGGCGGCAGTGCGGCCTGGCGCAGCCGTTCGGCGGTGCAGGCGGCTTCGTCCATGCGGGTGGCGGCGTGAAAGGCGACCAGATCCAAGTTCTTGCCCCCTCTGCCAAAGCAGTACTGCTTCCCGATGATCTGGGCGCTGGGCGGCCTGCCTTCAACGGAATAGGGCGGCGTTGACGCGGGCCAAGGCTGCCTTAGATTTTAGACGGAGGAATTCACACGAAGGACCAAGCCGTTCCATGCGCAACCCCTATGACATTCTCGGCGTGGGCCGGACCGCCTCGGACGAGGAGGTCCGCAAGGCCTTCCGTCAGCTTGCCAAGAAGTATCACCCGGACCTGAACCCCGGCGATGGAGCGGCCGAGCAGCGGTTCAAGGAGGTGAACGCCGCTTATGATCTGCTGGGCGACAAGGCCAAGCGTGCCCGCTTCGACCGGGGCGAGATCGACGCCGAGGGGCGCGAGACCTTTGCCTATGCCCATCACGGGGCGGGTGCTCGCGGTGGCGGCGGCGGCTTCCGGGGCTTTGGCGGCGGCGGGCCGGGCGGTTTCGACTTTACCGGCGCGGACGCCGAGGATCTGTTTTCGTCCCTGTTCGGCGGACGGCGTGGCGCCGGCTTCGGCGGCGGTGCGGCCCGGGGACAGGACATTCAGCATGCGGTGGCGGTCAGCTTCGAGGAGGCGGTCAAGGGCGGCAAGCGCCGGGTCACCTTCTCGGACGGCCGGACCATCGAGGTCAGCATCCCCGCCGGCGTGACCGACGGTCAGGTGCTGCGGCTGAAGGGGCAGGGCGCGCCGGGGGCCGGCGGCCCGCCGGGCGACATGCTGATCACGGTCGCTGTGGCGCCGCATAAATTCTATCGCCGCAGCGGCGACGACGTGCTGCTGGATGTGCCGCTGACCTTGGGCGAGGCGGTGTTGGGCGGCAAGATCACCGTGCCCACCCTGTGGGGCGCGGTGGCGGTGACGGTGCCGCCGGGATCGGGCAATGGCAGCGTGCTGCGGCTCAAGGGCAGGGGCGTGCACCGCAAGGACCACAAGGGGGACCAGCTGATCACCCTGCGCGTGGCGCTGCCCGAGGCGCCCGATGCCGAGCTGCGCGACTTCCTGGCCCGCTGGCAGCCGGCCCATCCCTATGATCCCCGGCGGGACATCACATGATCGACATGGCCCGGCTGAAGGCGCAGCGGCGGCGGAACCTGCTCTTGACGCTGCTGCTCCTGGCCGGGCTGGCGGCCTGGATGGCCGCCGTGGGCTGGCTGGTGGCCGGGCCCGTGGGGGTCCTGTGGGCGCTGCTGGGCGCCGCCCTGGTGATGCTGCTGCGGCCGGCCTGGTCGCTGTCCATGGTCAAGCGGGCCTTCGGCGGCATCACCCTCTATCCCGACGATGCGCCCGAGCTGCATGACCTGGTGCTGCAGCTGTCCGAGCGGGCGGGACTGCGCCGGCCGCCGGTGCTCTTGTTCCTGCCCCGGGCCGAGCCGCTGGCCCTGTCCTCGGGGCGCCAGCAGTCCTCGGCCATCGCCCTGTCGGCAGGGCTGCTGACCCGCCTGGGCGTGCGCGAGATGGCGGCGGTGCTGGCGCATGAAATCAGCCATATTCGGGGCAATGACCTGGGCCTGCTGCTGGTGGCCGATGCGGTGGGGCGTCTGACCCGGGGCCTGGCCATGGCGGGCGTGCTGCTGCTGGGCTTTCTGCTGCCCCATAACTTGATCAACGGCGTGCCCATGCCCTGGCTGTTGCTGATCCTGCTGCTGGTGGCGCCGCTGGTCAGCGACCTGTTGGTGCTGACCCTGTCCCGGGCCCGGGAATATGAGGCAGATGCGGCGGCGGTGGAGCTGACCGGCGACCCCGACGGCCTGATGGCGGCCTTGGGCAGCCTGGGCGAGTTCGAGCAGGCGGCCGGCGCCGCCTGGAACCGGCCCGTGCGCCGCCGCTGGCTGCGCTGGCTGACCACCCATCCGCCGCTGCAAGACCGTATCCGGCGGTTGGCCGAACTGAAACCGCCGCACCCGCCCATCCGCTTTCCGGGCGTGGTGCTGCGCGACGGGCTGTACCACGAGCTTGCTCGCCGGCACCGCCCCCGGCGCTGGTTGTGAACTGGGCGTTCTATGTAGGCGGGCGCGCAGGAAGCGAGGCTGGTCACGGCGGCGTGATTGGCCCCTCACGCGGTCCCTTCGGGCATCCTATGTCCCCCTCCATTCCAACCCGGAGGAGGACTCGAGAATGACCCATCTTTCGTGGAAACCCGCCTTGGCCCTGGTTGCGGGCCTTGCCATCAGCGGCCCCGCCCTGGCCCAGGTGGGCCAGACCCATTGCGAGCGGGACGTGAACCAGCTGACCCGTGAATACCAGCTTAAGCGCGACCGCCTGAGCGATCAGGACCGGCGGGATATCGCCGGCCGGCTGTCCGTGGCCGACAGCTACTGCCGCTCCCAGTCCTATCCGGCCTCGCGCATCAATTCCGGACTGGACCAGGTGGCCGAGACCTTGGACCAGACCCCGGGCCCCACGCCTGCCAACCAAAGCTGGTTCGACTGAACCGGGGGAGGGATGGCCGGCCCACCCGGCCATCCGCTCCCAGGGTTCAGGATCCTTCGATCTTGCCCATGGCGGTCTGGAGATAATTCTGCAGCCCCACCGCCTCCACCAGGCCGATCTGGGTTTCCAGATAGTCGATATGGTCTTCGGTGTCGGCCAGGATCTCGCGCAGGATGTGCCGGCTCTGATAGTCCTGCACGCTCTCGCACAGGGCGATGCCGTCCACCAGGGCGCCGCGCCCGGTCTGTTCCAGCTTCAGGTCGTTCTTCAGGATCTCGGGCACGTCCTCGCCGATCATCAGCTTGCCCAGGTCTTGCAGGTTGGGCAGGCCGTCCAGGAATAGCACGCGCTCGATCAGCTTGTCGGCGTGCTTCATCTCCTCGATGGATTCCTTATATTCGTGCTCGCCCAAGTCCCTCAGGCCCCAGTTCTTCAACATGCGGGCGTGCAGGAAATACTGGTTGATGGCGGTGAGTTCGTTTTTCAGCACCTTGTTCAGGTGCGCGATGACCTTGGGATCGCCCTTCATCTGCCGCTCTCCGAAAGAGGTAAACCAACCGGATAGAGGTTGGGGGGGAGAGCGCGGCGGTTCAAGACCCGGCCGGGCGGCGCCGGGTCCGTGCCAAGCGGCTGGTCAGGCGGCGCGGTCGCTGTTTGGGGTGCCCACGGACGGGCCCTCGGACAGGACTTCGCGCATGCAGCAGACGCATTTCCCACACTGAGGCTTGACGCCATGGTGCTTGAACACCTTGGCCGGCGTGCTGGCGCCCTGGGTGTTCGCTTCCCGCACCTTGCGGTCCGTCAGGCCGTGGCAGAGGCAGACATACATGGACGGCGACCCCTCGTTCTAGTGACCTTAGAAACTTTACGGAATACTGCGAATGATTGTCAACATCTCTCGCAAACAGGAGGGAGGCTACCCTTATTGCCCCAATTATGCAAATGCAAATCGTTCTCATAATCGAGTGTGGGAAGGCGAAAACGGGGCTTCAAGGGGGGATCATTCCTCCTCGGCGCGCTGGCGGGCGGGGCCGTGGGCCGAGGTCAGATTCTGGGCCGAGTTGACCAGCCCTACATGGCTGAAGGCTTGGGGAAAGTTTCCGCATTGGCGGCCGAGGCGGGTGTCATATTCCTCGGCCATCAGCCCCACATCATTGGCCAGCGAGACCAGATGCTCGAACAGCCGCATGGCTTCGTCCTGGCGGCCCTGCATCACCAGATTGTCCACATACCAGAACGAGCAGGCGAGGAAGGCGCCTTCGCCCGGGGGCAGCCCGTCCATCTGGCCGCGGTCGGAATAGCGCCGGATCAGCCCATCCACCATGAGGCGCCGTTCGATGGTGGCGATGGTGCCGAGCACCCGGGGGTCGGTGTGGGGCAGGAAGCCCACCATGGGGATCATCAGCAGGGCGGCATCCAGTTCGCTGCCGCCGTAATACTGCACGAAGCTGTTCTGCCCAGGGTCGAAGCCGCGGCTGCAGATGTCCTGGCGGATCTCGGCGCGCAGGGCTTTCCAGCGGTCCAGGGGACCGTCGAGGCCAAGGGCGCACAGGTCCTTGATGCTGCGGTCCACCGCCACCCAGGCCATCAGGTTGGAGTGGGTGAAATGCCGCTTGGGGCCGCGCACCTCCCACAGCCCTTCGTCGGCCTGGTGCCAATGGCCCTCCAGATAGTCCAGCAGCACCTTCTGCATCTGCCAGCTCATGCCGTCATGCTCGAGGCCCATCTTTCGGGCCACATGGAAGCTGTCCATGATCTCGCCATAGATATCGAGCTGTACCTGCATGCGCGCTTCATTGCCCACCCGCACCGGCTGGCTGCCTTCGTAGCCGCCCAGCCAGGGCACTTCGAATTCCTGCAGATGCCGCTCGCCGGCCACGCCATAGAGCACCTGCAACTGGTCCGGGCTGCCGGCTATGGCCCGCATCAGCCAGTCCCGCCACTGCTTGGCCTCGTCCAGATAGCCGGCGCTCATCAGGGCATAGAGGGTGAAGGTGGAATCCCGCAGCCAGCAATAGCGGTAATCCCAGTTGCGCACTCCGCCGATCTGCTCGGGCAGGCTGGTGGTGGGGGCGGCCAGGATGCCGCCGGTGGGGCTGTAGGTGAGCGCCTTCAGGGTGATCAGGCTGCGCCGCACCTGCTCGCTCCACAGCCCGTCATAGCGGCAGCGGCCGATCCAGTCGCGCCACCAGCGCACCGTGCCCTCCAGCGCCGCCTGGTAATCCTCGTGGCCGGGCACCTCCTGGTGCGAGGCGAACCAGGTCAGGCAGAAGGCCGCCTGTTGGCCCTTGGCCAGGGTGAAATCGCCCACCGTGCGCATGTTCTCGCCATGCAGCGGCACGCTGGAGCGCAGCACCAGGGCATCCGGGCCCGAGATGGCCAGAAGGTCGTCACCCTTGCGCTGCACCCAGGGGATGATGCGGCCATAATCGAAGCGGAAGGCCAACTCGGTCCTCATCTCCACCCGGCCCCACAGGCCCCGGATCATGCGCTGGATGTCGGCGCGGCTGCCCGGCACCGGGCCGGGCATCAGGTCGGTGACGCGCACGGCCCCGGTCTCGGTCTCGAAGTCGGTCTCCAGCACCAGCGTATCGGGCACATAACGCCGCCGCGCCCGCCGCACCGGCCCCTTGGGCGCCAGCAGCCAGCGTCCGTTCTCGGGCTTGCCCACCAGGGCGGCGAACACCGCCGGGCTGTCGAAGCGGGGCAGGCACAGCCAGTCGATGGAGCCATCCAGCCCCACCAGCGCGGCGGTGTGGGTGTCGCCGATCAGGGCGTAGTCTTCGATTTTCAGGGCCACGGGCTTGCGGTCAGGCTCCTTGTCCCAGGGTGAAGGTCTGGCCGGTCCCATAGTCGGAGTCGGGCGCCGCCAGCCAAACCGCCGCCCCGGGGCCGGTGCTCGTGCCGGGGATAAATCCCTCGGCAACGGCCCCGCGTTTCTTGCCGATGGGTCGGGTCATGGCGTCTCTCCGATCAGGCCCTTGGCCAGCAGGTCGGCCAGGTGCAGGCTGTGCCGCCCGGTGCCCTGGCGGATCTGTTCGCGGCAGGAAAATCCGTCGGTCAGGATCAGGGTGTCGGCGGGTGCAGCCCGCACGGCGGGCAGCAGCACCCGTTCGCCGGCGGCCACGGCCAGGTCGTAATGGTCATGCTCGAAGCCGAAACTGCCGGCCATGCCGCAGCAGCCCGATTGCAGCAGCTCATAGTCCAGGCCCGTGCGGTCCAGCAGGGCCTGGGCTCCGTCGAAGCCCATCACCGAATGATGGTGGCAATGGCGGTGCACCAGCGCCCGCCGGCCCTCGAAGCGGGGCGGCTGCCAGTCGCTGTTCATCAGGAAGTCGGGCAGCAGGCGGGCCTGCCGGGCGATGGCATGGGCCCGCTCGTCTTCGGGGAACAGACCGGGCAGCTCGTCCACCAGCGAGGCGATGCAGGCCGGCTCCAGCCCCACGATGGGGGTGCCGGCCAGGGCCGGCGGCCCCAGGCAGTCCAGCACCGCGCCCAACTGGTCGCGGGCCAGGTCCAGCATGCCCCAGGCGAACAGTGGCCGGGCGCAGCACAGGGCCCGGCGCGGCAGGCTGACGCTGCAGCCCGTGGCTTCCAGCACTTGCACCGCGGCCTGGGCGGTGTCGGGGTGGAAGTGGGTGTTGAAGGTGTCGGGAAACAGGATCACCGGCCGCCCGCCTTCGCGCTGCTTGCGAAAGCTTTTGCGGAAGCTGGTGCGGAACAGGGGCATGTCCCGCTGTTGGTGGATGCCGCCGATCCATTTGGCCAGGGCCGAGACCCCCGGCGCGTGCAGCACCGCATTGGCAACCCAGGGCGAAAGGTTGGCGGCGCGGCTCCACCACCAGATCAGCCCCATGCTGTAGGCGGCGCGCGGGCGCAGCCGGCCGTTATAGTAATGCTGCATGAATTCGGCCTTGTAGGTGGCCATGTCCACATTCACCGGGCAATCCTTCTTGCAGCCCTTGCAGGACAGGCATAAATCCAGCGCCTCCCGCACCGCCTCGGACTGCCAGCCGTCCTGCACCGGGCCGCCATGCACCATCTCGAACAGCAGCCGCGCCCGGCCCCGGGTGGAGTGCTTTTCCTCGCGCGTCACCATGTAACTGGGGCACATGATGCCCTCGCCGCTGTCGCGCCGGCATTTGCCCACGCCGACACAGCGCAGCGCGGTTGAAGTCGCCCTGGTCCTGGCGATAGGCAAAGGCGGTGTCCTTGCGCGGCGGGCGGAAGTCGGGGCCTAAGCGCAGATTGGTGACGATGGGATAGGGGTCGATCACCTTGCCCGGATTCATGCGGTTCAAGGGGTCCCACAGTCCCTTGAAGCGGCGGAAGGCCTGCATCATGTCGGGGCCATAGAGCCTGCCCAGCAGTTCGGCCCGGGCCTGGCCGTCGCCATGCTCGCCGGAATAGGAGCCGTCATAGCCAATCACCAGCTCGGCGGCGTCATCCAGGAAGCGCCGCCATTTGGCGATGCCGCCGGCGGTCAGCAGGTCGAAGTCGATCCGTACATGCAGCAGCCCGTCGCCGAAATGGCCGTAGAAGGAGCAGTCATAGCCATAGCTTTCCAGCAACTTGCGGAAGTCGCGCAGATAGTCGCCCAGCCGGTGCACCGGCACCGCGCTGTCCTCCCATCCCGGCCATGTCAGCGGCTCGCCCGGCACATTGGCGGTGGCGCCCAGGCCCGATTCCCGGATCAGCCAGATGGCGGTCTGCTCGCGCTTGCCCGCATAAAGCCGGGCCGGCTTGTGGGGAAAGGCCTCCATGACGCGCCGCCCCTGGGCCTCGGCTTCCTCGCGGGTGGCGCCGCCCACCTCCACCACCAGCCAGCCCTTGCCCTGGGGCAACAGGTGCAGGTAATCGGTGTTCAGACCCTTCTTGCACATATAGTCCACCAGGGCATCGTCCAGCCCCTCCACCGCCAGGGGCAGCAGCGGCAGCATCTGATGGGCGTGGTCGCCGGCCTCATAGACGTCCTTGAAGCCCATCACCACCAGCGCGCGGACCGGCGGGCTGTCCACCAGCCGCAGCCCGGCCTTCAGCACCGTGGCCAGGGTGCCCTCGGACCCCACCAGGGCGCGGGCCAGGTTGAAGCCGTTCTCGGGCAGCAGCTGATACAGGCTGTAGCCGGACACCAGCCGCTTGATGTGCGGGGTGCATTGGCGCAGCGCCTCGGCATAGTCGTCGCGGATGGCTTTCATGCCGGCATAGAGGTCGCCGCGCCGGCCACCCTGGGCGATGATGGCCTCCAACTCATCCTCCGAGGTGGGGCCGACCCGCAGGCGCAGCCCGTCATAGGTCAGCACCTCCAACCAGTCCACATTGTCCACGGTGCGGCCCCAGGGCACCGAATGCACGCCGCAGCTGTTGTTGCCGATCATGCCGCCCAGGGTGTTGTGGCTGTGGGTGGCGGGATCGGGGCCGAAGGTCAGCCCGTGCGCCTCGGCGGCGTCACGCAGCTTGTCCAGCACCAGGCCGGGCTCCACCACGGCGGTCTTGGCGGCGGGGTCCAAGTCCAGGATGCGGTTCACATATTTCGACCAGTCCATGACCACCGCGGCGTTGCAGGTCTGGCCGGCCAGGCTGGTGCCGCCGCCCCGGTGGGTCAGGGCGGCGCCGTGGCGGGCGCAGGCGGCCAAGGTCTCGACCACATCATCCAGCCCGCGCGGGATCACCACGCCGGTGGGAACCTGGCGGTAGTTGGAGGCATCGGTGGCGTAAAGCCCCCGGTCGCCATCGCCAAAGCGCACCTCACTGGCGATGCGGCCCTTCAGGTCGCGGGCCAGGGCATCGATGGACTGCGGCGTGGTGTCGTCCCAGGTCAAGGGGCGCTCCTTCCGGTGGGTCAGGCGGCGAAGCGGGCGGCATCTCGCTCCTTCAGCTCCAGCCCCAGGCCGAGCCGGGTGGGATCGGGAGCCAGCATGCCGCCGCGGGGCCGGGCGGCGCCCTCGAACAGCCGCCCGAGCCATAGGCCGGGACCGCCTCGCGCACCATGCCCAGCAGCCCCAGCAGCGGCAGGCCCAGAAGCCGCGCCTTCAGGTCCCACAGGGCGCAGTCCAGGGCCGCCACCGCACTGGCCACCACACTGCCATAGCCCAGATTGCGCACGGTCTGGCGCATGCTCTGCCAGCTGCCGGTCACATCCAGGGCATTGCGCCCCTGCACCGCCGGGGCCAGCAGCCGCGCCACCAGTTCGGCCGCCACCCGGTCGGTATAGGCATAGCCCAGACCCCATAGCCCGCCAGCCCGCGCCCGGGCGATCACCAGGGTGGTGCTGTCCCAGGCCAGGGTGCCGTCCGCTTCGGGCGCGTCGGTGGGCACCACCAGGGCGGTGGCCTCGACGCGGTCGATGGGGGCGCTGTGCCGCTCCATGTCAGATCATCTCCCGCACCCGGTCGGCGGCGACGGTCAGGGCGATCTTCTCGGCATTGGGCGTGCCGCTGGCCAGCGCCCTGGCGAATTTTGCTGCCTGGGCCAGCTTGATCCGGGGCGGCATGGGCGGCTCGTGCGGGTCCACCACCGCCTCGATGATGCAGGGGCCGGGCTCGGCCAGGGCGCGGTCCAGCATGTCGCCGCAGGTCCTGGGATCGTCGATGCTATAGGCCGCCACCCCGAAGGCGCGGGCCAGCAGGACGAAGTCGATGGGCTGCAGGTCGCAGCCATATTCGGGATTGCCCAGCATGACCATCTGCTCCCACTTGATCTGACCCAAAGTGTTGTTCTTCAGGACCACGATCTTGACCGGCAGCTTGTGCTTGATGGCGGTGGCCAGTTCGCCCATCAGCATGGTGAAGGCGCCGTCGCCCACCAGCGCCACCACCTGGCGCCGGGGATAGGCGATTTGCGCCGCCAAGGCATAGGGAAAGCCGTTGGCCATGGTGGCCAGATTGCCCGACAGTGAGCACATCTGGCCGGCGCGCACCTTCATCTGGCGGGCATACCAGGTGGCCGCCGTGCCGGAATCCGAAACGAAGATGGCATCGTCCTGCAGCCGCTTGCCCAGCTCCCAGGCCACCACCTGCGGCTTCATGGGGGTGTCCATGACCGTGCCCCGGTCCTCCATCAGCCTCCACCACTCGGCCATGCCGGCCTGGGCCTGCTGCAGGAAGGCGCGGTTGCCGTTGCGGCGCAGCAGCGGGATCAGGAAGTCCAGGGTCTTGCGCGAATCGCCCACCAGCCCGACCTCGGTGGGATAGCGCAGGCCGATGCGCTGCGGGTCCACGTCGATCTGCACGCAGCGGGCCTGGCCGGGCTTGGGATAGAATTCGATATAGGGGAAGGTGGAGCCCACGATCAGCAGGGTGTCGCAGTCCTCCAGCGCGGTCTGGCTGGGGGCGGTGCCCAACAGCCCGATGCCGCCGGTGGTGTAGGGCGAATCGTCGGGCACGCACATCTTGCCCAGCAAGGGCTTGATGATGGGCGCGCCCAGGGTTTCGGCGATGGTCTCCAGCTGGCCGGCGCAGCCGATGGCGCCGCGCCCGGCCAGGATGGCGATCCTGCTGCCGGCATTCAGGATCTCGGCGGCATGGGTCAGCGCCCGTTCCTCGGGCAGGGCGGCGCTGGCGGAATAGGCGTGGCTGGTATGGCCCGGCACATTGCGCTTGTAGCGCATGCCCTCGTCCATGGTGGCTTCCTGGTGGTCGGCGGCGATGGTGATGTGCGAGACGCCGCGATAGGCCAGGGCGGTGCGGCAGGCCAGGTCGGTGACATTCTCCACATGCGCCGGGCCCATCACGCGGGCGTTGTAAACCGACACATCCATGAACAGCTTGTCCGTCTCCACGTCCTGCTGGGCAAAGGTGCTGATCAGGTCATGGTAATGCATGCCGGTGATGGCCAGCACCGGCGCCTGGTCCAGCTTGGCGTCATAGAGGCCGTTCAGCAGATGGATGGCGCCCGGCCCCGAAGTGGCCAGGCAGCAGCCCAGCTTGCCGGTGAACTTGGCATAGGCGCAGGCCATGAAGGCCGCCGCTTCCTCGTGCCGCACCTGGACGAAGTGCACCTTGTCCTGGCGCTTGCGCAGCGCCTCCATGATGCCGTTGATGCCGTCGCCGGGCAGGCCGAAAATGGTGTCCACCCCCCAGGCATGAATGGTGTCGATCAGAACGTCGGCGGCGGTCTGGGCCATGCTGTCTCCTCCTTGCGCTCCTGCCTTGGGTAACGGGCGGGCGCGGGCAAGGTTCGCGCTCTCCATCCGGTGAATGGACGGCGGCGGGGCCGGGGGCCACATGGGGGACGTGGCTGGAATCGTGAAAAAACTGCTGGGGCTGGGGCTGCTGGCCGGCGCGGGCTGGTGGGCCTGGGCCGTCCTGGCGCCGCCCAAGGCGCCCGCCCAGCCGGTGCCGTTCAGCCATGCCCATCATGTGGGCGAGCTTGGCATCGACTGTCGCCATTGCCATGACCAGGCCGAGACCACCGCCCATGCCGGCTTCCCGCCCATGCACACCTGCATGAGCTGCCACTATCCGGTGGAAACACCGCCGCCGGTCGAGGCGGTGCGCTGGACCCGGGTGATCCGCTTTCCCGACTTCACCTATTTCAACCATGCGGTCCATCTGGACGCGGGGGTGGGCTGCTCCACCTGCCATGGCCGCATCGACCGGATGGAACAGACCCTGCAGGCCCGCGACTTCACCATGAAATGGTGCCTGGACTGCCACCGCGACCCGGCCCCCCATCTGCGCCCGCCCGGTCAGATCACGGTCATGGATTGGACCCCGCCGCCCGGCCAGCGGGCGCGCGGCGAGACCATCCTGGCCCATCAGGGCATCGTCCCCTCGCGCCTGGATCATTGCTATGTCTGCCACCGTTGAGGCCAGCCGCCGCGCGCTGCTCAAGGCCATGGCTGCCAGCCTGTCCATGGCCGCCCTGGCCGGCTGCGGCGAAGGCCCGCCCGAGGACGCCATCCCCTACGAGAACCAGCCTCAAGGCCTACGGCCCGGCGTCCCGCGCTTCTATGCCAGCGCCATACCGCTGTCGGGCTATGCCATGCCGGTGTTGGTGGAGACCCATATGGGCCGCCCGATCCGGCTGGACGGCAACCCGGACCATCCCCTGGGCAATGGCGGGCTGGACATCTTTTCGCAGGCCTCGGTGCTGGGGCTCTATGACCCCACCCGCTCGCGGGCGGTGCTGCACCAGGGCCAGCCCGCCGGCTGGACCGGCCTCCTGCAGGCTCTGGAGCAGGGCTTGCCCGGGCCCGAGCTGCATGTGCTGACCGGTCTGGTGACCTCGCCCACCCTGGAGCGGCAGATGCGCGCCTGGTTCGCCCGCGAGCCGCGCCTGCATTGGCATGTGCACGAGCCCGCCCTGCCCGATGGCGGGCGGGTGGCGCAGCTGGCCTTCGGGCGGCGGCTGGACAGCCATCTGCATCTGGACCGGGCGCGGGTGATCGCCAGTTTCGGTGCCGACCCCCTGGGCCCGGGGCCGCACCAGCTGGCCCACGCCGCCGGCTGGGCGCGGGCGCGGGCCG
>CAYOKN010000051.1:6095-13582 GCA_964404545.1 uncultured Rhodospirillaceae bacterium | reverse complement strand
GGGGCGTTTCGTGTATATTGCCCGGCTTCCAACTCCTTGCCGACATGGGGTCGGCTATGCTTGCGCGCTCGGCGGCGCCCTAATTCCGGGGCTTTGCAGGGCGAGCGGGATGAGAGAAGCCATAAGGAGCTTTCAGAAGTGTCCCTTTACGAAATGACCGTCATCGTCCGTCAGGACCTGGCGGTGCCGCAGGTCGAGGCTCTGGCCGACGAACTGGGCAACATCCTCGGCAATGGTGGCGGCAACGTGGTGTCCCGTGAATATTGGGGCCTGCGCAACATCGCCTACCGCATCAAGAAGAACCGCAAGGCTCACTATGTCTTCTTCCACCTGGACGCCCCGGCGGCCGCGGTGAAGGAGATGGAGCGCCTGATGTCCCTGAACGAGGACGTCCTGCGCCACCTGGTGATCCGCGTGGACGAGCTGGAAGAAGGCCCGTCCGCCATGATGCAGAGCAAGAACCAGCGCGACGAGCGTCCGCGCCGCGACGGCGATGACCGCCCGCGCCGTGACGACGACCGCCCGCGCCGTGACCGCCGCGCCGAAGGAGCCGAAGCATGAGCGACAACACCCCCATGCAGAACTCGCCGGCCGCCCGCTTCGTGAGCGCCCCGGCCCGCCGTCCGTTCTTCCGCCGCCGCAAGACCTGCCCGTTCTCGGGCCAGGGCGCGCCGAAGATCGACTACAAGGACATCAAGCTGCTGCAGCGCTTCATCTCCGAGCGCGGCAAGATCGTGCCGTCCCGCATCACCGCGGTGTCGGCCAAGAAGCAGCGCGCCCTGGCCCAGGCCATCAAGCGCGCCCGCTTCCTGGGTCTGCTGCCCTACGTGGTGAAGTAAGAACACCGCCGTCCGGCCGCGTCCCTTGGGGCGCGGCCGGATGCGGGCACCTGGACTTGTCGGGGCGGATGCCATGAAGGGCCTTGGATTATCGGTGGCGGCTGGAATTGCCAGCGCATTGATGTTCCTGTCGGTTCTGGTGGGCGCCGCCCTGGGTGCGTTGCTGACGCTGACCGCGCCGTTGCCCCTGGCCATGCTGGGTCTCAGCACCGGGGCTTCGGCCAGCTTCATCGGCGCATTGGTGGGACTACTGGTGGTGACCCTGGTCGCCGGCGGCGCGGCTCCGGCCTATGCCGTCCTGGTGGCCATCCCGGTGGTGGTTCTGGTCCGCCAGTCGCTGTTGTGGCGGCAGACGGGCCCGGACCCCGAGCGGGACAGGGAATGGTATCCACCCGGCCTGACGCTTGCCTGGCTGACCGGGCTGGCGGCCACAGGCCTCTTGATTGGCAGCGTGATCGCCCAGGCGGTCTCGGACGGCCAGGGGATCGAGGCGCTGGTGCGCAATACCCTGGCCCAGGCCATGCTCCCGGTGACCGAGGGCATGCCGATCGAGACGCGGGACACGCTGCTGGCCATGTGGGCCAGCTTCTTTCCGGCTCTGATCGCCGGGATGTGGCAGGTGGTGGCCCTGGTGAACGGCGTGCTGGCGCAGGCGCTGGTGTCGCGGATGAACCAGGCCCGCCGTCCGAGCCCCGACTATTCGCAGCTGATGCTGCCGAACTGGGTCGGGGTGGGGCTGATCGGGGCGATCCCGTTGGCCTTCATCGGCGGCGATGTCGGGTATGTGGCCAAGAATTTGGCCGTGGTCCTGACCGTGCCCTATGTGCTGATGGGCATGGCCGAGGTGCATGAACGCCTGAAGGTGCGGCCCAACCGGGCCATCCTGCTGGTGGTGTTCTATCTGGTATTGGTGTTGTTCGGCTGGATGGCCTTGGCCGTGGCCGGACTGGGACTGGTGAGGCATTGGAACAGGTCGCGCATGCGCCCCCAAGGGGACAGCGGCGGCCAGGAGGAAGAGTGATGGAAGTTATCCTGCTTGAGCGCATCGAGAAGCTGGGCCAGATGGGCGACACCGTGAAGGTTAAGCCCGGCTACGCCCGCAACTACCTGCTGCCGCAGCGCAAGGCCCTGCGCGCCACCAAGGCCAACATGGCCTATTTCGAGTCGCAGCGTGTGCAGCTCGAAGCCGTGAACCTGAAGCGCCGCCAGGAAGCCGAGGCGGTGGCCGAGAAGATGCAGGGCCTGTCCCTGCTGATGATCCGCCAGGCCGGCGAAGGCGGCATGCTGTACGGTTCGGTCACCGGCCGCGACGTGGCCGAGGCCATCAAGGGCGCCGGCTTCACCATCGAGCGCCGCATGGTGGACATCGACACCCCCATCAAGAGCCTGGGTTCGTACGACATCCGTGTCGCCCTGCACCCGGAAGTGGCCGTGACCGTGACCATCGTCATCGCCCGCTCGCAGGAAGAGCATGAGCGCAACAAGGCCCAGGCCGCCCAGGCCCAGGTCGAGGAAGCCGCTCCCGAAGAGGCCGAGGTGACCGAGGCCCAGGGCGAGGCCGAAGAGGCCTAAGGCTTCTTCCTCGCCAGCTCTGCAGTCCGAAAGGGCGGTGTCCGCTCCCCGCAGGGGATGGCGGGCGCCGCCTTTTCGCGTTTCCGGCCGCCCCTCCCGGCCAGCTTGACCAGCGTTCAGCCGGCGCCAGATCAACGCCATGTTGATCCACCATTTCCTGCGCCACCTGATCACCGAGGGCGACCTGACCCTGGTGGACGCGCACGGCCGCGCCAGCCGCTTCGTGGGCCGTCCGCTGCCCGGCATCGGGCCGGTGACCCTGCGCCTGCACGATCCGGCCCTGCACTGGCGGCTGGCGCTGAACCCCAAGCTGGTGATGGGCGAGGCCTGGACCGCCGGCAGCGCCACCCTGGACCAGGGCAGCCTGTACGAGTTCCTGTCCATCGGCGCCATCAATACCGAAAACAAGCCCCTGGCCCATGTGCTGGCGCCCAATATGGCGCTGCTGAACCGGCTGCAGGGCCTGAACCCCCGCCCCCGTTCGCACCGCAATGCGGCCCATCACTACGACCTGTCCGGCGAGTTCTATGGCCTGTTCCTGGATGCCGACCGGCACTATAGCTGCGCCTATTTCCCCACCCCCGACGCCGGGCTGGAGGAGGCCCAGCAGGCCAAGAAGCGGCTGATCGCCCGCAAGCTGTGCCTGACGCCCGGCATGACGGTGCTGGACATCGGCTGCGGCTGGGGCGGCATGGCCCTGCATCTGGCCCGTGAGCATGGCGCACGGGTGGTGGGCATCACCCTGTCCCAGGAACAGCTGTCCGCCGCCCGCGCCCGCGCCGAGGCCGAGGGCTTGGCCGACCGGGTCAGCTTCCGGCTGACCGACTACCGCGACATGGGCGGCCAGTTCGACCGCATCGTCTCGGTGGGCATGTTCGAGCATGTGGGCGTGCCGCACTATCCCCTGTTCTTCCGCAAGCTGCGCGAGCTGCTGGCCGAGGACGGGGTGGCGCTGCTGCACACCATCGGCCGCCAGGACGGCCCCGGCACCACCAATCCCTGGATCCGGAGATACATCTTTCCTGGCGGCTATGTGCCCTCGCTGTCCGAGGTGATGCCGGTGGTGGAGCGGAGCGGCCTGTTCTTGAGCGACCTGGAGGTGCTGCGCCTGCACTATGCCCTGACCCTGGACCATTGGCGCCGCCGCTTCGACGCCAACCGCGCCCGGGTGCGCGAGATGTACGACGAACGATTCTGCCGCATGTGGGAGTTCTATCTGGTGGGCGCCGAAGTGGCCTTCCGCTGGCAGGCCCAGGCGGTGTTCCAACTGCAACTGGCCCGCCGGCAGGACGCGGTGCCCATCACGCGGGATTATCTCTGGCGGGAGGAAACCCCGGCCCGGCCCGCAACGGACCGGCAGGCGGCGGGGTGAGCTTTTTCACCACGAATACACGAAGGGGCGGATATTTTTGATCATGCGGGAGCGGGCCGAATCTCACCGGCTTGTCATGCCGCACCACAACCAGTTTCGCCTTTCCCCGTTATCCACAGGCTGTGAATCCCCGCTATCCACAGGCTGCGCGTTTGCCGGGCGGGGTCTGCCTCTGTTAGCATCCCGGCCATGTTGACCCCGCCCCTCATGGACGACCAGACCGCCGGCCAGGCCACGCCCCATTTCCGCACCCCGCCCCATAACTACGAGGCGGAGCAGGCGTTGCTGGGAGCCGTCCTGGTCAACAACAAGACCTTCGAACGCGTCTCGGAATTCCTGCAGGCCGACCATTTCGCCGACCCGGTGCATGGCCGCATCTATGCCGCCTGCGGCAATCTGATCCAGAAGGGCCAGATCGCCAGCCCGGTGACCTTGAAGACCTATTTCGAACATGACGGCGGCCTGGCCGAGATCGGCGGCACCAATTATCTGGCGCAGCTGGCCGCCAGCGTGGTCTCGATCATCAATGCCGAGGACTATGGCAAGCTGATCTATGACCTGCACTTACGCCGCGAGCTGATCAATCTGGGCGAGGAGATGGTCAACGAGGCGCACCAGCCCGACATCGACGATCCCGCCACCGACCAGATCCAGAAGGCCGAGGCCAAACTGTTCGAGCTGGCCACCGCCGGCTCGGTGGAGGGCGGCTTCGTGCCCTTCAAGGTCAGCATCCTGAACGCCATCGCCAATGCCGAGGCGGCACACAAGCGCGAAGGCAAGCTGTCGGGCGTCACCACCGGCCTGCGCGACCTGGACGCCAAGATGGGCGGCCTGCATCCCTCGGACCTGCTGATCCTGGCGGGACGCCCGTCCATGGGCAAAACGGCCCTCGCCACCAACATCGCCTTCAATGCCGCCTATGCCTATCGCGAGGAAAAGGACGCGCTGGGCCGGCCCAAGGCGGCCGAGGGCGCCAAGGTGGCGTTCTTCAGCCTGGAAATGTCCTCGGACCAGCTGGCCACCCGTATCCTGGCCGACCAGGCCGAGATCAATTCCCACGCCATCCGCGAAGGCAAGCTGTCCAATGAGGAATTCACCCGCCTGGTGACCGCCTCGCAGACCTTGCACAACCTGCCTTTGTTCATCGACGACACCGCCGGCCTGTCCATCTCGGCGGTGCGCACCCGCGCCCGCCGGCTGCAGCGCCAGCACGGCCTGGGCCTGATCGTGGTGGACTATCTGCAGCTGCTGTCCGGCCCCGCCGGCAAGAAGACCGAGAACCGCGTACAGGAAATCTCGGACATCACCCGGGGCCTGAAGGCCCTGGCCAAGGAGCTGCACATTCCGGTGATCGCCCTGTCGCAGCTGTCGCGCGCGGTGGAACAGCGCGAGGACAAGCGCCCGCAGCTGGCCGACCTGCGCGAATCCGGCTCCATCGAGCAGGACGCCGACGTGGTCATGTTCGTCTATCGCGAACAATATTATCTGGAACGCGCCGTGCCCGGCCGCCGCCCCGAGGAAACCGAGGAGAAGTTCAACGACCGCTCCCAGCATTGGGAAGAGCGGCTGAGCCAGGTGCGCAACACCGCCGAGGTCATCATCGCCAAGCAGCGCCACGGCCCCGTGGGCACCGTGCGGCTGTATTTCGACGGCCAGTACACCCGCTTCGGCGACCTGGACCAGAGCCATCCCGGCGGCGAGCACTATGAATAACATGAAAATGGTGAACTCCATTTCCCGTTTTCCCTTGCGAGCCCGTCCATGACCACCCCCGACGCCGCCGGCGGCATTCTGACCATCGACCTGGATGCGGTGGCCGCCAACTGGCGGCTGATCCGCGATGCCGTGGCGCCGCAGGGGGCGCGGGCCGCCGCCGTGGTCAAGGCGGATTCCTATGGCCTGGGCGCCGACCGGGTGGCCCGCCGGCTGGCCGCCGAGGGTTGCCGCAGCTTCGTGGTGGCCAGCCTGGACGAAGGCATGGCGGTGCGCGCGGTGATCGGCCCCGACCCGGCCATCCTGGTGCTGGGCGGCCCCTTCGCCGGCTGCGAAGGCGATTTCACCGCCCACGACCTGACTCCGGTGCTGAACAGCCCCGAGCAGATGCGCCGCTGGGCCGACAAGGGCGGCGGGCGCCCCTCGGTGCTGCATGTGGACACCGGCATGAGCCGCCTGGGCCTGACCCCGGACGAGGTCGGCGATTTGGCCGACAGCCCGCTGCTGGCCGCCGTGCGCCCGGTCCTACTGATGAGCCACCTGGCCTGCGCCGACGAGTCCGGGCATCCCATGAATGCCCAGCAGTTGGCCCGTCTGCAGGCGGCGCAACAGCGCCTGGGCATCCCCCGCGCCAGCTTCGCCAACAGCTCGGGCGTGTTCCTGGGACCGGCCTATCATTTCCACCTGGTGCGGCCCGGCATGGCCCTCTACGGCCTGAACCCCACCCCCGGCGCCGCCAACCCCATGGCTCCCGTGGTGCGTTTGGAAGCCCGGATCATCCAGGTGCGGGCGGTTGACGAGGGTATGACCGTTGGCTATGGTGCGACCCACCAAATCGCGGGGCCACGGCGGCTTGCCACCGTGGCTGCCGGCTATGCCGACGGGCTGCTGCGCAGCCTGAGCAATCGGGCCTTTGGCTGGCTGGAAGGCGTGCGGGTGCCGTTGGTGGGGCGGGTGTCCATGGACTTGATCATTTTCGACGTGACCGAGGTTCCCGAAGCCCAGGCCCAGGCCGGCGCGCTGGTGGAGCTTGTGGGACCGCACCAGTCCGCCGACGACCTGGCCGACCTGGCCGGCACCATCGGCTACGAGGTGCTGACCGCGCTGGGCCGGCGCTATCACCGGCACTATCTGGGCGAGGCCTGATCCTGACCATGGTTGACGCCGCCAACCCGCTGGCCGCCATCGGCCAAATCTTCCTGACCTTCCTGAAGCATGTGGGGCGGCTGGCCATCTTCGCCGGACTGGCGATCAGCCATTGCCTGCGCCCGCCCTTCTATCCGCGGCTGATCCTGCGGCAGATGATCGAGATCGGCTATTTCTCGCTGCCCGGGGTGGGCCTGACCGCCATCTTCCCCGGCCTGGTGCTGGCGCTGCAGAGCCATACCGGCTTTGCGCGCTTCCAGGCCGAAGGCGCGGTGGCCACGGTGGTGATCCTGTCCATGACCCGCGAGCTGGGCCCGGTGCTGGCCGGCCTGATGGTGGCGGGGCGCATCGGCGCCGCCATGGCCGCCGAGATCGGCACCATGCGGGTGACCGAGCAGATCGACGCCCTGACCACCCTGTCCACCAACCCGTTCAAATATCTGGTGGCGCCCCGGCTGATCGCGGGCCTGTTGATGCTGCCCTGCCTGGTGCTGGTGGCCGACATCATCGGCGTGTTCGGCGGCTATCTGATCGGCACCTACAAACTGGGCTTCAACCCGGCGGCCTATATCAGCAGCAGCTGGGAATTCCTGCAGACCATGGACGTGGTCTCGGGCCTGGTGAAGGCGGCCGCCTTCGGCTTCATCATCAGCCTGATGGGCTGTTACCACGGCTATCATTCCAAGGGCGGCGCCCAGGGCGTGGGCGCGGCCACCACCAGCGCGGTGGTGTCCGCCAGCATCCTGATCCTGACCTTCAACTACATCATCACCGAACTGTTCTTTGCCCGATGAGCCAGCGCGCCAAAATCCAACTCGCGGACGTGCACAAGTCCTTCGGCCCCA
>CAYOKN010000051.1:0-6030 GCA_964404545.1 uncultured Rhodospirillaceae bacterium | reverse complement strand
CGGCAGCAGGTCGGATGCCCATGGATGCTCTCGCCTGGGCCTGCTGCGCCCCGAGCGCGGCAGCATCAAGGTGGACGGCCAGGAAGTGATCGGCATGCCGGCCCAGGACCGCGAGGAGATGCTGCGCAAGTTCGGCATGCTGTTCCAGGGCGCCGCACTGTTCGACAGCTTGCCGGTGTGGGAAAACGTGGCTTTCGGCCTGATCCAGGGGCGCGGCATGGACCGCAAGTCCGCCAAGGAACGGGCGATCGAGAAGCTCTACCAGGTGGGCTTGAGCCCCGATGTGGCCGAATTGTTCCCGTCGGAACTGTCGGGCGGCATGCAAAAGCGCGTGGGCCTGGCCCGCGCCATCGCCACCGAGCCCGAGATCATCTTCTTCGATGAGCCCACCACCGGCCTGGACCCGATCATGGCCGACGTGATCAACGACCTGATCGTGAAATGCGTCAAGGAGCTGGGCGCCACCGCCGTGTCCATCACCCACGACATGCATTCGGCCCGCAAGATCGGCGACCGCATGGGCATGCTCCACAAGGGCAAGCTGATCTGGGTGGGCAACACCGCCGACGTGGACCAGTCGGGCAATCCCTTTGTGGACCAGTTCATCCACGGCCGCGCCGAAGGGCCGATCCAGATGGAGCTGCGGCGGTAGATTAATCACCACAGAGGCACAGAGGCACAGCGGAAGTGATTGCGCTCCGGCGCCCTGCCCCCTCGGTCTTTCTGCGCCTCTGTGCCTCTGTGGTTCATTCGATTATTTGAGGCTTGCTTGGCCAAGGCACCCAAATCCTCCTTCGTCTGCCAGGACTGCGGCGCGGTTTATCCGAAATGGGCCGGCAAGTGCGAGGCCTGCGGCGGCTGGAACACGCTGGTGGAGGAACAGGCGCCCGAGAGCGTGCCCAAGGGCCTGTCCGGTCCCAAGGGGCGCCGGCTGGAGTTCGTGGGCCTGAACGGCGGCTCGACCCCGCGCCCGCGCCGGCTGACCGGCATCAATGAGCTGGACCGGGTGCTGGGCGGCGGGCTGGTGGAAGGCTCCTGCATGCTGGTGGGCGGCGACCCCGGCATCGGCAAGTCCACCCTGCTGCTGCAGGCGGCGGCGGCGCTGGCGCCGCAATGCCGGGTGGCCTACATCTCGGGCGAAGAGGCGGTGGACCAGGTGCGCATGCGCGCCCAGCGCCTGGGCCTGGCCACCGCGCCGGTGCTGCTGGCCTCGGCCACCAGCTTGCGCGACATCATGGCCAGCCTGGAGGGGCCCGAAGGCCCCGACGTGGTGGTGATCGATTCCATCCAGACCATGTATCTGGACAATCTGGAAAGCGCGCCGGGCACCGTGGCCCAGGTGCGCGCCTGCGCCTCCGAACTGATCCGGCTGGCCAAGAAAAAGGGCTTCGCCCTGTTCCTGGTGGGCCATGTGACCAAGGAAGGCCAACTGGCCGGCCCCCGCGTGCTGGAGCACATGGTGGACACCGTGCTTTATTTCGAAGGCGACCGGGGTCACCAGTTCCGAATCTTGCGCAGCGTCAAGAACCGCTTCGGCGCCACCGACGAGATCGGGGTGTTCGAGATGACCGGCGACGGCCTGATGGGCGTGGCCAACCCGTCCGCCCTGTTCCTGGCCGAACGGCGGGGCAATGTATCGGGCAGTTGCGTGTTCGCCGGGCTGGAAGGCTCGCGCCCCGTGCTGGTCGAGATCCAAGCGCTGGTGGCGCCCAGCGCCCTGGGAACCCCGCGCCGTGCCGTGGTGGGCTGGGATTCCGGGCGGTTGTCCATGCTGCTGGCGGTGCTGGATGCCCGCTGCGGTCTTGCCTTGGCCGGCAATGACGTTTATTTGAACGTCGCCGGCGGGTTGCGCATCAGCGAACCGGCAGCCGACCTTGCGGTGGCGGCGGCGCTGGTATCGTCGGCCTGCGACGTGCCGGTGGCGGCCGATATGGTGGTGTTCGGTGAAATAGGGCTTTCCGGAGAGGTGCGAGCGGTGGCACAAAGTGACGCACGCATCAAGGAAGCGGCCAAGCTGGGCTTTGCCCAGGCACTGGCGCCCAAGCTGCACCGCCGCCCCAAGGCCGGCCAGGCGCCGGGCGCCGAGGCCCCGATGGGGGTCCGCCAGGTGGGGCATGTGCAGGATGTGGTGGCGTTGTTCCGGCCCATGACGGAGCGTAAAGGGCCCGCCCCTGCGGCCGGCCCAGGGGCACAAAAGGTTTAAATGAACGCCATCGACATTGCCGTCATCCTGATCCTGCTGGTGTCCGGGGCGCTGGCGCTGATGCGCGGCTTCGTGCACGAGGTGCTGTCCATCTCGGCCTGGCTGGCGGCCACCCTGCTGGCGCTGCACGGCCTGCCCCTGGCGCGCCCGCTGGCCCGCCAATATATCTCGTCGCCCACCATCGCCGATGCGGGCGCGGGCGCCGCCATCTTCCTGGTCAGCCTGGTGCTGTTCAGCCTGATCACCCATGCGGTGTCCAAGCAGGTTCAGCAAAGCGCGCTCGGAAGTGTAGATCGCTCGCTAGGATTCGTCTTCGGCCTGGCAAGGGGTGCATTATTGGTATCCCTGGCCTATATGGTCGCTGTGTGGATTATGCAGCCCGAGGAACCCGACTGGCTGCGCGAGGCGCGGACCCGCCCGGTGATGGTGGCCGGCGCCAGCATGATCGAGGCGGTGATCCCCGACGACCTGGCCGACGCCAAGGCGCAGGCTGGCCAGGTGATGGACACCGCCCGGCGGGCGGGCGAAGCCGCTGAAACCTTGAAGAAGCTTGATGGCAGCCTGCCCATCATCCCGCCGCCCAAGGCGCGGGACCAGGTGCAGCCGGCCGTCGCCGGACCCGCCCCGACGGGATCGGGTCCCGCCGCGCCGGCGCCCAAATACGACGCCGAGCAGCGGCGGACCATGGACCAGCTGTTCCAAAGCAACCAGTGACACTTCTCTAGAGAAAGCCAGGGCATGCTCACCACTCACCCCTACGACGACGACAAGCTGCATGAAGAGTGCGGCGTTTTCGGCATCTTCGGCGAGACCGATGCCGCCGCCCATGTGGCACTGGGCCTGCATGCCCTGCAGCATCGCGGCCAGGAGGCCGCCGGCATCGTCTCGGGCGAGGGCGAGCAGTTCCACAGCCACCGCG
Organism: uncultured Rhodospirillaceae bacterium; assembly: GCA_964404545.1. GTDB lineage: Bacteria > Pseudomonadota > Alphaproteobacteria > Rhodospirillales > Magnetospirillaceae > CAYOKN01. Next base: position 2,908 of record CAYOKN010000051.1, on the reverse strand, counting down.
GCCTGGGCCACGTGGCCGAGAACTTCGCCACCGACGCGGTGATGCGCCGCCTGCCCGGCAGCCGGGCCGTGGGCCATGTGCGCTATGCCACCACCGGCGAGACCCATCTGCGCAATGTGCAGCCGCTGTTCGCCGACCTGGAACTGGGCGGCCTGGCCATCGCCCATAACGGCAATTTGACCAACGCCACCACCCTGCGCCGCCAGCTGGTGCGCCGGGGCTGCATCTTCCAGTCCACCACGGACACCGAGGTGATCATCCACCTGATCGCCATCAGCCTCTATTCCACGGTGGAAGACCGGATGATCGATGCCCTGCGCCAGGTGGAAGGCGCCTATTCGCTGGTGGCCCTGACCAAGGACTCGGTGATCGGCGTGCGCGACCCGCTGGGCATCCGCCCGCTGGTGCTGGGCAAGCTGGGCGGCGCCTATATGCTGGCCTCCGAGACCTGCGCCCTGGACATCATCGGTGCCGAATTCGTGCGCGATGTGGAGCCCGGCGAAGTGGTGGTGCTGTCCAACGCCGGCGTGCGCTCCATCAAGCCCTTCGGCAAGACCCAGCGCCGGTTCTGCATCTTCGAATACATCTATTTCGCCCGGCCCGATTCCATCATGGAAGGGACCCCGGTCTATAACGTGCGCAAGAACATCGGCGCCGAGCTGGCCCGGGAAAGCGGCGTCGAGGCCGATGTGGTGATCCCGGTGCCGGATTCCGGCGTGCCGGCGGCCCTGGGCTATGCCCAGGCGGCGGGCATCCCCTTTGAACTGGGCATCATCCGCAACCACTATGTGGGCCGCACCTTCATCCAGCCCACCGACAACATCCGCCATCTGGGCGTGAAGCTGAAGCATAACGCCAACCGCGTGCATATCGAGGGCAAGCGGGTAGTGCTGGTGGACGACTCCATCGTGCGCGGCACCACCTCCATGAAGATCGTCGAGATGGTGCGCCAGGCCGGCGCCAAGGAAGTGCATATGCGCATTTCCAGCCCGCCCACCATCAACCCCTGCTTCTTCGGCATCGACACCCCCAAGCGCGACAAGCTGCTGGCCGCCCGCTATGACCTCGAGGGCATGGCCAAGCTGATCGGCGTGGACAGCCTGGCCTTCATCTCCATCGACGGCCTGTACCGCGCCGTGGGCGAGGAAGGCCGCGACGAGAAGAGCATGAAGTTCTGCGATGCCTGCTTCACCGGCGACTATCCGCTGCCCCTGACCGACCAGATGGCCACCGAGGAAGAACAGGTTCGTCCCCTGTCGGTCATGGTCGCCGAGGAGCAGGCGTGATGGCCGGCCGTCTCGAAGGTCGTTTGGCCCTGATCACCGGCGCCTCGCGCGGCATTGGCGCCGCGGTGGCCAAGAAGTTCGCCCTGGAAGGCGCCAATCTGGTGCTGCTGGCCCGCACCCAGGGCGCACTGGAAGAGATCGACGACGCCATCCGCGCCCTGGGCGTCCCGGCCCCGGTTCTGGTGCCCCTGGACCTGCGCGAACCCGACAAGATCGAGCAGATGGGCGCCGCCCTGTTCGAGCGTTTCGGCAAACTGGACATCCTGGTGGGCAATGCCGGCGTGCTGGGCGGCCTGTCTCCGGTGGGGCATTACCAGCCCAAGAACTGGGACAAGGTGTTCGAGACCAATGTGCGCGCCAACTGGCGGCTGATCCGCTCACTGGAACCGCTGCTGCGCCAGTCCGACGCCGGCCGCGCCGTGTTCGTCACCTCGGCGGTGGCGTCCAACCCGCTGGCCTATTGGGGTGCCTACGCCGCCAGCAAGGCGGCGCTGGAATCCATGGTGCGCTGCTGGGCCGCCGAACTGCTGAAGACCGAGCTGAAGGTCAACCTGATCGACCCCGGCATCGTCCGCACGCGCCTGCGCGAAGAGGGATTCCCCGGCGAGGACGCCACCAAGCATCCGCCGCCGGAAGCGGTGACCGAGGCCTTCGTGGACCTGTGCACCGCCACCTGCCCCCGGCACGGCGAGATCGTGCGTGTGGTCGAGGAAGGCCTGCTGTCCATGGGCTGGCAGCGGGGCCCCGTGCCCGTGGTCTGATCGTGCCCGTCTTCTGATCGTACCCGTGGTCTGATCCGCCCGAACCCGCCAAAGCCCCGGCCAGCTGGCCGGGGCTTTTTTTGCCTCATCCGAAAAGAAGCCGCCCTACTCCCCAGCGGCACCATTTCGAGACGGAAACTCTCGACCGGAGGCCCCGGAAGAAGTGCGGGAAGGTGCCGCATGGCGAGCCAGGCTGCCTCCTCCGGTCAAAAGCCTTCTCCGGTCTTTCCAGAAATTCTCTGAAATATTCAAAACCGAACGACCGAGCGGATATTTCACATACTCTTCTGCATCCCCGATGCTCCCGGTCGAGTTAAGCCGAACTCGAACAGCATAGCCTTGCCTCAAGAGGAATAGAGCCTTCTCCGAATTGTGACCATTACCGCGAACGCCCGAAAATTGTCACAGGCGGCACGGTTTTATTGTCACAGCCGGCACATTTCATTGCCGCCCCCAGCCCGCATTGCGGGCTGCGTCGTGCCGGAATGGCGGAGAACTTCCATGCGACAGGATCGGACATATGACCGCCGGCGCGGCTTGCTGATGGCAGCCGCCTGCGGTCTTGTGGTGCTGGGGCTGAGCGCCTGCGCCCGGACCGCACAACTGGCCTCGGCGGACATCGGCGCCACCGACCTGCCCGACATCGCCTCGGTGACCGAGCAGGACTGGGAAGATCAGCAATTGGCCTATTGGGCCGCGCTGAGCAAACAGGGCAATAACGACACCGCGGATGGAGACGGGAACGACAGCGGTGGCGGCGCGGGGGGCGGTGGCTCTTCGGGCGGGTCCAGCGGCGGTGCCGGCGGCAGCGATAATGGTGGCGGCGATACCGGCGGCGGCGATACCGGCGGCGGCGATACC
>CAYOKN010000050.1:2619-13694 GCA_964404545.1 uncultured Rhodospirillaceae bacterium | reverse complement strand
CCGCCGGCTTGCGCCCGCCGGTGTCGGCCGAGGCCACCATGTCCTGGAGCGCCTCATTGGAAAGGGGATTGCCGGGCTGCTGGCCAGCGGGCTTGGTGTCGTCTGCCATCGAGTTGTCGCCGTAAGTGGTCGGAAGGGGGAGCAAAGACGTGAAGAAGGGGCAGCCCTTCGCAGGCTGCCCCTTCCGGGCCGGCTTACATCAGGCCCTTTTCCTTGAAGTACTTTTCAGCGCCCGGATGCAGCGGGGCAGACAGGCCCTGCTTGACCATCTCCTTGGGCTCCAGGATCTGGAAGGCCGGATGCTGCTTCTTGAAGCGGTCCATATTGTCGAACACGGACTTGGTCAGGTTATAGACCACGTCATCCGGCACCTTGGCCGAGGTCACCAGGGTGGCGCGCACGCCGAAGGTGGAGGTGTCGGTGTCCGAGCCCCGGTACATGCCGCCGGGAATGGCCGACTTGGCATAGTAGGGATAGGTGGAGACCAGCTTGTCGATGTCCGGGCCGGTCACCGGGACCAGGCCGGAGTCGCACGAGGTGGTGGCTTCCTGGATGCTGCCGTTGGGATGGCCGACCACATAGACCATGGCGTCAACCTTGTTGTCGCACAGCGCCTGGGCCTGCTCCTTGGCTTCCAGTTCCGAGGCCAGCGAGAAGTCCTTGACGGTCCAGCCCTTGGCGCTCAGCACCGCGTCCATGGTGGCGCGTTGGCCGGAGCCCGGATTGCCGATATTCACGCGCTTGCCCTTCAGGTCGCTGAATTCCTTGACGTTGGCGTCCTTGCGGGCCACCACGGTGAAGGATTCCGGATGAAGCGAGAACACCGAACGCAGGTTCGGATCGGCGCCCTGGTCCTTGAACTGATTCTCGCCCTTCAGCGAATTGAAGTGGGTGTCGGACTGGGCCACGCCGAACTCGATCTCGCCGGTGCGCAGCTTGGTCAGGTTGGCCACCGAGCCGCCGCCCGCCGGGGCGTTGCACTTCACATTGGCCTCGCGGCCAAGCAGCTTGCAGATGTTGGTGGCCACGGCGTAGTACACGCCGGTCTCGGCACCCGAGCCGATGGTCACGAACTTCTGTTCCTGGGCACCAGCCGCCCCGGACGTCAGGGCAGCGCCAGTCAAGGCGGCAAGGGCCACCATGGTGCGACGGATATGCATCAAGCTACCTCCCAAAATTTCGGTTTTCGCAGATACCACTTGGGGAGTGTGACGCCCATCGGCAAGTATGTCCACCCCAACTCCGGGATTACTGATCCATGGCGGCTTCGCGGTAATACTTCCTGGCCCCTTCGTGCAGGGGAGCGATACGCTCGCCGGTGGACAGGGTTTCTTTGGGAATAGTGGCGAACAGCGGGTGCAGTGCAGCAAGACCGTCCCAGTTCTCCACAACCGAGCGGACGACTTCTTTCCCCTGATCGTCCGAAAGTTGATCGGTTCCCACCAGAAGCGTGACCGGGCCGAAGGTGTCCACCTCGCGCTCCAGGCCGCGATAGGTGTCGCCGTCGATGGTCTGGCGCACCAGCCAGGGGGTGCGCTTCAACATGCCGTCGATGCCCGAGCCGGTCAGCGGCAGCAGCATGCCGCCGCAGGCGGTCAGCGCCTCCTGCACCTCGGGCGCCGGATGCACGGCGGTGAACACTGCCGCGTCCAGCTGCCCTCCGCACAGGGCCTTGGCCTGCTGGCCCGGCTCTACCTCCAGGGCGGCGGCCAGGTCGCCCTGCTTCAACCCGGCACCATCCAACAGCGCCTCGGCCATGGCCCGCTGGAACGAACCCGGGCGGCCCAGATTGACCCGCTTGCCCTTGAGGTCTGACAGGCTGCGGATCTTCGACTCCTTGCGCACCACCACCGCGAGGGTCTCGCCATGCAACACCGCCAGCGACCGCAGGTCGGCCATGGGGCCGTCCTTGCCGAACACCCCCTCGCCCTTCACCGCCTGATAGAGCACCCGCGACTGCACCAGCGCCAGCTGGTCCTCGCCGGCACGCAGGCCCGCCAGATTGCTGGCGGACCCGCCCGACGGCTCCACCAGGCAGCGCAGGCCGTGACGCTGGCGGTCCTTGTTGATCACTCGGCAGATGGCGCCGGCCATGGGGTAGTAGTAGCCGGTGGCCTCGCCGCTGCCCAGGACCAGCATGTCCTGGGCGCGGGCCGAGGGAATCAGCATCAAGGTGGCGAGGGCGGCAAGCAGGGATCGGGACAGGAAACGGGACACGGGGGTGTTGTCCTTTGCTGAAGAAACCTCAGGGCTGCGCCCACAGGGCGCGGGTGGCGTCGGCATCGGCCAAGGGGCGACCCAGATAGGGCGCTCCGGCCGCCAGTTGCTCCACCAGGGCGGCATTGTCGGCGGCGGGCTGGCCGTCCGCCAGCAGCATGTTGTTCTCAAACCCCACCCGGGCGTGACCGCCCAGGGCGGCGGCGGCCAGGGCGCAGGCATTTTCGCGCGCACCGAAGGCACAGGCCATCCAGGACGCCGTCTCGCCGCCCCAGGCGGACAGGAACGGCAGCAGCTCGGCGGGCTGGGCGTCGCCGGAACCGGAATAGCGGCCCAGCACGAACAGCACCTGGCCGCCGGGGATGACCCCCCGGGCCTTCAGGTCGCGGTAACGCTCCACGTCGGCGGCACTATACAGGATATGCTGCAGGAACACCCGCTCGCGCCACAGGTCCGCATAGAAACGGGCGGCGCCGGCCTCGGCCTCGGCATCGGGCACCAGCTCGCGCACCGCCAGCGACACCGCCTCGGCGCCATCGGGGCCGCCCACCACGGCGCGAGCCACCGCCATCTGCTCGTCGCGCAGATAGCGCCCGGCGGCTTCGGTGGTCACCTGCACCACCATCTCGTCGCCCACCGCCCGGCGAACCGCCCGGATCGACGCACGATAGGCGGCGGCGTCCAACAGGTGGCGGCCCTGGCCGTCGCGCACATGCAGATGCAGCACCGCCGCCCCGGCGCGTTGGGCCTCGGCAGCCACGTCGGCCATGTCCTCGGCGGTCAGCGGGATGGCGGGATGGTCAGCCTTGACCCGGCGGGCGCCGTTGGGCGCCACGGCGATGATCAGCGGCGTGACCGCGCTCATGGCAGGGCCTCGCGCAAGGCCCCGGTCAGCTTGTCCACGATCTCGTCCACATGGCCGCTGTCGATGATGAAGGGAGGCGCCAGCAGCACATGGTCGCCCACCCGGCCGTCGATGGTGCCGCCCATGGGATAGCACATCAGCCCGCGCGCCATGGCGGCGGCCTTGACCTTGGCATTGATCTTCAGGGCCGGGTCGAAGGGCTGCTTGCTGTCGCGGTCGGCCACCAGCTCCAGCCCCAGGAACAGGCCGCGCCCGCGGATGTCGCCCACATGGGCGTGGCCGCCGAAGGCGCTGTCCAGGGCGGCGCGCAGCTCTTGGCCCATGGCGCGCACATTGGCCAGCAGGTTGTCGCGCTGGATCTTGCCCTGCACCGCCAGGGCGGCGGCGCAGGCGGTGGCGTGCCCCATATAGGTGTGGCCGTGCTGGAAGAAGCCCGAGCCCTGCTGGAAGGCCTGGACCATGGCGCCCGAGACCAGCACCGCGCCGATGGGCTGGTAGCCGGCGCCCAGGCCCTTGGCGATGGCCAGCAGGTCGGGCGCCACGCCGTCCTGCTCGCAGGCGAACAGGGTGCCGGTGCGGCCCATGCCGCACATGACCTCGTCCAGGATCAACAGCACGCCGTATTTGTCGCAGATCTCGCGAATACGCTTGAAATAGCCGGGAACCGGGGGCACCGCGCCGGCGGTGGCGCCCACCACCGGCTCGGCCACGAAGGCGGCCACGGTCTCGGGTCCGGCCTCCAGGATGGCCTGCTCCAGCTCGTTGGCCACCCGCTGCCCATACTGCTCGGCGGTCTCGTCGGCGCGCCGGTCGCGATATTCATAGCAGGGCGCGATATGCGACACCCCGATCAGCAGAGGCTCGAACTGGGTGCGGCGCCACTGGTTGCCGCCGGTGGCCAGCGCCCCCAGGGTGTTGCCGTGATAGCTCTGGCGCCGGGCGATCAGCTTGGCCCGGCTGGGCTGGCCGATCTCGAGGAAATATTGCCGCGCCATCTTCAGCGCCGCCTCGATGGCCTCGGACCCGCCCGAAACGAAATAGACCCGCTCCAGCCCCGCCGGCGCCTTGTCCACCAGCAGTTCGGCCAGGCGCTCCATGGGCTCGTTGGTGAAGAAGCCGGTATGGGCAAAGGCGATGGCGTCCACCTGGTCATGGATGGCCTTGCGCACGTCCGGGTCGGAATGGCCCAGGCAGGACACGGCAGCGCCGCCCGAGGCATCCAGGTAGCGATGGCCGTCTGCGTCGATCACATAGGGACCGTCACCGGCCACGGCCACAGGCAGCCGGGCGGTCAGGGAGCGATGGAAGACCTTGGTCACGGGGATTGCCTTTCGCTTGCGATTCTTCTTGGGGGGCCCCTCCATTCTGGGCAGAACGGCGGCGTGCGCAAGGTTTGCGCATCCCCCTCCTTCCGGCTAGGATGCAGCCGACTGATCACCAGTCGACACCAACCTGTTGGCCGGAAACGAGAAATGGATATCAAGGACCATATTCGCCAGATCCCGGATTTTCCCAAGCCGGGAATCCAGTTTTATGACATTTCGACCCTTCTGGCCCACGCCGATGCCTGGCAAGTGACCATGGGCCGCCTGGCCAATGCCGTGCGGGTCCACCAACCGGACATGCTGGCCGGCATCGAATCCCGCGGCTTCCTGGCGGCGGCGCCGCTGGCGCTGAAGCTGGGCTGCGGTTTCGTCATGGTGCGCAAGCGCGGCAAGCTGCCGGGCGCCACCGTGCGGCATGAATATGACCTGGAATACGGCACCGACATCGTGGAGATCCAGGTGGATGCCATCAAGCCGGGCCAGCGTGTCGTGGTGCTGGACGACCTGCTGGCCACCGGCGGCACCCTGTGCGCGGCGATCGAGTTGATCAACAAGGTGGGCGGCAAGGTTGTGGGCGCCGCCTCGATCATCGAGCTGTCCTTCCTGGGCGGCCGCGAACGCCTGGCCAAGTACGGCGTACCCTTTACATCCTTGGTCCAGTACGCGGACTAAATACCCCACCCGAACGGGCAGGCGCGGGCGGAAGATGTTGTTTTCATCTGCCGCTTTGCCCTAGGCTCCGAGGGTAGGGTGACGGGCGGCCCGATGGCCCTGCCCAGGGGAAGCGTATTTAACCGATGGAAATTTCTCTCCAGACGGCATTGCTGGGAGCCCTGATGGGCTCTGCCGTACTGGCCTTCGCCATGATCTATGGCCGGGTGCTGTCGCCCGGCCCCAACGCGCTGGGCTGGTGGGCCGCCGGTTACTCGGTGCAGACACTGTCCTATCTGCTGCTGCTGGGCAATCCGGATGCCACCGTGCGGCTGTGGATGTCCGACCTGCTGCATGGGCTGATGGCCATGCTGGTGCTGATGGGGGCGCTGACCTTTCTCGAGCGCCGGATCGGCCAGCTCTGGATGATCCTGGGCATCGGCGCCTCGGTGGCCTGGGCCGTGGTGGCGGTCTGGCTGCGCGATATCTTCGCGCTGCCGCCCCTGCCCATGTTCGGCCTGGGCACCGTGCCGCTGCTGCTGGCCGCCTGGGCCTTCCTGGCCAACCGGCCCGGCTATGCCAATGACGGCCATCTGGTCACCGCCGGCTCCTTCGCCCTGTCGGGCGTGCATGAGCTGATCGCCCCCATCCTGCATGCCCATGAGGCGCTGGCGCCCTGGAGCTTCGTGCTGGCGCAGATCACCGCCATCATCACCGCCCTGTCGCTGCTGGTGGTCACCCTGCGCCGCCAGCAGGCCCAGGCAGCCGAGCAGACCGGGCGCGCCAATCTGGTGCAGACCCGCTTCATGGAGGCCATCGAGAGCATCTCGGAAGGCTTCGTGCTGTATGACGCCGAGGACCGCATGGTCCTGTGCAACAGCAAATACCGCGAAATGCTGAGCCCCATCGCCGCCCATCTGGTGCCTGGCATCAGCTTCCCGCAGATCCTGAACCTGTGCCTGGAGCATGGGGTCATCGTGGTGCCGCCGCACGAGCAGACCTCGTGGCTGCGCGCCTCGGTACGGCGCCACCTGCAGCCCAGCGGCCCCTATACCCTGGAACTGGCCGACGGCCGGCACATCCTGTCGCGCGAATACCGCACCCGCGACGGCGGCATCGTGGCCATCCGCACCGATGTCACCGAAAGCCGGCTGGCCGAACAGGCCATGCGCGAATCCGAGCAGCGGCTGCGCGGCATCATGGACACGGTGGTGGACGGCATCATCACCATCAATGCCCGAGGCATCGTGCAAAGCTTCAACCCGGCGGCCGAGCGGTTCTTCGGCTACAGGGCCGACGAGGTGGTGGGCCGCAATATCGCCATGCTGATGCCCGAACCCCATTCGGGCGCCCATGACGGCTACATGGACAGCTATCTGCGCACCGGCGAGGCCCGCATCATCGGCACCGGCCGTCAGGTGGAGGGCCGGCGCAAGGACGGCAGCATCTTCCCGGTGGACCTGTCGGTGTCCGAGCTGCGCCGGGGCAACCAGCTGACCTTCATCGGCGTGGTGCGCGACATCACCGACCGGAAGCGGGTGGAAGAGGCCCTACTGGACTCCGAGCAGCGATTCCGCGACCTGGCCGAGGCTGCCTCGGACTGGTTCTGGGAATGCAACGAGCATCTGCAATTCACCTTCGTCTCGTCGCGCGTGCGCCAGGTGATGGGGGTCAAGACCGCCTTCTTCATCGGCCGCACTTTCGGCGACTTGAAGGCGCTGTCGGGCCAGGACGAGGCCGGCTGGGCCGACCAGCTGGACCTGATGGCCGACCAGCGCGCCTTCCGCGACTTCGCCTTCCGCCAGCAGCTGCCCGACGGCAGCGTGAAATTCGTCAAGATCAGCGGCCGCCCGGTGTTCGACGCCGGCAACCAGTTCAAGGGCTATCGCGGCACCGCCACCGACATCACCTCGGAAGTGCAGGCCAAGGCCGAGGCGGAAAAGGCCCAGGCGCAGCTGATGGCGGCACTGGAGTCCATTTCCGAGGGCTTCGTGCTGTGGGACGCCGACGACCGCATGGTGCTGTGCAACAGCAATTATCGCAGCATGTTCGAAGGCGTGCCCGTGGCGGTGGAGCCCGGAGTCGCCTTCCGCCAGCTGGTGGAGGCGGTGGCCGCCGCCGGGGTGCTGGTGCCGGCCCAGGCCGAGTTGGACGGCTGGGTCGAGGCGCGGGTGTCGCACCACCGCAATCCATCGGGCAGCGTGCAGATGCAGTTCGCCAGCGGCCGCTGGGTGCTGGCCAACGAGCGCCAGACCAAGGACGGCTATGTGGTGGGCGTCTATACGGACGTGACCCCGCTGAAACGCCGCGAGACCGAAGTGGCCCGCCAGACCGAGCGGCTGCAGGCCATCATCGACAATATGCCCCTGGGCGTGTCGGTGTTCGACGCCGACTACCGCCTGGTGGCCTTCAACCGCCAGGCCCAGGACCTGTTCGCGCTGCCGCCGGCGCTGGTGCGGCCGGGTCGCTTCACCTATGCCGACTTCCTGCGCCTGCTGGCCGAGCGCGGCGAATTCGGCCCCGGCGACCCGGCCCAGCTGGCGGCCGAGCGGCTGGACCGCATGCGCCGCGGCGCGCCCCTTCAGTCCGAACGGGTGCGGCCCGACGGCACCGCCGTCGAGATCCGCCGCTCCAGCATGCCCGACGGCGGCTTCCTGGCCACCTATTCCGACATCACCGAGCGCAAGCGGGCCGAGCGCATCCTGCGCGACGCCAAGGACGCCGCCGAGCGCGGCAACCGCGCCAAGGCCGCCTTCCTGGCCTCGATCTCGCACGAGCTGCGCACCCCGCTGAATGCGATCATCGGCTTCTCCGAGGCCATGATCGGCGAGCTGTTCGGCCCCATCGGCAACGGCAAATACCAGGACTATCTGAGCGATATCCACGACTCCGGCCGGCATCTCTTGAACCTGATCAACGACATTCTGGATATGTCCAAGGCCGAAGCCGGCAAGATCGAGCTGTACGAGACCCAGGTGGACATCGCCCGCGCCGTGGACTCGGCCCGCCGGCTGGTGATCAAGCGGGCGGAAAGCGCCAAGGTGGCGCTGGCCGTGCGTATCCCGCGCAGCCTGCCGCCGCTGCTGGCGGACGAGCGTCGGCTGAAGCAGATCCTGCTGAATCTGCTGTCCAATGCGGTGAAGTTCACCGACGAGGGCGGCAGCATCACCGTCTCGGCCTGGACCGACCCAAACGGCTATTGCATCGAGGTGGCTGACACCGGCATCGGCATGAAGCCCGACGACCTGTCCAAGGCCATGGAGCCCTTTGCCCAGGTGGACAGCTCGCTGTCGCGCAAATATGAAGGCACCGGCCTGGGCCTGCCGCTGACCAAGGCATTGGTGGAGGCCCATGGTGGCCAGTTGCTGCTGTCGTCGTCCTTTGGCGTGGGCACCACGGCGCTGGTCCGCATGCCGTCCCACCGCATCGGCCGCGAGGACACGCTGGCCGAAACCGAAAGCCTGGGCTAGGCCCCCTCGCCCAGCACCAACCGGGTGGGCCGGCCGCCGTCCGAGCGGCTGACGGTCAGGGTCAGGCGGTGCCGTTCGGCCCGCCCCAGCGTCAACAGCCCCAGATCAGCCAACAGGCGCAACGCCGGCGCGGGCTCGACGGGGCTGTCCAGATGCAGCGTCATGATCTCGGCCAGACCCTGGTCGGTCTGGCGGCGGCCGGCGCGGCCGTCGGGCCACTGGTCGGGACGCTCCTTGCCGGGCGACAGGAACAGCAAGGGCTGGCGCGGATCGTCGCTGTCCACCGCCACCGGAATGGTCAGGTCCATCAGCCGGTGATCCCAGCTGGGAAAGGGCAGCCCGCCACCGTGCAACCCGATGCCGAAGGGCGAGGCGCCGCTGGTGCGCCAGGCCGAGCGGGCGGCAAAGCCCAGGCGGGGCACCGCCGCCAATTCGGCCGGACGGTCCACCCACAGGAATTCCAGATAGGCATTGTCCAGGCAACAGCAGACATTGCTGGTGCCCTGGCCGGGATGGCTGCGGCGAAAGTTCTCGGCCAGGCCCAGCGCCCGGACCTCGGGTGCGTCCGGCGTGGTGAACTGAAACAGATGGCAAAGGGCGGGCCGCGACATCAAACCCGCTTGACCATCACCGAGGCGAAGTCCAGGCACTTGGCCAGCTTCTCGAACCGGCCGCCCCCCATGTCGGGGGCAAAAGCGGCATGATCCGCCGGCACCTCCAGCACCAGGCAGTCCTCGGACCGCACCAGGCGGGTCAGGGACAGCAGGCCCGGGGCGCCGCCCGACAAGGTATGGGCCACCCGCAGGGCATTGCCCACGCTGCGGGCGCGCAACACCTCGTCCTCGCCCAGAAGCTGGCGGGCCCAGATGGCGTGGGCATGCTCGTCGTCACCGCCATAGCGGGTGAACACCGCCAGCGCCAGGGCAGCACGGTCCTGGTGGCCCAGTCCCATGAAGGGCATGCGCAGCGTGCGCAGGAAGGCCTGCTCGGAGCGGTAATCGGGATGCTCATCCCAGAAGATGTCGCCCAGCAGGCAGGCGGCCAGGCGCAGCCGGCGCTGCTGCTCGGACTCGACCGGGAACAGCGGGTCCATCCAGCTCATCAGTTCGGCAGCATGCTCGGGAAAGCGGCCGGCCATGCGGGCCATGCGGTCGCACGAGGCCACCAGCGGGTCCTGGGCGCGGATGGCGTCGGGCAGCATCTTGTAGAACTGCCCCTCGCGCATGCCATAGACCGAGAACACCAGCCGCGACGGCCGCACCACCCCCAGCACCTTTTCCAGCAGCAGGGCCGCCAGCGGCAGGTAAGGGGCGCGCTTCTTGGACACGCCCGGCACCCTTTCCAACGACTTCTTGGACTGCCGGCTGATCAGGTCGGTCAGGTTCAGCGCCTCTTCATAGGGCAGGGTGAAATTGTCCAGCACCAGCAGGGGATGATTGGCCTGGGCGATGCAGATGCGGGCCAGGGCGCGCCAGGCGCCGCCCACCACATAGAGCGACTGGCCGGCGGCGGCGTCCAGCCAGTCCAGCCGCCCCAGATATTGGTCGATCACCTCGGAGGCCCGCTCGCGGTCGCCGTCCGAGGCCTCTGTCAGACGCAGCAGGCCCAGGGGCATGGTCACATGCTCGGCCAGGTGGCCGCCGTCCACATGCACCAGCTCCAGCGAGCCGCCGCCCAGGTCGGCCACCACGCCCTGCGCCTCGGGGATCGAGCACAGCACGCCCAGGGCGGCCACCTCGGCCTCCTCGCCGCCCGACAGCACCGTCACCGGTACGCCGGTGCGGCGCTCGATCTCGGACACGAACCAAGCACCGTCGGCGGCATCGCGCACCGCCGCCGTGGCCAGGATATGCAGGTCGCCCGCAGCCCCCATGGCACGGGCCAGCTCGACGAAGCGGCCCACGGCCAGCAACGCCGGCCCCACCCCTTCGGGGTTCAGCCGGCCCGACGAGCCCATGCCCAGGCCCAGGGCGCAGACGGCCTTTTCATTGAACAACGGGACGGGGGTGCGCTGGCGGCCGTCATAGACCACCAGGCGAATGGAGTTCGAGCCGATGTCGATGATCGCCACCGGCAGCAAATGCACCATGTCCCCCACCCGCATCATGGTCATTCCCGGCTGGCCTTGACCGATTCCAACAGCAGCTTGGGCGTGCGGCCACGCTCGAGCGCGCTGCCCCGGCCCGACAGGCTGGGATTCGTCATGAAATAATGGTGTGCGCTGAAGGCGCCCTCATCGGCGGGCACCCGCTGATAGCTGCCGTCGGGCAGCAGCATCCAGCTGTGCGCCACGTCCTTCAGATTGGCCACCATGATCTGGTCCAGGATCTGGCGATGCACGGTGGGATTCTCGATGGGCACGAAGGATTCCACCCGCCAGTCCATATTGCGGTTCATCCAGTCGGCCGAGGAGATGAACACCTTGGCCTGGCGGCCCGGCATCTTCTGGCCGTTGCCGAAGGCCACCACGCGGGTGTGCTCGAGGAAGCGGCCCACGATGGACTTCACCCGGATGTTCTCGGACAGGCCCGGCACGCCGGGGCGCAG
>CAYOKN010000050.1:0-2569 GCA_964404545.1 uncultured Rhodospirillaceae bacterium | reverse complement strand
ATACAGGGCGTCGATCAGCTTGGCGTCCACCAGCGAGTTCATCTTGGCCCAGATGCTGGCGGGGCGGCCGGCCTTGGCATGCTCGATCTCGGCATCGATGTTCTCGAGCACCCGGTCACGCAGGCCCAGCGGGGCGATGGCCAGCTTCTCCATCTTCTCGGGCCGGGCATAGCCGGTCATGAAGTTGAAGGTGCGTCCGGCGTCCCGGCACAGGGATTCGTCGCAGGTGAAGAAGGACAGGTCGGTATAGACCTTGGCCGTGATGGGGTGGTAGTTGCCCGTGCCGAAATGGCAGTAGCTGCGCAGCTCGCCATTCTCGCGCCGCACCACCAAGCTGATCTTGGCGTGGGTCTTCAGCTCCATGAAGCCATAGACCACCTGGGCGCCGGCCCGTTCCAGGTCACGGGCCCAGCCGATATTGGCCTCTTCGTCGAAGCGGGCCTTCAGCTCGATCATGGCGGTGACCGACTTGCCCAGTTCGGCGGCCTCGGCCAGCGCCTTGACGATGGGGCTGTCCTTGGACGTGCGGTACAGGGTCTGCTTGATGGCCACCACATTGGGGTCGCGGGCCGCCTGGCGCAGGAACTGCACCACCACGTCGAAGCTCTCGAACGGGTGGTGGACCACGATGTCCTTCTTGCGGATGGCGGCAAAACAGTCGCCGCCGAAGTCGCGCACGCGCTCGGGGAAGCGGGCATTGTAGGGCGGGAACAGCAGGTCCGGGCGGTCGTCCACCAGCAGCTGCTTGGTGTCCACCAGGCCGATCAGCCCATCCAGCGGGAACACGTCGATGGGGTCGATATGCATTTCGTCGGTGACCAGCGTGCGCAGGTCATCGGGCATGTCGGCATTGACGGTCAGGCGGATGCAATGGCCCCGGCGGCGGCGCTTCAGGGCGCTTTCGAACACCCGCACCAGGTCCTCGGCCTCTTCGTCGATTTCCATTTCCGAGTCACGGATGACGCGGAAGATGCCCGCCGAATCCACCCGGAAGCCGGGGAACAGCTTGTCCAGGAACAGGCCCACCATGTCCTCGACGGCGATGAAGCGCACCGCCTCGCCGGGCAGGCGGACGAAGCGGTCCACCAGATGGGGCAGCGGCACCAGGGCGCGCAGCACCTCGCCGTCTTCCAGGCGGGTCAGATGCAGCACCAGGGCGATGCCCAGATTGGGGATGAAGGGGAACGGATGCGCCGGATCGATGGCCAGGGGCGTCAGGACCGGGAACACATGCTCCATGAAGCGGGTTTCCAGCCACTTGCGGTCGGCCTTGGACAGCTCGACCGGCTCGATCACGGTAATGCCGGCTTCGCGCAGTTCCTGGCGCAACACGCGCCACACCCGCTGCTGGTTGGACAGCAGGTCCTGGGCGGCACGGTTGATGGCGGTCAGTTGCTGGGCCGGGGTCAGCCCGTCCTGGGAATGGGTGGTCACGCCGGCCTTGATCTGGCCCTTCAGGCCGGCCACGCGCACCATGTAGAACTCGTCCAGGTTGGACGCGGAGATGGACAGGAAGCGCAGCCGCTCCAACAAGGGATGGCGCACATTCTCGGCCTCTTCCAGCACCCGGGTGTTGAAGGCCAGCCACGAAAGCTCGCGGTTGATGAACCGGTCCTTGGAATGGATGTCGATGGCGGCTTGCTCGGCTTGGGCGCTGGTGCGCGCAGGGGCGTCGGCGGTCGTCACAGGGCTTGTTCCTTTTGCTGCCATTCTGGCGTCTCCCGCACCCTTTATATATGCTTGGGCTGCGGCTGTCATGGTTACGGCCAACTGTCATACGCGTTCGTGACGGGCGGGGAAAAGTGAAGCTTCTGTATCTGCTGCGCCATGCCAAATCCAGCTGGGACGATCCGGCCCTGGGCGATTTCGACCGCCCGCTCAATGCCCGGGGCCGCAAAGCCGCCCAGGCCATGGCCCGCCACCTGCAGGAGCGCGGCATCCGCCCGGCCCTGGTGCTGTGCTCGGCCGCCCGGCGCACCCGCGAAACCTATGACGCACTGCTGCCCGCCCTGTCGGGGACCGAGGTGCTGTTCGAAAACGGCCTGTACGAGACCACGCGCACGGTACTGTATGACCGGCTTACCCGGCTGGAGGCTGGCCTGCCCAGCGTGCTGCTGATCGGCCACAATCCGTCCCTGGAGCGTCTGGCGCAGTTCCTGGTGGCCGACGACCAGGCCGGCGAGGCCTGGGACCGGCTGTGCGACAGATATCCCACCGGCACCCTGACCGTGCTGGAAAGCCCGGCCGAGGATTGGGCCGGCCTGGCCCCGGCCAGCTGCCGCCTGCTGGACTTCGTGCGGCCGGCGGACCTGGAAGCCTAGGACAGTCGGCGGGGTCAGCCCCCCTCCCCGCCCTCCCAGGCGATCTTCTTGCGATAGATGGTCGAGGGGCTGATGCCCAGGGCCGCGGCGGCCTTGGGCACATTGCCGCCGCATTGGGCGATGGCGCGCTCGATGGTGTCCTTTTCCACCTGCCACAAAGGGCGGATGCCCGCGTCCGAGCCGCCTTCGGTGCCGGCGGACACGGCCTGCGCCCCCTGCCCCATGGGACCGAACCGGGCCGGTCGGGC
>CAYOKN010000049.1:0-14177 GCA_964404545.1 uncultured Rhodospirillaceae bacterium | reverse complement strand
GGGGGGTGGGGGCGGCGGCGGCGGTGGCGGCGGCGGTGCGGCCACCGACACCGTGATGGTCTGGTTGCTGGTGCGCACGCCGTCCGAGGCCTGCACCACCACCGTATGGCTGCCCGCCGCCAGGCTGGCGCCGCCGGTCAGCAGGCCGGTGGCGGCATTGATGGTGAAGGCGGTCTGGGCCGTCCCGCCGACGATGGCATAGGTGATGCCGGCATCGGCGGTGCCGCCATCGCCGTTATTGGCATTCACGTCCAGGCTGAGGGAAGCGCCCTGGGCGCCGCTGATGCCGGCGGCCGAGGTGAACACCGGGTCCTCGTCCAGATTGGCCACGGTGATGGTGATGGTCTGGGCGTCGCTTTGCACCCCGTCGCTGGCGGTCACCTGGACCACATACTGGTTGTCGGCGTCCGCGTCCGTGGGTGCCTCGAAATTGGGGGCGGTCACGAAGGCCAGGGCGCCGGTGGTCGGGTTGATGGTGAAGCGCGCGGCATCGGCGCCGCCGCTGATGGAATAGCTGACCGAGCCGGTGGTGTCGGCGTCGGTGCCCGTAACCGTGGTCACCGCCGTGGCGTTCTCATTCATTCCGATGGCGGCCGTGGCCCCGCCGCCGTTCGAGGTGATGACCGGCGTGGTGTCGTTCACGTCGGTCACGGTCACCGTGATGGTCTGGTCGCTGGTCACGCCCAGGGCATCGGTGGCGCGCACCACCAGGGAATAGCTGGCCGTGGTCTCGCGGTCCAGGGCGCCGGCCAGGGTGATCACGCCGGTGCTGGCGTCGATGGCGAAGGCGCTGCCGGTATTGCCCGACATGATCTGGTAGCTGGCCACGCTGTCGGCGCCGCCGCTGTCGCCATCGGTGGCGTTGACATCGATCACGGTGGCGCCATTGGCCGCGTTCTCGGCCAGGCTCGCGCTGGTGCCGCTCAGGAACACCGGCGCCTCGTTCACGTTCTGCACGTTGACGGTGATGGTCTGGACATCGGTGGCGCCCGAGCCGTCGGTCACCGTCACCGCCACCACATAGCTGTTGTCGGTGTCGGCGTCGGCGGGGGACTCGAAATTGGGGGCGGCGGCAAAGGCCAGCACGCCGGTGGTCGGGTTGATGGTGAAGCGCGCCGCGTCAGCGCCGCCGCTGATGCTGAACGTCCGGCTGTCGCCCGTATCGGGGTCGCTGGCGGTCACGGTGGTGACGGCGGTCTGGTTCTCGTTCACCGAGACGGCGGCGGTGGTTCCAGCGCCGTTGCTGGTGATGGCGGGGGCGTCATTGGCCGCGGCCACCGACAGGGTTGTGGTCACCGCCGAGCCGGTATTGTCGTCATTGTCGGTGGCGGTGAACGTGATGGTCCGCGCCGTGGTGGTGGGGTTGTCCGAGCTGTTGTTGTAGCGCACCGACTCCAGCAGCATCTGGGTGGTGGCGGCACTCGCCTGGCCGTCGTCGATAGTGAAGCTCAAGATCCCGGTGGCGCCGTCATAGGCGATGGTCACCGCCTCGCCGTTCACCGTCTGGGCGCCGGTGCCATAGGTGCTGCTCAGGCTTTCCGCGCTGCCGTCCGGGCGGGTGGCCAGCGTGGCGCGCAATGCCTTGATGCTGCCGTCGTCCTGCACCAGGGTGGTGCCGGTGACTGCCACCGCACCCGCGTCCTCGGTAAAGCTGGCGGTGTGGCCCGAGCCGCCGGTGGCGGTGTTCAGGTCCAGCACGGGGGCGCGCACCAGGGTGACGGACACCGCCGCCTGGTTCGAATTGGCATGGCCGTCATTGACCGTGAAGGTCACCGCCCGGGTGGTGGTGGCCAGGGTGCCGGCATTGGTGTTCTGGTAGGTCACCGCCTTCAGCGCCGCTTCCCATTGGGCCTTGGTGGCGGTCTGGCCTGCCGAGGTGAGGGTCAGGGTACCGGTGCCCACATCCCAGCTGCCGGCGATATTGCCCATGGTGCTGCCGTCATTGGCAAAGGCCAGCACATCCTCGCCGTTCTGGTAGGCGGTGGTGATCTGCACCGTGGCCGAGGCCAAGGTGGTGTTGTCCACGTCCACCAGGGTCAGGGCAGTCCCAGCATCCAGGGGAATGGCGCCGCCGCCCACGCTGAAGCTGACCGAATCGCCGTTCAGGCCGTTCAGTACCGGATCGTCATTACTGGCGGTCACGGTCACCGTCGAGGCCAGGTTCAGGCTTGCGGGATTCACCGCGCCGTTGTCGGTGCCGCCGGTGTCGCGCACCGCGGTCAGGGTGATGACGCGGGCGGCGGTGGTGGTGGGATTCTCCGAGGCGTTGCGGTATTGCAGCGCGTCCACATAGCCCGCCCATTGGGCTGCACTGGCGGCCTTGGTCAAGGTGACGGTGCCGGTGCTGCCGGTGACCTGCACGTCGTAGCCCACGGCGTTGCCGCCGGTGGTCACGCCGCTGGTGCCGTTGGTCAGTGTCACGCTGGTGCCGTCCACCACCAGGATCTCTGACGCGCCATCGGCCAGATTGCTGACCGTCAAGGTGATCTGGTCGATGTTCTGGCCGGTCTCGACGGTGGATAAGGCAGTGCCGCTGAACAGCGGTTGGGCGCCGCCATTCTCGGCATAGGTGGGGGTGCTGGTGGTGGTGGTCAGGGTGGGGCTGTCATTGGTGGCCACCACCGTCAGGGTGCTGGCAATGGCCCCGCCCAGGCTGCCGGGGCCGCCATTGGCGCCGTCATGGAAGGTGATGGTGAGATTGCGGCTTTCCGCGGTGGGCTGGTCATTGCCATAGATGGTGTAGGTGACGGCCGCCATCACCGCTTCGATGCGCGCCTTGGTGGCATTGCTGTTGAAGCTGACGGTCAGAGCTCCCTGCCAGCCGCCGCCCACCGTGCCGACGGCCACGCCGGATACCGATACGGTGCTGGTGGCCTGGTCATAGGTGACCGAGTTGTAGCTGGCCGGGATCGAAATCAGGTCGCCGGTGCGATAGGCCGACAGCGCCACGGTCAGGGTGGCGCCGTTGAAACTGGTGGTTGTGTCTGGGTCGGTCAGCACCGGATTGGTCATCAGCGCGATGGAGGTGCCGCTGTAGATGGCCGAGCCGGTGGCGGTGTTTTCGGTCCAGGTGCCGCCGGCGCTGGTGGCGCTGATTTCCGGGGCTTCGTTCACCCCCGCCACGGTCACGGCGATGTCCTGGGTGTCGGAGGCTCCGGTGGCATCCACCACCCGCACCTGTACGTCATAGACATTGTCGCCGCCGGCATCGGTGGGTGATTCGAAGTTGGGGGCGGTGACGAAGGCCAGGGCGCCAGTGCTGGAGTTGATGGTGAAGCGCGCGGCGTCGGCGCCGCCGGAAATGGAATAGGTGCGGCTGTCCGACGGGTCCGCGTCCGTGGCGGTCACGGTGGTGACGGCGGTGGTGTTTTCATTCACCGTGACCGACGCCGTGGACCCCCCGCCATTCGAGGAGATCACGGGCGCGTCATTGACATTGGTGGATACCACCGTGGTGGCGGTGTTGTTGGTCGTGGTGGTGCCGTCATTGACCGCGATGGTGAAGGTGGTCGTCTCGGTCTGGCCGGCGGCCACCCGGTTGTCGGCGGGATTGAAAACCAACTGCCGGAGGGCGGTGGTGGCCGCGCTGGCCGAGGTGGCCGCCAGGCTGTAGGTGCCGTTGCCGTTGTCGGTGAAGCCGCCGCCGCTAAGGCTGCCTTTGGCGGACGCATCCAGCGAGACGGTGACGGTGACGTTGTTGCCGTCCTGGTCGTCGATGGTCACGCCCGAGAACGGGCTGACGGTGCCGGTGTCGTTCACCGCCTGGTTGGCAGCGGTGCCAGTGACGGTGGGGGCCTGGTTGGGCGGCGAATAGGTGGTGTCGCCGATCAGGCTGTCCAACTGGAAATAATAGAAGTCGGTGCTGGTGATGGTCAGGGTGGTCACACCCACCCCGCCGAACGAAAGGATGCCGGCGCCGGTGGCGGTGCGCACCACCGACGACCCGCCATAGGTGGCCGTCAGGGTGGCGGTGGTCCCGCTGCCGATGTCCACCCAGACGGAGTTCAAGGTCCAGGCGGCGCCGTCGGCGCGGGCGATGGTATAGCGTTCCGTGGTGCCGGTATTGGCCACCTGGCCGTAGCCGCCCGACTGGAATTCCAGGGACGCCGAATTGCTGTCGCCATATTGGTCACGCCAGCGGACCGTGCTGCCATCGCCGTCGGTGGTGGTGGTGAGGACGAAGTTCACGCCCGAAAGAGTGAAGGTGTAGGAGGCGGGCGAGTTTCCGGGGTCGGAATCCGCCAGATAGTCCCCGTTTGCATGGGACCAGTTGAATGTCTCGTTGAAGGCCGCCAGCTGATGGCGATAGCCGGCCACCTGAAGGCTGTCGGTCTCGACGGCGCCAGCCGTCGCTTCGAGGTCCCAGTCGCCACCCAGGGCTGCGGCGCCGGTGGCGTCGGTCGAGGCGGCCAGGTCGGCGCGGGTCAGTTCGGCCAGCCGTTGCAGGAAAGCGCCATCGCTGCCGACCGAGCAGCCATAGACCAACAGGTCGCCCTGGTCGGTCAGGGCATCGCCCAGAACGGAAAGGTCGGCCGCGCGGCTGTCCAGGGGGCCCAGGTTCAGGCTGCCGCTGCCGAAGATCAACTGGCCGTCGTCGCCATGGCTCAGCACATGGATGGCGTCATAGCCGGAATGGTCGCGCGCCCATTCGGCCATCTGGGCCAGGGCATCGCGGTCCGACTGCAGCACCACCACCTCGATACCCGCCGGCAGGGCGTCGGCCAAGGCCTGGTGGTCACGGACGCCGGCATCCACAAAGGCCACCTCCTTGCGCGGGGCTGCCTCGGTGGTGCCGTGCGGAGGGGGCGGGGCGGCGGGTGGCGGGGTGGCGCCGTCGTCGCCCGACGGGTCGGTGGCGGTGCTTGCCGCCGCGCCGTCGAACATCAGCCGAGGCTCGAGAGCCATCACCCAGCGTGAAACTTGGTTCATTTCAACCCCCGTCCCTGAGCCCTGGTGCCGGGGAGCAGTCCCCGCGCCGCCTGTCGTGCGCACTCGCGAATAGTGCGGCTGGCCGAGTCTCTCATAACCAAAACGTGTGTATCAAGAAGGTTGATCACTTGGTCACAAATTTTCACCAAAAGACGTCTTTTGGTGCCGGCTATGCCGATCGGTTGCTTGTATCGCTAAGCATATATTTTTAGTAGAACATTGGGGCCAGGCGGCCTATCCTGCATTCGGTATTCAACCAAAAGGGGATGCAATCATGTCGTTCATTCGTAACAAGACCCTGCCGTCGCTGGCCCTGGCCGCCCTGGCGGTCTCGGCCACCCCGGCTGTCGCCTGCGGGCCCGAGAGCTATATCGGCGCGATCTGCATGACCGCCGGTGCCTGGTGCCCGCGGGGAACTCTGGAAGCCGATGGCAGCCCGTTGAGCATCAACCAGCAGCAGGCCCTGTTCGCGGTCATTGGCAATGCCTATGGCGGTGATGGCCGCACCACCTTCAAGTTGCCCGATCTGCGTGGCCGGCTGCCCGTGGGCCAGGGCAATGGTCCAGGCCTGACTCCGGTGCCCCAGGGCCAGTATCGCGGCTCCGAGACCATCACCCTGAACAGCAACCAGCTGCCGTTGCACAGCCACGGCTTCTCGGCCACCCCGGCTACCACCCTGCAGGTGCCGGTGAATGCCTCGCCGGCCTCGGCGGCGACCCCCAACGTCAACGCGAACGACCTGGTCTATCTGACCAATGCCGCCTCGGGCGGCCGCGACGGCCTGAAGGGCATCTACACCAAGACCGCCCCCGACAGCACCAACACCGCCAAGACTCCGGTGTCGGGCACTCTCTCCATCGCCGGCCAGACAACCAATGCGGGAAGTAATGCCCCGGTGACCATCCAGCCTCCGGAAGTGGCCATGCGTTATTGCGTCGTGGTCGATGGCCTGTGGCCCGACCGCAACAACTGACGGCGCGCAAATCCTGAGGGAGGCCGGCGTATTCCGGGGATGCCCGGAACGCCGGCCCTTGCCTCCTGTTGGCGGAGTGAGGACAAGCCCCCATCAGGAGACGCGCATGGCCTTCAATCCCATGACCGAGACGGGCATTCCGCTCGAACGCCAGTTGCGGAACTGGTCCGAGCTGAATATCGACCCCTATGATTCGCGCTCGGTGCATCCCTACACCCGGACCCGCATCATCACCATGAACGGGGCCGAGGTGGCGGCCATCCTGTTCTCGCACAGCATGGCCCGTCATAATTCCGATACCGGCCTGAAAAAGCTGATCGCCCAGACCCGGCGCATCGAGCAGCAGCAGCAGAAGGCAGTGAACTGGCTGATCCCCGGCCAGGAGAACACCATCGAGGTGACCATTGGCTACGAGCAGGTGGCGGTGGACCTGACCGCCTGGGTGGCCCAGAACGAGCCCGACCCCTATCTGCGCCAGGTCTATCAGTTCGGCCTGCTCGAGGATTTCGACCATCTCTACCGCTATGCCAATCTGCTGGACCTGATGGGCAGCGACCCGGGCCGCATCGTGGGCGACCATACCGAGATCATCCCGTCCCGCCCCACCATCTTCGAGCACCGCCATCCCGCCGACGACCTGCGCCGGCCCATGACCGTGCAGGCGGCGGACTTCCAGTCGGTGATGAACGCCCTGACCATCCTGGGGGCCGAGCAGCAGACCATGAACTACTACATGAATGTGGGGAACCGGCCCACCGACCCGCTGGCGCGCGGCCTCTATTGCGAGATCGCCGAAATCGAGGAGCAGCATGTCAGCCACTATGAGTCCATCATGGACCCGACCATGAGCTGGTGCATGCATTGGGTTCTGCATGAATACAACGAATGCTGGCTCTACTGGTCCTTTCTGCAGGACGAGCCCGATCCGCGCATCCGCGCCGTTTGGGAGCTGCATCTGGGCATGGAGATCGAGCATCTGCGCCTGGCCTGCGACGCCATGAAGCGCATCGAGGGCCGCGATCCGGCCGAAATCCTGCCCGCCCGGGGCATCGCCGCGCCGGTCCTGTTCCACGAGAACAAGGGTTATCTGCGGCGGCTGGTGGCCGAGGAAGTGGACCTGACCGGCTACGACTCCGAGTTCGTGCCGGTGGACAGCCTGCCCGCCGACCACCGCTATTTCGGCTATCAGGCCATGGTGAATCGGGGCGGTACGCCCACCGAGGATATCATCGACCGGCATCGGCGCGAAAAGGGCCAGGATTACCGCCTGGAAACCGACGGCCCGCATCCCGTGGCCGCCCTGCGGCGCAATGCCGACGGCCAGGGGCTGGCCTATCACCGCCAAGTCCACAGCCACGGCCTGGAACAAAGGAGCGCCCAACAATGACCGGAGACAAGCAGGAGCAATCCTCGGGTTTTGCCGGCATGGCCGAGCGGGCGCAGGACCTGGCCGGCGGCATGATGGGCATGGCCGGGGCCGCCACGGCGGGTTCGGTGGATGCGGACAGTTTCGTGGCCAGCGCCGCCAGCGGCGGGGCCTATGAGGTGGCCGCTGCCGCCCTGGCCCAGGAGCGGGGCCGGTCCGAGACGGTGCGCACCCTGGCCAAGGTGCTTCGTGACGACCATACCACCGCCCACCATCAGCTGCGCTCGACGCTGCGCAGCATGCCCAAGGCCCCGGGCCTGTCCAACGAGATGACCGGGCGCCACGCCCAGATGCTGGATCATCTGCGCGACACCCCGGGCGAGGAGTTCGACGACCGTTATCTGGAGCAGCAGATGCTGGCCCACCAGGAAACCCTGACCCTGTTCCAGGGCTATGCCGGCCGGGGCGACGATCCGCGCCTGCGCCTGTTCGCTCAGGCGACGGTGCCATCCTTGGAACGGCATCTGGAGATGGTGCGGGCATTGCGCAAGCATTGACCTGCGGCGCCGGAAGCTCTTCTGGGCAGTCGGCACGGCTGGGCACCGAGATTACCACGGCGTCTGGTCATGGAACGCCCGGGTAATTATCGGATGGAATTACCACTTCTAAACCAAAGCTGCAGGCGCTATTGTCCGCTGGCGGATTGGGGATGGACGGCTGGTGGCTGCTGCCGGCCGGCAACTCGTGCATGAAGGCTCCCCCAAGCCATGACCAGTCCCGCCCACCAGGACCGCCTGCGCCTGCTGCGGATCGACCAAGGCACCGCCCGCGACCTGTCGTCAGCCAGAGATCTGCTGGACCGGCATATCGACGCCATCATCGATGAGTTCTACCGATTCGTCCAAGCCACCCCCGGCTTGCGCGAGAGCTTTACCAGCCAGGAGCAGATTGAGCACGCCAAGCGGGCCCAGCGGCAGCATTGGATGAACAACCTGTTCTCGGGCCGCTGGGATGACAGTTACGAAACCTCGGCCACCCGCATCGGCCAGGCCCATGTGCGCCACGGCATCCGGCCCCGCGCCTATCTGGCCGGCTATGCCTTCTTCATGGATGCGCTGGTGGAGATGATGGTTCAGGCCTACCGCAAGCGGCCCCAGGAACTGTCAGCCGGCCTGCGCGCCTTGAACAAGGCCATCATGCTGGACCTCAACACTGTGCTGTCGTTGTATTTCCAATTGGAGCGCGAGCAGGCCCAGGAATTGCTGAACGGCCATGCCGCCACCTTCGAGCGCGAAGTGCATGGGCTGGTGGACGCCCTGTCGGCGGCGGCTACGGAATTGCACGCCACGTCGCAAAGCCTGACCGGCACCACCCAGATGATGGGCCGTCATATCGCCGAGGCAGGCGGCGCCGCTGGCCAGGCCTCTCACGCGGTCAGTGCGGTGGCGGCGGCATCCGAGGAACTGTCGTCCTCGATCCAGGAAATCAGCCGCCAGGTCAGCCATGCCAACCAGGTGGCCGGCCAGGCCGATTCCGAGGCGCGGCGCAGCCGCGAGATGATCGACAGCCTGCAGCAGGCCGCCGGCGAGATTGGCGCGGCGGTCAAGCTGATCTCGGACATTGCCAGCCAGACCAACCTTCTGGCCTTGAACGCCACCATCGAGGCGGCGCGCGCCGGCGATGCCGGCAAGGGCTTTGCCGTGGTGGCGTCCGAGGTGAAGAATCTGGCCGGGCAGACCGCTCGCGCCACCGACGAGATCGCCGCCAAGGTGGAGCAGATCCAGCAGGCGGTGAGCGCGGCGGTGGGCGGCATCGCCGCCATCTCCGGCACTGTCAGCGAGGTCGCCGAGGTATCCACCGCCATCGCCGCGGCGGTGGAGGAGCAGGGCGCCGCCACCAACGAGATTTCGCGCTCGGCAGCCGAGGCGGCCACCTGTTCCGGGGCCATGCTGTCGGTGGTGGGGCAGGTGGAAGCGGTGTCGGGCGAAACCGCCCAGGCAGCCAGCGACGTCAACCTGGCCTCGGAGGATCTGGCCCGCCAGTCCGAGCAGTTGAAGACCCGCGTGGACGGCTTCCTGCACAAGATCCGTACGGGCAACTAGCCGCCGCGCCAGCCGGGCGCAGAGGGGCTTACAGCCCCAGCGCCTGGCTGATGCCGGTCAGCACGAACTGGGCCGCGAGGGCGGCCAGGATGATGCCCAGCACCCGGCTGATCACATTGCTGCCGGTGACGCCCAGGATGCGCAAAACCTGGCTGGACATCAGCAGCATCCCCAGCAGCATGGCCAGCACCACCCCCAGCACGCCCACCACCCCCGCGATCTCGGCCGGGTCACCTTGGGTGCGGCCCATCAGCAGCACCACCGAGGTCATGGCGCCGGGGCCGGCGATCAGCGGGAAGGCCAGGGGAAAGACGGTGATGTCCTCGCGGTCATGGGCCTCGCGGTCCTCGCTGGGCGTCACCGACCGCAGCCCCGACTGGCGGGCGAACACCATGTCTGTGGCCAGCAGGAACAACAAGATGCCGCCGGCCACCCGGAACGCGGGCAGCGAGATGCCCAGGGCGGTCATCAGATATTGGCCCAGGAAGGCAAAGGCCAGCAGGATGCCCCCCGCCAGCCAGGTGGCGCGCCAAGCCATGCGCCGGCGCAGCTCTGGGCTTTCGCCCCGGGTCATCACCGCGAACAGGGCGGCGGTGCCCGGCGGGTCGATGATCACGAAAAAGGCCGTGAAATTATAAACCAGTGTTTCCAGCACGATCCAAGGTCCCCAGAGCCGGTGCCGCCTATAAGGTTGGGGATGGCGTGCGATAGTGCAAGCGCCGGGATGGGCCGGGAGCCCCAAAAGGGGGCATCCCGGGGGGCGTCCCGGTGCCGGGCGGGATCAGTCGGCGCCGTCTTGCGGCGTCAGCACGCCGGTGCCCAGGCCGCGCTCGGCCCCTTGACCCACGCCGCCTTCGCCGGTTGCGGCAGGGCCCGCCGGCCCCTGCAGCACGCCGGGCTCCAGGGCATCATCGGGCAGTTCGGCCAGTTCGCTGGGTTCGGCCTCCACATTCAGCGCCGCCAGGGTTTGGCGGTTCAACTGGCCGGTGGCGGGCAGGCGGTGGTCGTCCTGGAACTGCTTCAGGGTGTCCGTGGTCTCCTGGTCCCACTGGTCGTTCACGGCGATCTCATAGCCCATCTGCTGCAACTGGGCCTCGACCCGGCGCACCAGGCCGGCATCCACCGCCGCTTCCTGGGCGCCGACGCCGCCGGTATGGAAATCGGGCTGGGCCTGCACCGGCTGCTGGGGCTGGGGCTGGGTTTGGGTTTGGGTTTGGGGCTGCGGGTCCTGCTGCTGCGCCAGGGCCGGCCCCGCCGTCAGCAAAAGCGCGGCGGTCAGCGTGACGATACGGCTCATGGACGAATCCTCCCTGTCTGGAAAAGACGGGCGGGCCCGTCGGGGCCCGCCCCCAGGCTGCTGCCGGCGTCAGTCGGTGATGCCGGGGTTGGTCTGCTGGTCCAGCTGTTCGCCGGCGGGGCTTTCCCGCATGTCTTCCTGGATCTCCAGGTCGCCGGTGGACTGCAGGTCGGTGCCGCCCATCTGGGCCCCCAGATCCGCATCCAGGGCGTCATCGGGCATTTCCGCCAGCTGGTTCGGATTGGCGTCCACATTCAGCTCGGCCAGGGTGTTCTGGTTCAGCCGGCCGGTGGCCTGCAGGCCCTGTTCTTGCTGGAACTGGCGCAGCGCCTGCTGGGTGTTCGGGCCCCAGACGCCGTCCAAATTGCCCACGTCATAGCCCTGCTGCTGCAGGTTCTGCTGCACCTCGCGGATCATCTCGCGCTGACCCTGCTGCTGCTGTTGGCCGGCGCTCTGCTGGAGGCCGTCCTGGCCCTGCATGCCCTGCTGCTGGCCCTGCAGGCTGGGGCTCTGCTGGCTCTGCTGCTGCTGGTCCTGCATGCCCTGTTGCGCGGACCCAGACTGCTGGCCCATGCCGGCGGCCCAGGCGGGAGCGGTGGCCAGGGCGGCCACCATGGCCAGGGGAAGCACCTTCTTCATGGAAATCCTCCTTGGGTGATCCGATGTCTCCGTACGCGGCCGCTGCGGTCGAACGCGGGCCGCTACCGGAGGAATGCCCAGGGCGGGCGTCCGTTCCCCGCTAGGCCTTTCGCGCAGTCGGCCTAGTTGCTTTGCTGCGGCGGATCATCCTGCTGTTGCGGCGGCGGCTGCTGGCCGCGTGTCATTCCCTCATGAACCCCGGCAAGGCCGCGGAGTTCTCGGAGGGGTCACGCAAGGAGAGGCCACGCAACCATACGCGGCGATTCAGCGCTGCTTGCTGGCTTCGGCACGCTGCATCAATGCACGATTCATCGCCTCAAACCCGTTGCGCACGGCTTCGAAGGATGACGCAGGCATCACGCTGGGGAGAAGTCCGGTAAACTTTTCCGAATGATGGAACCGGATGCCATCAGCAGCAGGCTCGATCCGAAAGAGGTGTTCGCCATCGAACAGCCCGGGCGCAATCAGGCGGCCCTTCCACCGAAGCTGGCGCTCGGGTTCGGCCTCAAGGACATGAGGCCGAAACGACATGCCTTTTTGCCCCGGCGGTACCACGCGGATGGACAGACGTTCACCGACCCTGGCGATCCCCTCGACGGACGTAATGAAGGGGTTCCAGGTCGGGTATGCGGCGAAGTCGGTAAGGATGTCCCACACAACGCCAGGAGTGGCATCGATCTTGATGCTGGTATCGATCTGTTTCATGGGCCAGTTATGCCGCACCGCTGTGTTGGACACCAGTGTTCCCCCGCACAGTCCGCAAGGAAGGCGGGGGGGGTATGTCAAACGGGGTGGGATTTGTTTTGGCTGGTTCGGATATCAGTCGCCCTCGCTGCGTTTTTTGGCCGGTGCCCGGCGCGGGGTCTCGCCCCAGCGGTTGATCGTGCCCACGTCCAGCCCGAACAGGTCCAACACGCGGCCCACGCTATGGTCCACCATGGCCTGCAGGCTGTCCGGCTGGGCATAGAAGGCGGGAACCGGCGGGGCCAGCACGGCGCCCATCTCGGACAGGGCCAGCATGGTCTTCAGATGGCCGGTATGCAGCGGCGTTTCCCGCACCATCAGCACCAGCCGGCGGCGTTCCTTCAAGGCCACGTCGGCGGCGCGGGTCAGCAGCGAGGCGGTCACGCCGGTGGCGATCTCGGACATGGTGCGCACCGAACAGGGGGCGATCACCATGCCCAGGGTGCGGAACGAGCCCGAGGCCGGAGCGGCGGCGATGTCCTCGGCCCGGTGCACATGGTCGGCCAGGGCATGGATGTCCTTCACCTTCCAGTCCGTCTCGCAAGCCAGGGTAACCTCGGCGCTGCGGGACATGATAAGATGTGTCTCGACGCCCAGCCCGCGCAGGGCCTGGAGCATGCGGACGCCATAGATGGCCCCCGACGCGCCGGTGATGCCCACCACGAGGCGTTCGGGTAATTTTTTTTCGCATTCCGGCATGTGGGCGGAATATTCTTCTTTTTTGCGGGTCAATCGGAAAACTTCCCTGCTGACAGCGGTGCCCCTGAAGCCATACTATATTAGTCCACCTTCGGCTTGTAAGGAGGATACCAATGAGCCTTCGGGAACGTGAAGAGTCTCTGAAATCCAAGCATGCGGCCCTCGATGCCCAGATTGAAGCCGAATGCCGACGCCCCCTCCCTGACAATGCAGCCCTGACCCAACTGAAGCGCAAGAAGCTCGCCATCAAGGAAGAGCTGGATCGGTTGCAGCACCACTGACGCCCGCGCTCCCCTGACATAAGGATTATCGCGATCGATCGCCGCCGTCCCGGTGCGCCGGGACGGCTACGGTCGTTTTCCGTCCTGGGTTTTGGCGCCAAAGGTATGAAATGGACCCGGCAGAGGTCCGGGGCGGGTCTGTCGCGCGTATTATTGTTGCGCTGCACACTGCCGGAATGGGTGCATATTACGTCCCTCCGGGGATGTTCCGGACACGAAAATACCAAGCAAAACTGCGCCTTCCCGCCAATTCGGGGGAGGGTGCGAACAAAAGTTTCGCGCCCCCGAGTCAAACCCTTTCCAAAATTGCCGATTTAGGACAGACTACGCCGCTCAATGGACGGGGGGCCCGGTGGTGCGTGCCCGCCCGGAAGGAGTTGGAGAAGCGAGGCTAAGGATGACCAACGCGTACGAACAGGCTTACCAGCGGTCGCTGCAGGATCCCGAGGGTTTCTGGGGCGAGGCCGCCGAGCAGGTCCACTGGGTGAAGAAGTGGGACCGCGTTCTCGACGACAGCAAGAAGCCGTTTTACCGGTGGTTTACCGGTGGCCAGCTGAACACCTGCTACAACGCGGTGGATCTGCATGTGGAGCAGGGCCGCGGTGCCCAGCCCGCCATCATCTATGACAGCCCGGTCACCAATTCCAAGCGCGTCATCACCTATGCCGAGCTGCAGGACGAAGTGTCCCGCTTCGCCGGCGTGCTGGCGGCCCAGGGCGTGACCAAGGGCGATCGCGTCATCATCTATATGCCGATGATCGCCGAAGCCCTGATCGCCATGCTGGCCACCGCCCGCCTGGGCGCCGTGCATTCGGTGGTGTTCGGCGGCTTTGCCTCCAACGAGCTGGCCACCCGCATCAATGATGCCAAGCCGAAGGTGATCGTCTCGGCCTCGTGCGGTATCGAGACCACCCGCGTCATCGCCTACAAGCCGCTGCTGGACCATGCCATCGAGCTGGCCGAGCACAAGCCGGAAAAGACCGTGATCCTGGCCCGTCCGCAGGCCAAGGCCGAGCTGGAAGCCGGCCGCGATCTGGACTGGGCCACCGAGATGGCCAAGGCCAAGCCCCATGCCTGCGTGACCGTGGAAGCCACCGACCCGCTGTACATCCTGTACACCTCGGGCACCACCGGCCAGCCCAAGGGC
>CAYOKN010000048.1:0-14184 GCA_964404545.1 uncultured Rhodospirillaceae bacterium | reverse complement strand
TACACTCTTTCCCTACACGACACGGTGCGCGGCGGCGGCGAAGATGCCGCCAAGGCGCGGCAGTCGATACCGTCGACGCCGCCGTCGGTCAGCCGGCCGCCGATCACCGGCGCCCCCAGCGCCAGGCTGGCGCCGTGGGCCTCGGCCTCGCCCAGCAGGGACAGCATCAGCCCATGGCTGTCGACGATGCCGGTGCCCGGCGAAAACAGGGCGGCGGTGCAGGCCAGTTGCGGCTCCAGCGCCCGCGCCTCGGCCCCGGACAGGGCGCGCAGAGGCTCGGCGCCGTTGGCCTCGGCCTTGGCGGCGATCTCGGACAGCAAGGCCGCCTCGACGGCGTCGGCGGCCACGATCAGCTTGCCCACCATGCGCATATCCACCCCATGGCTGGCGCAATAGTCCCGCAGCATGCGGTTGCCCTGGACGCACAGCCGGGCCTTCAGGCTGCCTTTGGGATAATAGATGCCGGCATGGATGACTTCCGAATTGCGGCTGGAAATGCCGGTGCCGATGGCCTCGGCCGCCTCCAGGATCACCACCTCGCGGCCCTGCCGGGCCAGGGCGCGGGCAATGGCCAGGCCCACCACGCCGGCGCCGATCACGGCGGTGTCAATCTGCTCGAGCGTCAAGGGGGCCTCGTCCAATCAGGTGGGTTTCTGCGCCCCGGCAGGATAGCAGAGCCCCCGCCCACGCGAAAGTATTGGGGCGAAACGTGAACAAATTCATTGATCGTCAATGATTGGTGTGCATAAGGTAAAGCTGACCACCAAATGAGGTAGGACCAATGGCCCACATCATCGTCGTCGGCAACATGAAGGGCGGCACCGGCAAAAGCACGGTGTCCATGCATCTTCTGGTGAGC
The DNA here is from genome assembly GCA_964404545.1 of uncultured Rhodospirillaceae bacterium. Taxonomy (GTDB): domain Bacteria; phylum Pseudomonadota; class Alphaproteobacteria; order Rhodospirillales; family Magnetospirillaceae; genus CAYOKN01. The sequence continues at coordinate 13,325 of CAYOKN010000048.1, read as the reverse complement.
CTGCTGGCCAGGGGCATCCCCGTCGGCTCGGTGGACCTGGACGCGCGCCAGGGCACCCTCAGCAGCTATGTGCAGAACCGCGCCGCCCGGGCCGAGCAGCTGAAGCTGCGCCAGCCGCTGCATCGCGGCCTGTTCGCCACCAACGATGCCGCTGGCGACGAGGCCGAACTGCGCCGCATCCTGGCCGAACTGGCCGAGACCTGCCCGGTGATCGTGGTGGACACCCCCGGCGCCGACAACGCCCTGACGCGCGCCGCGCACAGCTTCGCCAACACCCTGGTGACGCCGCTGAACGACAGCCTGGTGGACCTGGACGTGCTGGCCAAGGTGGACCCCGACAGCCTGAAGATCGTGAAACCCAGCACCTATTCAGAAATGGTGTGGGAGACCCGCAAGCAACGGGCCTTGCGCGGCGAACGCTCCAGCTTTGAATGGATCGTGCTGCGCAACCGCCTGGCCCATCTGGACGCCCGCAACAAGGTCACCATGGAAAAGCTGCTGGCCGACCTGGCCAAGCGCATCGGCTTCCGCCTGATCCCAGGCCTGGGCGAGCGTGTGATCTACCGCGAACTGTTCCTGGAAGGCCTGACCCTGCTGGACCTCAAGCAGGGCCTGTTCGACCTGAAAATGAGCCATGTGGCCGCCCGCCAGGAGTTGCGCACCCTGACCGAGGCCCTGGGCCTGGACAAATTGGCCGACCAGGTCCTGGCGGCGGCGGGCTCCTAGCCTAATTTCGCGTCGATCGATGCCAGCAGGGCGATGATCTTTGCAAAGCCTAAAATCAGAAGGCCGTTAAAGAAGGCAGTTCCGCCTCCCCAAAGCAATCCTGCTCCAAACAAGGATGCAGCCTGCCTTATTCCGAACCAGGAGGCCTGGGTGCCGCTGTGTGTCAGCATGATGGCGCCAATGATGAGCATCGCCCCGCCCACGAGGCACGCCATCCCGCCAAAAAACGTCAACAGAGACGCCACTCTGGGCGGACTATGATGGCCCGGTCTTGATCTCACCAGCGGCCGAGAATGAACGCCGTCTTCCACCGCAACCTCTCGCAATAGGCCAGCACCCGTTAAGCACAACAACTTAAAGGTCGAAATGCAACAAGCACTTATCCGCGCCGCAGCCCGCGTTCCAGCTTGACCATGGTCAGCGGCAGAGCGCAGGCCTCGCGCAGGAGGGGAAGCCATCCCTGGCCCTCGGCGGGGGCCGGGGCCGCGACCGGGGAGAGGCCCACCCGGCGGAAGCAATAAAGGGCGCGGCGCATATGCCAGCCGTCGGTGACCAGCAGCAGCTGGCGCCAGCCGCGCTCCTGGCAAAGGGGGGCGCAGAAGCGCGCATTCTCGGCGGTGTTGCGGGACCGTTCCTCCAGGATCAGGCAGTCCTCCCCGACCCCCGCCGCCAACGCCAGGGCCTGCATCACCCGGGCCTCGGCCGGCGGATGGCGCACCAGTCCGCCCGACAGGATCAGATGCCCCACCCGCCCGGCCCGCCAGAGGGCCGCGCCATGGGCCAGGCGGCGCAGCATGGCCGGGCTGGGGCTGCCGTCGGGGCGGATCGCCGCCCCCAAAACAACGGCGGCCGGCAGGGTGTCGGGCATGTATTGGGTTTTCCTCATATGGGCGCTATCCTTGCCGCCCATCATGCCATCTCTGAAAGGCCCGACCAATGGAGCGCAAGCGCAATTCCGACGTCCTCCTGGAGCTTCTGAACCTTCCGGGCAAGCGGGTGGCGGACATCGGCTGCGGCGATGGGTCGCTGGCCCGCATGATGGCGGAACAGGGGGCCGTGGTGACCGGCCTGGAATGTTCGCCGCGTCAATTGGCCAAGGCCCGGGCGGCCGAGCCGATGCCCAATTGCGAAATCCTCGAGGGGGTGGCCCAGACCATGCCCTTTGCCGATGCCAGCATGGACGCGGTGGTGTTCTTCAACAGCCTGCACCATGTGCCCGCCGAGGTCATGGACCAGGGCCTGGCCGAGGCGGCCCGCGTGCTGAAGCCGGGCGGGCTGCTTTATGTCAGCGAGCCGGTGGCCGAGGGCAAGTTTTTCGAGCTGTGCCGCCCCATTGACGACGAAACCCAGGTGCGCGCCCTGGCCTATGAGCGCCTGGCCGCCGCCAGCCGCTTCGGCCTGGCCATGCGCCAGGAACTGACGTTCCTGCACACCGTGCGCATGCGCAGCTTTGAAGGATTCCGCGACCGCATCATCTCGGCCAATATGGAGCGCGAGCGTCTGTTCGAGCAGAAGGACGCGGAAATGCGCGCCGCCTTCGACCGCCTGGCCTTGCGCACCGACGAAGGCTTCGTCTTCGAACAGCCCACCCGGGTGAACCTGCTGGAGCGGGTCTGACCAACGAAAAGGGCGCCTCGTTTGCACGAGGCGCCCCTGACAGGTCAAGCCGCAGAGCCTACTGCCACATCTCATCGCCCACACCCACCACGCGGTCCTTGCCGGACTGCTTGGCGTGGTACATGCGCTGGTCGGCCTTTTCCACCAACACGGTCCAGTCGCCGCAGGAGTCAGCGGCCCGCTCGGCGATACCGATGGAGGCGGTCTGCGGCGCACCGTCAGGACGCACGCCCAGGCCGGCCTCGCGCAGGCGGCGGATGGCGTTGCGGGCGCCCACCGGGTCGGTGTTGGGCATCACCACCAGGAATTCCTCGCCACCCCAGCGGATCAGGATGTCGGCCCGGCGCAGGATCCGGCACAACACGCTGGAGGCACCGCGCAGGGTGTTGTCGCCTTCCTCGTGCCCGAACTTGTCATTGATGGACTTGAAGTTATCCAGGTCCACGAAGGCCAGCGACAGGGGCGACCCCGAACGGTCGGCCAGGGTGAAATGCAGGTCCAGCAATTCCTCGCCGGTGCGGCGGGTATAGGCCTTGGTCAGGCCGTCATGCGAGGCCTGGCTGACGAGCTGCATCATGAAATGGAGCTGGCTCATGCCCGCCAGGGTGGCGACCACCGCCAGCAGGATCAGAAGCCAGAGGGCTCCCAGATTCGAGGCGAAGGTGAGCGCATGAAAGCCCAGCGACATCATCAGGAACTTGGCCATGACCAACGGCCCCGCCAGCACCGCGCCCTCGATGGCGGTGATGGGGAACACGGACAGGCCGGCCACCATCACGAAGGGCAGGAAGGTGTAGCCGGCGGCAATCACCTGCTGGGCCTGGCCCTCGATGGTGAATTGCGACAACAGGGGCGCGCTGACCAGGAAGAAGACCGTGGGGATCGCCAGCAGGCAGGCCAATGCCCGGTGCGCCGAGTGAATGGATTCCGACTGCCGGAACGAGAGCGCCAGGCCGGCAAAGGCCAGGGTCGCCAGCGTGCGCAACACGCCGATATAGGCCCCCAGCGGCGATTCGAAAATCAGCAGGTCGATGGGAATCCACAGCGGGGTCAGCAGCCCGAACACCGCCGCCACCATACGCACGCGGCTGATGATGAGAAGGGCGCGCCGACGCTGCACCAGCGGCGACTGCTCGCCCGGGAGCAGGAGGTCCTTGAATTGTTCTGCCGACATCTCGCCGAATATTCTGATGATTATGCTTTGGGCTTCTCTGGGCAGATTGGCCGAATGATGCACGCTGTACTCCCCCCTAATGCCAATTGCGCCGGCCCCTTGTGCTGGGTCCCGTCCTCGTCCGCGCCCTCGCGTCCGAGGCCCCGTCCCGGGCTCATTCGGCAAAAAGCGCTAGACTGTAACACGATGGATTGGGGAGGGAAAGGTGGGACCAATGGGCAGAGATTCTAAGAACTAGAAGTGTTTGAAGTTCATAAAACCCAAATGTAGCCTTGAGTTAGACGGGGTTTCGCCAGGGGCTTCCCATGGCATCGGCGCTGGTGGGACCACCTGTCAACAATTCCAGGGTGCGCGGAAGGTGGGTACCGAGTCATGCTGCGGTTGGGATATACAAGAATAAATTCGCCAAAAGGCGATCAAGAGGGGGGACGACCATACCATGTCCAGCCACGAGGAGCGTCTTCGCGCACAACGGGACCGGTTCCTGGCCTTTGCCTTCGCCGGGGCGGATGCCCTGGTGGAACTGGACGAGCGCGGCGTGGTCCGCTGGTGCGCCGGCGCGACCGAAGCCATCACCGGCCGTCCGGCCGCCCGGGTGATCGGCCAGCCTTTTGCCGACACCGTGCATCCCCATGACCGGCTGCTGCTGCGCCACGCCCTGCTCCATCTGAAGCCGGGCCGCAGGCTCGAGCGGCTGAAGGTCCGCTTTCACGCACCGCAGGCGGCCTTGGGCAGCATGATGCTGACCGCCATCCGCATGGACAGCGGCCATTCCACCCATATCGCCATCGCCCGCCCGCCGACCCCGGACGTGCTGAGCCCCGATGCCTTCGCCGACATGGTGGGCGAGCGCCTGCGCCAGGGCCAGGAAGCGGGCCGGCAATATGCCCTGACCCTGCTGGACGTGCCCGAGGAGCTGTTGAACTCGGACCATGCGGACGAGTTCATGGCCAGCGTCGAGAGCTTCCTGCGCGCCAGCTCGGTGGGCGGCAATTCCGCCGGCCGGCTGGACACCAACAAATTCGGCGCGGTGGTGTCCGACGGCGACGCCGCCGCCGGCCTGCAGCAGCGCATCACCGAGCTGGCCGGCCAGGCCATGGGCGGCACGGTCGAGCTGCACCCGACCCTGGTGCAATTGGACCCCGACGGCCTGTCGCAGGAAGACGTGGCCAAGGCGCTGGTCTATACGGTCAACAAGTTCGTCGAACAGGGCGGCGAAGAGTTTTCCCTGCAAAGCCTGACCGAGGGCTATCAGGAGACCATGCGCGACGCCCTGGGCCGGGTCGCCACCTTCCGCAACATCATCACCAGCGACCGCCTGACCTTCCATTTCCAGCCCATCGTGGATCTGGCCAGTTGGGAGGTGCATCACTACGAGGCGCTGGCCCGCATCGTGGACGGCGGCAAGTCCTATCTGCCGTCGAGCTTCATCACCTTTGCCGAGGACATCGGCGTGGTCAGCGAAATGGACCTGCAGGTCTGCCGCCGGGCCTTCGCCCTGCTGGCGGACGGCGGCCCCCTGCCCGCCCCGCTGCGCATGGCGGTGAACCTGTCGGGCCGCTCGCTGTCCACGCCGCAATTCGTGGACCATCTGCTGGAGTTGGTCAGCACCAACCAGCATCTGCTGCCGCGCATCATGTTCGAGCTGACGGAATCGTCGGAGGTCAAGGACCTGGCGGCCGCCAACCGGGTGCTGCAGCGGCTGCGCGACCTGGGCTGCCCGGTCTGCCTGGATGATTTCGGCGCCGGCGCCGCCGCCTTCCATTACCTGCGGGCGCTGGACGTGGATTTCGTCAAGATCGACGGCGCCTATATCGTGGACGTCACCCAGAACAGCCAATCCCGCGCCTTCCTGCGCGCCATAACCGGACTGTGCGCCGACCTGGGTATCGAAACCATCGCCGAAATGGTCGAGGACGAGGCCACGGTGCGGCTGATCCGCGACACCGGGGTGCAGCACGGCCAGGGCTTCTACTTCGCCCGCCCCGCCGCCTCGGTGGAGGGTCAGGTGCTGCCGCCCCGGGCGGAGGGCTGAGGCTCAGTCGAACCGCACGCCCAGCAGGGTGATATCGTCGCGGGTAGGCTCGTCGCCCTGGAACCGGGCCAGTTCGTCGAGCACCCCATCCAGCCGGTAGTCCAGGCGCCCCAGGGCCTTGTCCAGGGCGGTGGCGAAGCGGCGCCAGCCAAAGCTGCGCCGCTGGGGGCCGCCCACTTGGTCGATGATGCCGTCGGTGACCAGGTAGAAGCGGTCCCCCGGCGCCACCGGCACCACATGGTTGGTCAGGCCCGAGGGCGGCGTGCCGCGATAGCCCAAGCCCGAACGGTCGCCCTTGATGCGCTCCACCGCCCCGCCGTCGGGCTGGCGGTAGAGGCACAAGGACGCCCCGGCGAACACCAGCCGCCGCTGGGCCGGATCATAGACGGCGATGGCGGCGTCCAGGCCGTCATCGGTACCGCCGGCGCCGGGAATGGCGTCCTGGCGCAGGGATTGGCGGATCAGGCGGTCCATGGTGGTCAGCAGGGCCGCCGGGTCGTCGGGCCCCAGTTCGTGCAGCGCCCGGTCGAACTGAGCAGCGGCTATGGCGGTCATGAAGGCGCCGGGCACGCCATGGCCGGTGCAGTCGAACACGGCCAGCACCACACGCCCGCCGGCCTCGCCGAACCAATAGAGATCACCGCCCACCACGTCGCGCGGGCGCCAGCGCACCGCCAGGTCGGCCACCTGCCCGGCCAGAGCGATGGGCGGCGGCAGCAGCGCCGCCTGGATGCGCGACGCATAACGGATGCTTTCGGCGATCAGGCTGCTTTCGCGCGCCAGGGCGTCCCGGGCCAGTTGCAAATCCCGGGTGCGGTCCGCTACCCGCTGCTCCAGGTCGCGGTTCAGCTGGTGCAGGTCGGCCTCGGCCCGATCACGCTGGTCCAGGCCGGACTGGAAGGCGGCCAGCAACGCATTGGTGCGGTCCACCAGCAGGCCCAATTCGTCATTGCCATGGCGTTGCGGCAGTGCCAGCAGGCCCTGGCCCGGCCGGTCCGCGTCCACGCGGGAAATCTGGTGCGCCACCCGCAGCAGCGGACGGGTGATCATGAAGAAGAACACCGCCACCAGCACGCCACAAATGGCGGCGGAGCGCAGGGTTTCCAGCAGCATGGCCTGGCCCACCCGGGCCAGGAAACGGTCGGTCAGCAAGTCTTTGTCCAGCCACAGGTCCATGCGACCCACCGACTGGCGCTGGCCGGTCACCGGGTCCACATGGTCCAGCGGCCGGCTGATGCGGGCGATGTCGTCGAACAGCCAATGGGCCAGCCCTTCCGGCGGCGGCACATCAGCCGAGCGCGCCTGGCCCAGCAGGCCGCCGAAATCGTCGCGCAGTTCGACCCGCAGGATCACCTCGTTGCGCAGCAGCCCCGCCACCACCCGCTCGCCCAGGGTGGGGTTCATCTGATAGGCGGCCTCGGCGGCGGAATCGCGCACCATGTCCAGGCTCTGGGTGATGCCGTCCACGGTCTGCTTCTGCAGGCTGCGCAGGTCCATCATCAGCTGCGCCACGCCAATGCCCAGCCCCAGGAACAAGGCCAGGGCCAGAGTCACGCCCGCCTGCTTGGCGGTCAGCCCCGACAGGCGGCGCGCCTTGGTGGCCGACGGCGGAGGCGTCACGGTGGCGGTTCTAGCGTCCAAATACCTAGTTCCCGATGCCGTGGCGGGCGCGGATGGCCGCCACCTTGTCCGCCTTGTCGCGCAGCCAGCTGTCAAATTCCTTGACCACGCCCGGCCATTTGGTGGTGGAGAGCAGATATTCGCCGCTGTCCTTGGGCAGACCAGGATGCAGGGTCAGCACCGTCGGCTGATCGCCCTGGCGAGCCAGGGCGGCGCGCACCACCGCAGGATTGGCATAGATGGCATCCAGGCGCCCGGCCTTCAGTTGCTGCACCAAGGCCTCGAGCGAGCCGTTTTCCACCACCCGCACCTGGCCAGCCTCGATCCGCGCCTTCCAGGGAAATGGAGTGAACCCGGTCACGGTGCCCAGCGAGCGCACATCCGTTTCCTGCAGCCCCAGGCCACCGGCCGGAACCATGCTGCCATCCACGAAGGACAGCACCGGACCGGAATAGGTCACCGCCTTGCCCTGCTTCAGGGCCTGCTGCCAATAGGGCGCGTCGGGAAATTTGAAGTCCACTTGGCCGCCCAGCAGGCTGGCGAACAGCCGCTGCACCGGAAGCGGCCGGTAGTCGAAACGATAGCCCCGGTCCTGGGCGAAGGCGTCCAGAATTTCGCGCGCGGCGCCCACATAGACCCCGCCCTCGACAGAATAATAGGGGGTGTAGCTGATGTTCTCGACGCCCACCACGAAGGTCTGTTGGGCACGTGCCGTGCCGCCGGCAAGGGCAAAAGCCAGAGCCATGAGACCAAATACCCAACGCTTCATGGCACCCTCCGTTCAGAGGCGAAATTTTTCCTACGGTAGTTCAATCCAGCCACATCATCAATCAGTCTGCGGCCCAGGGGGCAGCACGGCGGGAAAGCGGATGCGGAACCGGACGCCGGCCTCGGCCTCGTCCAGATGGATGCTGCCGCCCAGGGTTCCGGTGATCAGATTATACACGATATGCAGGCCAAGTCCGGTCCCGCCTTCCCCACGCCCGGTGGTGAAGAAGGGATCGAAGATGCGTCCGCGATTCTCCTCCGGGATGCCGCGGCCGTCATCGGCATAGAGCATCACCACGTCGTCGCCCTCGCGCCGGGCCGACAGCCGCAAGGTGCCCGCCTGCCCCGGCTCGAAGGCATGGGCCAGGCTGTTCATCACCAGATTGGTCAGCACCTGGGACAGCACGCCGGGATAGCTGTCCACCTCGAGCCCGGGCGGAATGTCCACCAGCACCTGATGCCCGGCCTGCCGCACCCGGTGCCCCAGGCTGTTCAGCACCTCGTCCAGATAAGCCGCCAGGCCGACCACCCGCCGCTCGGCGCTGGTCCGGTCCACCGCCACCTGCTTGAAGCTGCGGATCAGGGCGGCGGCGCGCTCGCAATTGGCCTGGACCAGATGGCTGGTCTCGCGCGCCGTCTCCAGATAGCGGGAAAAGGCGCTGCGCCCCAGATTGCCGCCAGCCAGGTCGCGTTCGAGCCCGGCGGTGGCATCCACCAGATGCGAGGCGCAGGACAAGGCGATGCCCACGGGGGTGTTGATCTCGTGCGCCACGCCGGCCACCAGGGCGCCCAGCGAGGCCAGCTTTTCGGACTGGATCAGGGTTTCCTGGGTCTCGCGCAGACGCTCCAGGGCGTCCTCGGCTTCCGTACGGCGGCGGTCCAGCTCCTGGTTCAGGGTGGCCAGTTGCTCCTGCAGCCGGTCCGACAGCCGCACCATGCGGCGCTGTTCCCGATAGCTCTTCTTGAAGGCCGACAGCAGCGCCGACACGCCCTCGGCCACTGCCTCGGGGCCCGCATTCGGCAGGGTCGCCAGCAGTTCCTCGCCGCGCTGCAGCGCCCGTTCCTCGGCCTCGAACAGGTCGAACAGCCGGGGCTCCATGGTCAGCAGGCCAGCAGGTTGAAGGTGACCGCCACCATGTCTTCCGAGAAGTCCTCGCCGAATTCCTTCATGGTCTCGTCATCAGCGGCGAAGCGCCAGTTCACGGTGACCTGGCGGCCCTGGGCGGCGGCACGCTCGAACAGCTGGAACAGGTTCATCAGCGCCTTGGCGCTGCTGGAGTTGAAATAAACCAGTTCCAGATCGGCGGTCAGAGCCGGGCCCTCGGCGTCCAGCCAGTCCTGCAGATGCGCCAGGATGGGCCCGAAGAAGCCGGCGGCATCCTCGGGATAGGATTCGCCGGTGATGCTGAGACGGCCGGCGCCGGGGTCGAACGCCACGGCGGGCGAGCGTTCGGTGGGGGCCAGGGTCAAGGCTTCGGCGGCCATCAGATGATCACCTTCAAGCAAAAGAACACATGCTCCTCGTCCAGGGGCTGGAAGTCGAACTCCAGAGGCTCGGAGGCGCGCCGGGCGATCTCGATCAGTCCGATGGTGGCGCCGCGGCTGTCCTCCTCGGGGGCCTCGCGCAGCTGGTTCTTGTAATAGGCCTTGATCTCGTCCTTGCCCAGGCTGGACAGATGTTCAAGCCGGGCCTTCAGCTTGGGCACGTCCCAGGTGCGGATCACATTCCCGCACACCACGAAGAAGCGGCCCTGCTCGGTCCCGATGGTGACCACGCCGCCCGACAGCTCCACGGGCTTTTCCACATGGCCGCTGATCTTGTCGGCGGAATAGCGGATGATGTTCTGCACCTGCTCGACGAACACCGAAAACACCCGTTTGACGGTGTTCATGTCCGCCTCTTCCAGGGCCATCTTCTGCCGCAGGGCATCGCCCAGCGAGAACAGGATTCCCTCGGACACATAGCCGCTGAACGAGAAGATGATCCCTCGTTCGTCCAGCGACCGCTTGAAGGAAGCGTAGTGTTGCGCCAGCACTGTCCTCTCCTGTCTCAAGCCTCGGCCAGGGGCAGCCACACACTGAAGGTGGAGCCTTGGCCGGGTTCGCTTTCCACCGACACCATGCCCTTGTGCAGGGTGACGATCTGCCGGACCAGATGCAGCCCGATGCCGGTGCCCGGCGCCGCATGGGCGTTGCCGCCCCGGAAGAACCGCTGGAACACCCGGTCCTGGTCCTCGAAGGGAATGCCCAGGCCCTCGTCGCTGACGCTGATCAGGGCCCATTGCTTGTCCCGGCCAATGGTGATCTTCACCAGCCCGCCGTCGGGGGAATATTTGACCGCGTTGCCCAAGAGATTGCCGAACACCAGGGCCAGCATCTCGGGATCGCCCAGCACCTGGCCCTCGGCGTCCTCGGCCTGCAGCTCGAAGCGGCAGGCGCCGCCGGTCTCGGCCTGGCGGTCCAACAATTCGCGCACCATCTCCACCAGATCGAAGGGGATGGGCGTGGGCTCCATCTGGCCTGACTCCAGCCGATCGTCGGCCAGGCAGGAATCCACCAGCCCCAGCAGGCGGCGCACGCCGTCGCGGATACTGGCCACGCGGGCTTCGGCCGGATGGCCGGGCTGCACCACATGGTGGCTCAGGAACTGGGTGGCGCTGTCGATGATGGCCAGCGGCGTGCGGAATTCGTGGCTGACGATGGACAGGAAGTGACGCAGCTGCTCGCGGCTGTCCCGCTCGCGGCCCAGGGCGCTCTCCAGCGACTGGTTGGCCTGGGCCAGGGCGCGGCGGCTGGTCTCAAGCTCTGCAGTGCGCTCCTTGACCCGCTGCTCCAGCGAGCTGTTGGACGCCATCAGGTCCTCGTACAGGCACACATTGTCGAAGGTGGTGGCCACTTGGCGGCACAACAGATTGATCAGCGCCCGCTCATCCTTGTCCAGCGGGGCCGGGCGCCTCAGCAGGAAGGCGGTGGTGCCGAACTCCATGGTGGCGAAGGCCAGCACCGGGTCGGGACCCGCCAGGTCGCTCTGCTGCGACGTGAAACACCGCTCGACCCGATCCGCCAGCATAGGCCCGCAAATTTCCGCCAGCCCCTGCCCCACATTGGCCGCCAGGGTGCCGTTGGCCGCCACCGCCACCAGCCCGGCGCCGGGGCGCTGGCTTTCGCGGAAGGCGGCGACTCCCACCGGCGCGCCGTCAATGCGGATCAAGCCCAAAAGCTGGTCGGCCATGGCCTCGGTGATGGCGCGCATGGACCGCTTGGCGTTCACCGACGGGGCCGCCTCCAACACCCGCTCCAGTCCGGCCCGCTGGCGATCCAGGGTGGTGATGCTCTGCCAGGCGCGCAGGGCGCTGACCAGGCTGGTGAACAGCTTCTGCGCCGTCAGTTCGGTCTTGGCCTTGTAGTCGTTGATGTCATAGGTCAGGACCACGTCCCGCTCCGGCGCCTCGCCGGGCTGGCCGGTGCGCAGGATGATGCGGATGCGGCCGTTGCCCAGGTCCTCGCGCACATGGCGCACCAGGCGCAGGCCGGCATCGTCGGTTTCCATGACCACGTCCAGCAGCATCAGCGGCAGGTCGGCGCGCTCGGCCAGGATCATCCGGGCCTCGGCTGCGGAATAGGCGCTGACCACGGAAAAGGCCCGGTCGTCATAGACGAAGTCACGCAGCAGCAGCCGGGTCATGGCATGCACCTGCTCGTCGTCATCAACCACCAAGATCGGCCAGGGAGCCTGGGAAGGCCGCGCCTCGTCGGCGGTATCGTCCGCCAGCAGCAGAAGGTCGTCGGCCTCGGCGGTCATGTCACCCAGGTTCGGTGGTGGTGATGGGAGCAGCGAAAGCATAGCCGACGCCGTGCACCGGTTCGACGGGAATCTCGGCGTCCAGTTCGGCGCGGGCCCGCTGGCGCAGGCGACGAACCATGGAATCGATGGAGCGGTCGTTGGGGTCCCACTCGCGCTTGCCCAGGGCCTTGAAGATTTCGGTGCGGCTGACCGCCCCGGCGGGCGAGGCCGCCAGCAGGGACAGGAAGACCCGCTCGGTCGCGGTCAGCTTCAAGGTCTTGCCGCCAGGCGCGCTAAGCTGCCAGGTCACCGCGTCATAATGCCAGCCGTTGGGATTGCCCTGGGCCGGCACGGCGGCGGCGGCAGCGGCGCCGCGGAATTCTTCGGCACGGCGGGCCAGGGCGCGGATCTGCGCCTCCAGCTCCAGGAAATCCACCGGCTTGACCAGATAGACGTCGGCGCCCAGTTCAAGCCCCACCACCCGGTCCACCAGATGGCCACGCGCCGTCAGCATGATGATTCCGGCACGGAACCGCTGGCGATGGCGCTGGGCCAGCTTGAAGCCGTCCTCGCCCGGCAGGTTGATGTCCAGCACCGCCACGTCGAACCCGCCCTGGGTCAGCAGGGCGTCCAGTTCCACGCCCGACCCGGCGCCTTCGGCCTGGATGCCGCGCAGCCGCAGATGATCCACGAGGTCGTTGCGTAGCGACGCCTCGTCTTCCACCACCACAACACTGACCATGACCGTTCTTCTCGTTGGTTTATCGGCCGTGGGACAGCTGTCCCTCAGACTCGCCTCTCTGAAACGGATAAATCCTGGGTCGTGGTCTTTCCAGTATTTTTTCCCAAGTGGTCACATTTAGTCACCAGGTGCGCGTCTTCGCGCACCCATCCAAAGCGGCTCTCCGCCCGTACCCAGAAGACCACCCCTGCGGGAGCCCCTCCATGCCGTCCTGGTTCCGATGGACCGCCTATGCCCTGCCCGGCCTGCCGCTGGCCATGCCCACCATCCCGGCCTTCGTGCTGCTGCCGGCCTTTTATGCCCAGGAGGTGGGGCTGGGCTTGGCCGCCACGGGGGCCGCGCTGATGGCGGCCCGGCTGCTGGACGTGGTGACCGATCCGCTGGTGGGGCGGCTCAGCGACGGGCAGGGGCGGCGCAAGCCCTTCATCGCACTGGGGGCGGTGCTGGCGGCGCTGGGGCTGTGGTTCCTGTTCACCCCGCCGCCCGGTGCCGGGGCCGGCTGGCTGCTGGGCTGGGCCGCCCTGCTCTATCTGGGCTGGACCCTGGTGGCCATCCCCTGGCAGGCCTGGGGCGCCGAGCTGTCGCCCGATTATCACGAGCGCACCCGCATCACCGGCCTGCGTGAAGGCGCCGGGCTGGCCGGCGTATTGCTGGCCGGCGGCCTGCCGCTGCTGGCCGATGTCCAAGCCGAGGGGCTGCGGCTGGTGGCGGCGGTGACCATCGGGCTGGGCCTCTTGCTGGTGCCCCTGATGCTGCTGACGGTCCCGGAGACCGGCGGCGGGCCGCGCGGCCTGCCGGCGGCGCCGCTGCGCTCGGTGCTGCAGAACGGCCCCTTCCGCCGGCTGCTGGCGGCCTTGAG
>CAYOKN010000047.1:0-14415 GCA_964404545.1 uncultured Rhodospirillaceae bacterium | reverse complement strand
GGTGGCAGCTACGGCGGCGGCGGCGGTGGCCCGCAGCGCCAGGCCCCGGCTCCGGCCCAGCAGGGCGGCGGCTGGGACTCCGGCCCGGACATGCTGGACGACGAGATCCCATTCTAAGGCAAAGGCCCGCTCTCCGGCGGGCCTTGTCACTTTGGGGCCTGGGACAGCATCCCGTGGCAGCACCAGGGGGGCAGGGATCGTGGCTATGCCGCGTCTTTGTTGTTCGCAGCCGCGATATCTGGTAGTTTTGCGCGTCCTTACTGGGCCGCTTGGCCCGGCCTGTCCTAGGCCACGCCCCCATCTGTTCTAGAGAACGGCTTTGACGACACCTTCCAGTACCCCGCCGAACTTCGATATCACCCCGGTGACCATCGAAGAGGAGATGAAGCGTTCCTACCTGGATTACGCCATGAGCGTGATCGTGGCGCGCGCTCTGCCCGATGTTCGCGACGGCCTGAAGCCGGTTCACCGCCGCATTCTGTTCTCCATGCAGGAGAACGGCTATGACTGGAACAAGCCGTTCCGCAAATCGGCCCGCATCGTCGGCGACGTCATGGGTAAGTATCACCCGCACGGCGACGCCGCCATTTATGATGCCATGGTGCGCATGGCGCAGGATTTCTCCATGCGCCTGCCGCTCATCGACGGCCAGGGCAATTTCGGCTCCATGGACGGCGACCCGGCGGCGGCCATGCGTTACACCGAGGCCCGCCTGGCCAAGTCGGCGCACAGCCTGCTGGACGACATCGACAAGAACACCGTCGATTTCGGCCCCAACTACGACGATACCATCGAAGAGCCGCTGGTCCTTCCGGCGCGCTACCCCAATCTGCTGGTGAACGGCGCCGGCGGCATCGCCGTGGGCATGGCCACCAACATCCCGCCCCATAATCTGGGCGAGGTCATCGACGCCTGTTGCGCCACCATCGACAATCCTGAGATCACCGCCGAAGAGCTGTTCCAGATCGTCCCCGGCCCGGACTTCCCTACCGGCGGCACCATCCTGGGCCGCTCGGGCTCGCGCTCGGCCCACAGCACCGGCCGCGGCTCGGTCATTATGCGCGGCCGCTGCCACTTCGAGGAAGTCCGCAAGGACCGCGAGGCCATCATCGTCACCGAGATCCCGTATCAGGTGAACAAGGCCCGCATGATCGAACAGATCGCGGAACTGGTGCGGGACAAGAAGCTGGAAGGCATCTCGGACCTGCGCGACGAGTCCGACCGCGACGGCGTACGCGTGGTGATCGAGATCAAGCGTGACGCCCAGGCCGACGTGGTGCTGGCCCAGCTCTATCGCTACACCCCGCTGCAGACCAGTTTCGGCGTCAACATGCTGGCCCTGAACGGCGGCAAGCCCGAGCTGATGACCCTGAAGGACATCATCCGGGCCTTTATCGCCTTCCGCGAGGAGGTGATCACCCGCCGCACCGTCTATCTGCTGGGCAAAGCCCGGGATCGCGCGCATGTGTTGGTGGGCCTGGCCATCGCCGTGGCCAATATCGACGAGGTGATCCGTCTGATCCGCTCGGCCAAGGACCCGACCGAGGCCCGCGAGGGCCTGATGAGCCGCGACTGGCCGGCCAGTGACGTGGAGCCCCTGATCGAGCTGATCGACGAGCCGGGCCGCAACGTGGTCAATGGCACCTACCGTCTGTCGGAAGCCCAGGCCAAGGCCATTCTGGATCTGCGCCTGCACCGCCTGACCGGTCTCGAGCGCGACAAGATCGCCGGCGAGCTGACCGAGATCGGTGCCGAGATCAAGGAATACCTGCATATCCTCTCGGACCGCGTGCGCCTGTACGAGATCCTCCGCCAGGAACTGGTGGAGATGAAGGAACAGTTCGCCACCCCGCGCCGGACCACGATCGAAGAGTCCGAGTTCGAACACGACATCGAGGACCTGATCCAGCGCGAGGACATGGTGGTGACGGTGACCAACACCGGCTACATCAAGCGCGTTCCGCTGTCCGAATACCGGGCGCAGCGGCGCGGCGGCAAGGGGCGGTCGGGCATGAGCATGCGGGACGAGGACTTCGTCACCCAGCTGTTCGTGTCCAATACCCACACCCCCATGCTGTTCTTCTCGACCACGGGCATCTGCTACAAGCTGAAGGTTTACCGCCTGCCGCTGGGCACCCCGCAGGCGCGCGGCAAGGCTCTGGTGAACATGCTGCCGCTGTCCGAGGGCGAGACCATCGCCACGGTCATGCCCATGCCCGAGGATGAGAGCACCTGGAAAGACCTGCATGTGATGTTCGCCACCTCGGCCGGTGGCGTGCGCCGCAACAAGCTGTCCGACTTCGTGGACATCCGGTCCAATGGCAAGATCGCCATGAAGCTGGAAGAGAGCGGCGAGCGGCTGATTGCCGTGGCCACCTGCTCGGAAGATGATGATGTGCTGCTGGCCACCCGCCAGGGCAAGTGCATCCGCTTCCCGGTGCCGGATGTGCGCGTCTTCACCGGCCGCACCTCCACCGGCGTGCGTGGCATCCGGCTCGAGGACGGCGACGAGGTCATGTCCATGACCATCCTGCGCCATGTGGATTTCACCTCCGAGGATCGCGACCTGTACCTGAAGGCCGCCAGCGCCAGGCGCCGCGCCATGGGCGAGGAAGAGGGCGGCGTCGCGGCGGACGAGGCCATCGTCTGGACCGAGGCGTTCGAGCGCATGGCCGAGCAGGAAGAGTTCATCCTGACGGTCACCGAGCGTGGCTACGGCAAGCGCACCTCGGCCTATGAATACCGCATCACCGGCCGCGGCGGCTCGGGCATCGCCAATATGGAGCTGTCCGACAAGAACGGTCTGGTGGTGGCATCCTTCCCCATCGACCATGCTGAACAGCTGATGCTGGTGACAGACGCCGGCAAGCTGATCCGCACTCCGGTCCACGATATCCGCATCGCCGGCCGCAAGACCCAGGGTGTTACCCTGCTGCGCACCGCCGAGGACGAGAAGGTGGTCTCGGTGGCACGCATTGGCGATGTGGGCAATAACGGCGATGAAGCCGACGAAGATGCCAATGGGGAAACCGACGAGGATGCCGTGACCACCCCGGAGTCGGGAGAGGAAAGCAATGGCTGAGCGCGTCGGAGTCTATCCCGGCACCTTTGACCCCATCACCAACGGTCACATGGACCTGATCACCCGCGCCACGCGGGCGGTGGACCGACTGATCGTCGCGGTGGCGGTGAACGCGGGCAAGGGCCCGCTGTTCTCCATCGACGAGCGGGTTGAGATGGTGACCGAGGCCGTGACCAACATGAAGAACGGCAATGGCACCAAGATCGAGGTCAAGCCGTTCGACAATCTTCTGATGAAGTTCGCCGCCGACCAGGGCGCCGGGCTTGTGGTGCGCGGGCTGCGCGCCGTCTCGGACTTCGAATATGAGTTCCAGATGGCCAGCATGAACTCGCGGCTCGATCCCGGCATCGAGACGGTGTTCCTTATGGCCTCCGAGCGGTGCCAGTTCATCTCGTCCCGCTTCGTCAAGGAAATCGCCCGCCTGGACGGCGACATCTCCTCCTTCGTCTCGCCACAGGTGCGCGAGCGGCTGACGGCCCGCTATGCCGAGCTGCGCGCTGCCGGCCGGCTCTGATCCCTTATTCTTCAAGTACAAGGACGACCCACGATGGCCCTGGATCCCGAAAACACCCTCTACATGGACCTCAAGGACGGCCGCGTGGTCATCCAGCTGCGCCCCGACCTGGCGCCGAACCATGTGGCCCGTATCAAGGAGCTGACCCGTGAGGGCTTCTATGACGGCGTGGTGTTCCATCGGGTGATTCCGGGCTTCATGGCCCAGGGCGGCGATCCCACCGGCACCGGCATGGGCGGGTCGGGCAAAAAGCTGAAGGCCGAGTTCTCGCAGGAGAAGCATGTGCGCGGCACCGCCTCCATGGCCCGCGCCATGGATCCCAATTCGGCGGACTCCCAGTTCTTCCTGATGTTCGACCGCAGCCCGCATCTGGACGGCCAGTACACCATCTGGGGCCAGGTGGTGGAAGGCATGGAGTTCGTGGATAACATCAAGAAGGGCGGCGGCAATAACGGCTCGGTGCAGGACCCCGACCGCATCGTCAAGATGCAGGTTGCCGCCGACGCCGAATAAGCCTTTCCAGACAAAAGGTTACAGGATGATCTTCCGACGCACATTCATGGCCCTGGCGGCCGCCGCCTCCGTGGTCCTGGCCCAGCCCGCGTTCGCCCAGGAGCCCCCGCCGGCCGGCGTGGACCCTGAAAACACCCTGGCTCTGGAACTGCGCACCGGCATCGTTTACATCGCCATGCGGCCCGATCTGGCGCCCAAGCATGTGGAGCGGATCAAGACTCTGGCCCGCAAGGGCTTCTATGACGGCGTGGTGTTCCACCGGGTGATCCCGGGCTTCATGGCCCAGGGCGGCGACCCGACCGGCACTGGCATGGGCGGCTCGGACCTGCCCAACCTGCCGGCGGAGTTCTCGAACGAGCCCCATATGCGCGGCACCCTGTCCATGGCCCGCAAGCCTGACCCGAATTCGGCCAACAGCCAGTTCTTCATCATGTTGGGCCGTGCCCCCTACCTGGACAACCAGTACACCGTCTGGGGCAAGGTGGTGCAGGGCATGGAGCATGTGGACCTGATCAAGAAGGGCAATCCCCAGGCCAACGGCCAGGTGAACAACCCTGATAAGATCGTTTCCATGAAGGTGCTGGCCGACATCCAGAAGTAAGGCTGTTGACGGGCGGGCAGGGGGTGCCTATGGTGTCACCCCCGCGCTGGCCTGCCGGCGCTGGACCTATGATCCGGTAGCTCAGTTGGTAGAGCATTCGACTTTTAATCGAATGGCCGTGGGTTCGAGTCCCACCCGGATCACCATTGAAAAACCCGCAGAAAGCCTGGGCTTCTGCGGGTTTTTTGTTGTGGGCGGGTAGGTGAACGGGAAGGGAACGGACTTGGACGTCAACTTGGAACGTCCAAGTCAGGTGGACTTGTCCTGTTCCTTGTTGGCTTTGGCCTGTTCGGCGGCCAGGCGCTTGTCGGTAGCGGATTGGGCCAGTTTGGCGGTGCGGACCAGGTAGCGGTCGAGGATGTCGTGCACGGCTTTCAGGGTGTGCCCGGACACGGCGGCGATCTCGGGGATCTCGCAGCCTGCTTCGCCCATCCGGGTGACGCCGGTGTGGCGCAGGTTGCGGAACTGGAGCTTCGACACGTCGAGTTGCTCGCCGTCATCCAGGTCGAGGAATGGCACTTTCTTGGCGGCGGCCGCGCGGACAGTGGCGAAGACGTGGGAGAAGTTGGTGTCCTCGTAGGGGCGGCCGGTTTCCTCGGAGATCACCAGGGTGGTGGCCAGGATCTTGGTGCCTTTGGGGGATGGCCGCTGCAGGGCCGCCTCCATGCGCTTGGCCAGGCGGGGCGAGTGCGGCACCATCACCCGGGCGCCAGTCTTGGACTGCTGCAGGCTGAACGTGCCGGCGCGATAGGTGCGGCGGTCCAGGCGCAGGATGTCGGTGGGGCGTTGGGCCAGCCAGTAGGCCAGCTCGATGGCATCGCCCACGGATGGCCGGCCCAGCGCGTCGGCGGTGGCCACCAGCAGGTCCACCGCCTCCTCGGGCCAGATCACGCCCTTGCCGGCCGGGTTGATCAGGCCCATCTTGGCGGCCGGGTTGGTGGCCACCAGCCCTTCCTTGACGGCGAATTTCATGGCGGCCTGCAGGGACCGCATGATGGTGTTGGCGCTGCTGATGGATCGCTTGCACAGCCGGCCATACAGCCGTTCGATCACCCGCGGGGTGATGGCCACCACGGGCTCATCTGCGCCCAGTTCGGCCTCGATCTGCGCGAGGGCCCAATTGTAGCCCCGCTGGGTGGCCGGGCGCTTGCTGGTGAAGAAACGGGATTTCTTGTAGCGCAGCACCAGGTCATGGATGGAGCCTGGCCTGGCGGATTTCTCTCCGGTTCCGTTGGCGGCGCCGTTGCCATAGCGCCAGGCCGCCACCTGCTCGTTCAAGGCCTTGGCCCGTTCAATAGCGCCGGTGAGGGTGTCGGGCAGCCGTTCAGACCTCCAGCCGTCTGCCCGCAGTTCCTGTGACGGCTGCCAGTAATATCGCTCGCCGCCGTCACGGTTCTTCTTGGCCACGAAATAGGGGATTTTGATCTTGCCCATGGCGGCACCTAATGATTGGAGTTCGATCCTGCGCGCCGCCCGGGCGCGAATTCAAGGGTGTCAGATATCGAGGTTAGGCAGCCCCACATCCTGGACATTTGTCGTCGGTCGGACTGACAAGGCAGCCGCAGTCTCCGCAACTATTCTCTTCGGCCTGCTTCGCAGCCTTCGGCGCGGGCGACGGCTTAACAGCCCACGGGCGACCAATTGCAGCGGCCACCTTCCGGTGAGCGGTCTGGTGCGCAGCCCTAGCGGCACGATCCTCGGGTAGGCGGCGGGCGTCGAGGGCGATCTCGATCTCAACCAATTCCGCCTTGGTCAGGTCAATGCAAGACATCGCACAACTCCTGTGGGGTAGCTCAAACCGAGGTTAGGCAGTCTTGAGCAAGACACCATTGATGTGATCGGCCTTCGTGGTCGATCCCAGGTCGCGCAGCCAATCGCGGGCGTCTTGCAAGGCGAGGCGAAGCCGCAAAGCCTCACGTTCCGCGTCCTGCGCTTCCACGTTGAGGCGCTCAATCGCTAACGCTGCATCCTTCAAAAGGTCGGCCATCTCCAGCATCTTCTTGCCTGCTTCGCGCCATGTCTCGCGCGTCTCTGTGCTGGTGTCGTCGTCTGCCTCGGAGGCGCGGACCAAATTGGTTCCATCCCCCCAATATTCGTCGGACTGGTGGCGCAGCCGGCCAGCAATCTCGAAAGTGTTTGGTTCCATTTCGGCTCCTTCAAAACGAGGGCTCCGCGAGAATGCGGACGCGCGGGTGGAGTGGGTGCGGAACTAAGTTGACGCCGGCCAGGTCGGGCCAATCGAGGCGGCCCCAATGGCATCCGCCGCCATAGTTGACGTGGGGGTATCGGATGGAGGACTCCGGCAGGAAGCGCTTGGTCTCGCAGTGGATGGGCCGGCCACTGGCGTTGTAATCGAAGTCGTAGCCGCACTCGGCCGATCCGAACTCGTCCTCCAGCGCCTCCAGGATGTCGTCGGAGAATTCGCCAATGTCGGGGGAACCATCGGAGGCATCGGCGCCGTAGTCGTAGCCGCAAGTCCATTTGCTGTCGCCGCGCACGATCCAATAAGCCGGGCGGCTGTTGATGGTGCCGAAGGCGAACAGCGCGCGGCCATCCCCAAAGACCTCTGAACAGACGCTCGGGGTGAACGTAATCGCGTCAGACGGCACCCAGAGATACCGGTTAGGGGGCCTCTGGGCCGCTCTCAGCAGCTCGGTGACGGGATCGATCATTTCGGCACCTCGGAACCGGAGGTTTATTCAGACTCCGCCAGCAGCAGGGCGCGCCGGCCGCCGGGGAAGGTTTTGTAGATGCTGGCTTCGGAGATCTGCAGGCGGCGGGCGATGATGTGGCCCGGGGTGCCGTCGATCAGCCATTGCCTGGCTTGGGTGTAGCGGTCGCCCTCCAGCACCGGGCGGCGGCCGAGGCGGACGCCTCGGGCTTTGGCGGCGGCGAGGCCGGCGCGGGTGCGTTCCACGATCACGTCGCGCTCGAACTGGGCGAAGGCGCCGAGGACCGAGAACACCATGCGGCCGGCCGGGGTGGCGAGGTCGATGCCTTCGCAGAGGCTGACCAGGGTGGCGCCCTTGCCGGCGATGGTTTCGGACAGGTCCAGCAGGTGGCGCAGGGAGCGGCCCAGGCGGTCGATGCGCCAGACGATCAGGCGGGCGCCGGGCTGCAGGGCGGCCAGGGCGTCGGCTAGGCCGGGGCGTTGGTCGCGGGCGCCCGACAGGGTGTCGGTGTAGATCCGCGCCGGGGTGACGCCGGCGGCGGCCAGGGCGTCCAGCTGCAGGGCGGTGTCCTGCTTGTCGGTGCTGATGCGGGCGTAGCCGTAGTTCATGGTTGCGCGTCCAGATCGGCCTGGTGGCGGGCGATGCGTTTTTCCAGGGCGCTGGCCATGGAGGGGCGGGCCGCCTTCACCTGGTCGAATTCGTCCTGATGGGTGCAGACGAAGTCCAGCAGCTCGGCCTGGCTGCGGCAGAGGGTGGCGCCCATGGCCAGGCACAGCCCGACCAGGTGCGCTTCCTCGGCCGACAGGGGCCAGGTGCCGGGGGGCGCGGTCATTCGGCGGCGCCCAGGCGGTCGAGCATGCGCGCTTCGGCGGCGCTGATCTCGTCGGCGGGCGGGGCTGGCATGGCCGGCGCCGGCGTGGTGGGGGCGGTGCCGCCCTGGGACCAGCGCATGAGGTAGGCGTCCACGGCGGGCTCGTACCAGCTGCCGGGCAAGACCTGGGGCGGGAAGGCGGGGTGCAGCTGGTAGAGCGTGCGATAGGTCCAGTCCACCGAGCGGCCCAGCTTGCGCGCCAGCTGGCGGCGGTCGATCACGGCGCCGGCCATCAGATCAGCTCCATGGGGCAGTCGGAGCCGTCATGGCCCAGATGGTAGGCGGCCTGCAGCTCGCGGCCGTACCAGTCGGGCAGGTGGGCGGGCGGCGCCGGCGGGCGCTTGGGCTCGGACTTCATGCGGGCCAGGCGGCCCAGTTCCCAGCCCAGCATGCGGGCTTGCAGATGCAATTCGCGGTCATTGGCCATGTCAGATACTCCCCGGTGCGGCCTTGGCGCAGGCCAAGACGATGTCGTTTTGTTCCGGAACAAAATTGATGGTCTGGCCGGTTTCGCGGTGTCGCAGGCGGATGTATTCGATGGTGCCGATGCGAAACGCGACCGCCATGCACGCCCATTCGGACGGGAGGCCGACCTCGCCGGGGACTTTTCCAGGGCGAGACGGCGCCGGGGCCGGCGTGGGGTGCGGTGCCGAGACAGGCGCCTCCCCGCGCGGTGCCGGGCTCATCTTCTGGATGGCCACGCGGATCAGCTCGCCCACGGTCATGTCCGCGTTGGGGTAGAGGTCAAGGCGGCGGTCCAGGGCTTTTTCCACGGCCATGGTGGCGGCGATACGGCCCAGCTGCAGGTCGGGCCCCAGGCGGTCGGCGCGGGTGACCGTACGGCCGCAGACCTCGGCCAGGGCCTGCAGGATGCGGGTGCCGACACTGTCGCCCTCGGCCGGGCGTTCGGCGCCGATCTGGCTGGCGGCGGCGCGAATTTCGGCCGGGGTGAAGGGCAGGGCGGGCGGCTCGGCTGGCAGCGGCGGGGTGGGCTGGTGGTCCTGGACCAGGTCGCGGGCCTCGCGGAAGGTCAGCTCGCCGGCCATGGCGCGGGCCTTGTCGGCGTCGGACAGGCGGTCATGGACCTGGAGATATTGCTGCACCAGGCGCGGGGCGCAGTTGCACTGGCGGGCCACCTCGGCGCCGGACAGGCCGAATTCGTCGCGGATGCGGGCGAAGGCGCGGGCGCGGTCGAGGAAATGAACCTCTTCCTTGTGCAGGTTGGCCACCACGCTGACCACCAGGGCCTCGCGTTCCGAGGTGACCAGGCGCACGGGGATGCCCAGATCGGCCAGCAGGGAGGGCAGGGCGTCCATGTCGCGCAGATATTGCAGGGCGCGCAGGCGGCGCCCGCCCTCGGCCACGCGGTAGGTGTCGCCGTCCTCGTAGGCCACCAGTTCCTGCAGCAGGCCCTTGGCGCGGATGCTTTCGGCCAGCTCCTGGATGCCGTCGGCAATGTAGCTCTGGCGCTCGTTCACGGGTGACAGGGCCAGGCGGTCCAGGGGCGCGCGCAGGCGCTGGGGGTCCTCGGGGCCGCCCGGCTCGCCGCCCAGATAGTTGCCGTTGAGGATGCGGGTGATGGTGCTGCGGTTGACGCCGTGGCGCGCGGCCAGGGCCTGGTGGCTGATGGTCGGATCGGCGGCCTTGTCGGCCTTGATGGCCCCGATGGCCTCGGGGGTGAGCTTTTGCATGCCCATGATCAGGCCTCCTTGGCGGCGCGAACCCGGTTCGCGGCCTGCAGGTTGATGTGGTGGGCGAGGCGGATGGCCTCGTCCCGGCTGGTGCAGGCCAGGGCGAACGGGGTGTCCGGCTTGTCCTTGGGCCAGTGGCGCATGAAGCCGGCGGCCTGCCAGTCTCCCAGGGGCGCTTCGACCAGCGGCTTGCCGCCCACGGTCTGGGTCACGGCGGCGGTCATGGCCGGCTGCTCCATTGCAGGCCCAGCAGCTTGCGGGCCTTGGCCTCGGCGGCCACCGACGGGCGGCCCAGGCGGGCGCGCACCAGGTCGCGGCTGCGGAATTCGCAGTCCAGCGAGGCGTGGATCGGCCAGTGGCGTTCCAACTCCTCGGCCAGGTTCTGGAATACCCAATAGATCATGGTGGCCGACTGGCCATCGGCGCGGGCCTGTTCGGCCAGGGCGACGGCCTGGTGCACCAGGTTTTCCAGGTCGAGGCGGGGCGGCGGGGCGGCGGGCGCGGTCATGCCGGACTCCTATTCCGCCGCCAGGGCGGGGCGGGTGGGGCGCGACAGGTCGGGGGCGGCGGGCGGGCATTTGGCCAGGGCCTTGGCCATGGCGAAAACCTGGGTCCGCAAGGTCTCCTCGGGGATGGCGTAGTAATTGCGCACCAGTTCCAGGGTCTCGCGCTTGGCCATGGGGTCCTTGTCGGGCATGGCCGGCGCCGGGGCGCCGGCGTTCAGGCCGGCGGGGCTGGCGGCCTGAACGGCGGGCGGCATGTCGTCATAGAAAAATGAGACGGGCACATCCAGCACCCGGGCGATGTCGTACAGGCGCGAGGCGCCGATGCGGTTGGCGCCGCGTTCGTATTTCTGGACCTGCTGGAAGGTGAGGCCGATCTGCTTGCCCATTTCGATCTGGGACAAGCCCAGGAGGGTGCGGCGCAGGCGCATGCGGTTGCCCACATGCACGTCAATGGGGTTCGGCGCCCCGTCGGCGGTGCGGCCGCGAGAGGTGCGGCGGGATTTCGTGGATGCGGTCAAGGGTTCCTCCATCACTGGGTGTGATGGGGTGCATTATGTCTGATTTAGACAAGACGATGTCAAGCCGCTTTTGTCTGATTTAGACATGGCGCGGCGAACCGGGTTCGCGCGGCGGCGGCGGATGTTAGTTACTTAAAGCAGACCCAGAGGATGAAGGTGCCGAAGAAAAGATAAAAGGCGGTGACTGGCACATCCTTAATCCGGGGGGTTTTAAGAAGGCTTGCGATCCCGGCGGCGCCCATGAAGGCCGACATCAGGCCCAGCAGAATCACAAGC
Organism: uncultured Rhodospirillaceae bacterium; assembly: GCA_964404545.1. Lineage (GTDB taxonomy): Bacteria > Pseudomonadota > Alphaproteobacteria > Rhodospirillales > Magnetospirillaceae > CAYOKN01. Next base: position 3,171 of record CAYOKN010000047.1, on the reverse strand, counting down.
AGGTTCATGCCGGCATCCAGTAAGACACCAAGCGCCCACTCTACTCTGGTCAATAGTGGAAATGCCCCCCCAGAAGCCGTCGGTCCAGCCATAAACGAACAGGAAAAGCACTCCCCCAAAAAACAGGCGTTCTTTCAGGGTGAGTTGGTTCATTTGTCGGTCTGGTGGCGCCAGTCTTCCGGCACCTGGCATTTGCCGGCCCACAGGCCCAGGCCGGCTTGGGCGGCGGCGGAGGCCTCGGCGGTGTAGCGGTCGGAATAGCGGGTGTAGGGATAGGCCCAGCCGGCGCTGGCGAGATGGGCGTTGATGTCCTGGCCGTCCAGGTAGCAGGTGGCGATGATGCGTCGGTGGCGGTCACGGCCCTGGGGCGCGCAGCTGACGGTCTTGCCCTCGATCCGGGAGCGTAGCCAGGCGCTGGCGTGCTGGCCCGGCTTCCAGTCCTTGCCGTCGGGGCCGGTGCAGACCTGGTCCCATTCGGGCACGTCGATGCCCGCCAGGCGGATCTCCTTGCCGGCCACCACCAGGCTGTCGCCGTCGATCACCTGGGCGGGGCCGGTGAGATCGGCGGCGTGGGCGAGGGCGGGGAGGGCGAGCACGAGCAGGGGGATGAGGTGTTTCATCGGCGCGCTCTCCGCCGGGCAACCAATTGAGCGATAAGCATAAGCAGGCCGCCTGCGCCGAGCACAGTTCCCGAATAAAAAAGGGCTGTCGTCGCAGTGACCTGCTCATTTGCCAGAAGCGCCATATGGTCGAGGTATTCCCCTGTGTGCGGGATGGGATTGGTAAGCCGAAGTTCCTTGGTTGTCTCGACCTCGTCGAAGTAGTCCACGACGAAGGCAAAGCGGCGCTGGCTCGGTGTGAACTCGGTGCAGTTCGGAACCGCAATCGGGTAAGGCTTGGTGATGCCGCCCATTACGGAAATGCTTTCCCACTTGGCGCATTCAAAAGGCTGGATGAATGTTGGGCCGAAGGTTGTCGTGGCAACGGCATGAACCCGGGCGACGCGTATTGGTGCTTGGACCAAAGTCCGGCCCGTCGAGATGTGCCAGACGATCCACGAAGCTATGAGAAGCAAGGCGGCTGCTGCGATCATCTCATAGGGTCTATGTTTCGGCATTGATGCTCCGAAAAGTTGCGGTTTCGGTCAAAAAAAATCGGCGTCAGCCGCTGCTTTTCTTTTCTTGGTTGTCGTCGGTGCCGGGGGATGGTTGCGCCATCGTATCAACCAGCCGCAGCATGGCGGCTTGCTGGGCCTCGGACAGGCCGCGATAGAGGTTCAGCATGGCCTCTTCCCTGGGGGCCAGGGCCGGCGCTGGCGGCGTATCCGCCGGCAGTTCGCTCCAATGGCAGTCCAGGGCATTAGCCAGGCGGTACATCCATTCCAGGGTGAGGCTGACGCGGCCCTTTTCCAGCTTGTTGATCTGGCTGGCCGTGGTGTTGGCGCGCTGCGCCAACTCCTCCATGGAGTAGCCACGCGCCTTGCGGATTTCCTCGATCCTGTTCTTTGGCCTGTCGCTCATGGGTGCCGGTGTGTCCGTGTGTCCGTCATTTTGTCCGTTTCGGACATCTGGGGCTATGTCGGATCAAGACACGCAAACTGTTGACGGGCGTGTCTGAATTAGACATACCTTTTGGGTCATGGACTTCGACCAATGGATCAAGAGCGAGAAGCTCACCTATGAAGAGGCGGCCAAGCGCATCCAGGTGGCCACCGCCAAGACCGCCTGGCGTTATGCCAAGCGGGTGCAGCGGCCTGACCCGGAGGTAATGGTCCGCATCTTCCGTGCCACTGGTGGCCGGGTGACGCCCAACGACTTCTATGATCTGCCCGATCTGGAGGAACGCAGTTCCACCATCCTGTCGTCGGCCGCGTTCGGCATGTCCGTAGGGGTGTGTCATGGCGCCGGTTGAGCGGGATCTGTTCGGGTGCCTGGTGCGGGTGCCGGGCGGGGTGGCAGCCCCGGCCCGGCAGCAACTTGACCTTTCCTTGACCGTGAACCTGGTGGGCGCTTCGCAGGGTGCCCCCCCGATCCGCCTTGAAGTTTGGCGGATGCGGGAGGGTGAAACCATGCGGGCGACTACGGAGCAATTGCCGGATGCGGTGGCGTTCGGCCAGGCCTGGGCGGCGGCGTTGCGGCGGCGCTATCCGGTGGGGCGGTCGGCGGCCAAGCATGTGGCGCGGGATTTCCGCGTGGAACTGCGGACCGCCGAGGGCTGGCTGGCCGGGCAGGGACCGCAGGCGCGGGCGCTGCTGCGCGCCTTTGTGCTGTTCGGGCCGGCCATGCTGCTGGAGCTGGCGGCGGTGGAGCCCACGCCGGCGGCCGAGGAGGCCATTGCGGCGCAGGTGCGCGAGCTGCAGGCGCAGCTGGACCAACTGGGCCAGGCCATCGTGACCCTGCGGCGGGGAGGCTGACATGGCCGGGCCGCTGCCCCTGCGTGAGCGCGTGCTGCTGGGCCTGGCCCGGTGGCTGCAGCTGGCCGGGGTGCGGCTGGTCAATCATGTGCGCGAGCGGCAGGACCGGCGGCGCCGGGATCGCTGGCGCCAGGTGGTGGGAGGATGACCATGGGGCAGATGGTTGAGGCCCATGTGCGCGAGGCCCTGGCCCTGAGCGGCCAGCATGCCGAGATCGAGGCCATGTGGGCGGGTGTGGCGGCGGTGCGCGAAGGCTGCGCCGACCAGCCCAATCCCTTTGCCGAGGAGGCCCTGGCCCGGCGCTATGAGTTCGGCCTGGACTGTGCCCGGGCGCCGCAGCGGATGCGGACGCCGTCCCCCGTGGCCGTGCCGCGTGCCGGGGTGACCGGCTGCGCCCGGGCGGCCGAGGCCCTGGAGCAGGGGAGTTTCGAGCTGTGAGCCCTCCACCCGCCCAGGAACTGGCCCAGGAACTGGCCCAGGATTTGGCGCGCGCCGAGCTGGCGGCGGCCGATGCGGAGCTGCCGACGCGGCCCGGCGGGTGCGTGATGCGCTTTTGGTATGGCTGCGATTGCCAGGGGGAGGATGCATGTCGAACCTGCTGATCTGCCGCTGCCTGGCCATGGAGGAGACCCGCGAGAGCCGGCGCGGCCGGCTGGGGCGTGCCCGGCGCCGGGCCCAGGCGGCCTGGCTGTTGCTGGTGCTGGTGGTGCTGCCGGCGGCGCTGGCCGCGCTGCTGTGGTGGGTGACGCCATGAGCCG
>CAYOKN010000046.1:10282-14501 GCA_964404545.1 uncultured Rhodospirillaceae bacterium | reverse complement strand
GCCTATCATTTCCGCACCGAGGAAGAGCTGATGGACAGCGCCTGCAGCGCCCAGGTGGCCGCCGCCCATCATGGCGCCCATGAGCGGCTGCTGAAAGCCCTGGACGACGCCACGGCCCGGGTGCAGCGGGGCGAGATGGCGCCCTTGGATCTGGTGCGCGATTTCCTCACTTACTGGGCGGCGGACCATATCGCCCATGCCGACCTGATCCATCTGGGTCCCCAGCCGGAGTAAACCGCCCGTGCGTTCCGAACGATTCTTCGACCGCTTCACCCTGTCCCTGCCCGACGACTGGACCTCCGAGCCGGCCGATGACGGCCGCATCGCCTGTTCGGGCCCCGAAGGTGGGCTGGAACTGCTGCTGGATTACCAGGATATCGCCCCGCCCCAGCCCCTGCCGGCAGCCCAACTGATCGAGGCCGCGCGCGGCTTCGCCGGCAGCCTGTCCGACAACGCCGCCGAACAGGGCGCCGCCGACCGCCAACTGGACGAACTGCCCGATGGCGCCCTGCTGCGCTATGGAACCACCGAGACCAGCGACGAGGGGGACAGCGCCAGCGTGCGCTGGTGGCACCGCTTCGGCGGTAAGGAGGGTCGGGTTTATCTGATCAGCGCCCAGCTGATCAGCCCGCCCGGCGCCAATCCTTCCCAGGCCTTGCAGCTGGCCTTCTCGCTGAACAAGGAACTGGTGGCGGTCTAGGGGGCGCGCCAAGGGGAGTGCGCAATTCCCCGGGGCCGTGTTATGGTCCGCCGCGACTAGTCCCGGGACCGTTCCGTTTTGAGCAAGAAGAAGAAAGTCCGCCTCGACCAATCCACCTGGACCCTGGTGCGCCGGTTGGTGCGCGAAGGTCTGCGCCCCCATGTGGGGCGGCTGGTGCTGGCGCTGTTCTGCATGGCGCTGGTGGCCGGCGCCACGGCGCTGTCCGCCTGGCTGATGGACCCGGTGGTCAACAAGATCTTCGTGGACAAGGACATGGACCTGCTCTGGCCGGTGGGCGGGGCGGTGTTGTTGACCTTTGCCATCAAGGGCCTGGCCAGCTTCGGCGAATCGGCCTTCATGTCCTATATCGGCCTGCGCATCATCGGCGACATGCAGATCCGGCTGTTCGCCCATCTGATGACCATGGACATCGCCTTCTTCCACAACACCAGCACCGGCAAGCTGGTCAGCCGCTTCACCAACGACGTGACCATGATGCGCGCGGCGGTGTCCAATGCCCTGACCGGCTTCGGCAAGGACCTGTTGTCGGTGGTGTTCCTGGTGGCCGTCATGTTCTATCAGGACTGGCTGCTGGCGGCGGTGTCCTTCTTCGTCTTTCCCATCGCCATCCTGCCCATCGCCAAGATCGGCCGGCGCATGCGCCGGGTGACGGCCAACACCCAGGAGCAGATGGGCCAGTTCACCACCCTGCTGGAGCAGAGCTTCCAGGGTATGCGGGTGGTCAAGGCCTATGGCATGGAGGCCTATGAGAAGGCCAAGAATTCCAGCATCGTCGAGACGGTGTTCGGGCTGACCTACAAGGCCAGCCGTACCCGCGCCGCCTCGAGCCCGATCATGGAAACCCTGGGCGGCGTGGCGGTCACCGTGGTGATCGTCTATGGCGGCGCCCGGGTGATCGAAGGCGAGACCACGGCCGGCGCCTTTTTCTCTTTCATCACCGCGCTGCTGATGGCCTATCAGCCCATGAAGGCGCTGGCCAACCTGAATTCCAACCTGCAGGAAGGGCTGGCGGCGGCGCAGCGGGTGTTCGACCTGCTTGAGGTGAAGCCCTCGATCCAGGACCGCCCCGACGCGCAGCCCCTGAACAATCTGGGCGGCGAGGTGCGGTTCGAGGGCGTGTTCTTCACCTATGACGGCGGCAAGACCGCCCTGGACGGGCTGGACCTGGTGGTTCCGGCGGGCCGCACCGTGGCCCTGGTGGGCGCCTCGGGCGCCGGCAAGTCCACGGTACTGAACCTGATCCCGCGCTTTTATGACGTGACCGACGGCCGGGTGCTGATCGACGGCCAGGATGTGCGGGCGGTGACGCTGGCCTCGCTGCGGGCCGACATCGCCCTGGTCAGCCAGGAAGTCACCCTGTTCGACGACACCATCCGGGCGAACATCGCCTATGGCCGTTTCGGCGCCACGGACGAGGACATCTACGAGGCCGCGCGCAACGCCGCCGCCCATGATTTCATCCTAAGCCTGCCCGAAGGCTATGACACCGTGGTGGGCGAGCATGGCGTGCGCCTGTCCGGCGGCCAGCGTCAGCGCCTGGCCATCGCCCGGGCCATGCTGCGCAACGCCCCGATCCTGCTGCTGGACGAGGCCACCAGCGCCCTGGACACGGAATCCGAGCGTGCCGTGCAGGCGGCCCTGACCCGCCTGATGCAGGGCCGCACCACCCTGGTGGTGGCCCATCGCCTGTCCACCGTGGTGGACGCCCATGTGATCCATGTGATGGATCAGGGCCGGGTGGTGGAAAGCGGCAGCCATGCCGAGCTGCTGGCCCGGGGGGGCGCCTATGCCCGTCTTTATGCGCTGCAGTTCGCCGAGGAGCAGCAGCCGGGAATTCCGGCGCCGTGAGCCTGGCCAAGCGCATCGGCAAGTCCGAGCGGGTGCGCGGCCTGCTGTGCTGGCTGGCGGCCCAATATATCCGCCTGGCCGGAGCCAGCGGCCGCTGGCGCACCCTGAACGGCGAAATTCCGGCCGCCTATTGGGACAGCGGCAAGCCCTTCATCCTGGCCTTCTGGCATGGCCGGTTGTTGATGATGTCGCACAGCTGGCGGCGCGGCGTGCCCATTTCCATGCTGATCTCGCACCACCGCGACGGCCAGCTGATCGCCCGCACCGTGGCCCATTTCGGCATCAAGAGCGTGGCCGGTTCCAGCTCGCGCGGCGGCGGCGCCGCCCTGCGCGGCATGTTGAAGCTGCTGAAAGGGGGCGAATGCGTGGGCATCACCCCCGACGGCCCGCGTGGCCCGCGCCAGCGTGCCTCGGGCGGCGTGGCCATGGTGGCCAAGCTGTCGGGCTGCCCGGTGATCCCGCTCAGCTTCTCGGCCCGTCACCGCAAGCTGCTGTCCAGTTGGGACCGCTTCGCCCTGCCGCGCCCCTTCTCCGAGGGGGTGTTCATCTGGGGCCAGCCCATCGTGGTGCCCCGCGATGCCGACGAGGCGGCCTTGGAGGCGGCGCGGCTGCAGGTGGAAGAGGTCTTGAACCATCTCGGAGCCGAGGCCGACCGCCTCATGGGCCACGAGCCGGTGCCGCCCGCCGAGCCGCTGCCCGAGCCGGACCCGGAGCCGGCTGGGGAGGGGGCATGATCCTGGGCCTTTATCGCCTGCTGACCCAGGCGGGCGGACCGCTGATCGAACGCTATCTGGACCAGCGCCGGCAGCGCGGCAAGGAAGACCCGCAGCGCCTGCCCGAGCGCCTGGGCCGCGCCGGTCTGGCCCGCCCTGCCGGGCCGCTGGTGTGGATGCATGCGGCCAGCGTGGGCGAAAGCCTGTCGGTGCTTCCGCTGATCGCCACCCTGCGCGCCGCCCATCCCGCCGTCACCGTGCTGATCACCACCGGCACGGTCACCTCGGCCCGCCTGATGGCCGACCGCCTGCCGCCGGGGGCGCTGCACCAGTTCGTGCCGGTGGACCGGCCGGGCTATGTGCGCGCCTTCCTGGACCATTGGCGGCCCGATCTGGCCTTGTGGATCGAATCCGAATTCTGGCCCAACCTGATGCAGGAGACGGCGCGCCGCGCCATTCCCATGCTGCTGCTGAACGGCCGGGTGTCCGAGGGCAGCTTTGCCGGCTGGAGCCGGGTGCCGGGCACCATTGGCCGCCTGCTGGGCTGCTTTGAGCTGTGCCTGGGCCAGACTGAGGGCGATGCCGACCGGCTGCGCCGTCTGGGCGCGCGCGAGGCCCGCTGCCTGGGCAATCTGAAATTCGCCGCCGACCCGCTGCCCGCCGACCTGGCGGCGCTGCAGGCCGTGCAGGAGGCCGTCGGCCATCGGCCGCGCTGGTTGGCCGCCAGCACCCATGCGGGCGAGGAAGCCCTGTGCGGGCGGGTGCATCAGGTGCTGGCCGGCCGCCATGCCGGGCTGCTGACCCTGGTGGTGCCGCGCCATCCCAACCGGGGCGAGGCGGTGGCGGCCGAGCTGGCGGCCCAGGGGCTGGTGGTGGTGCGCCGGGGCGCCGGAGAGACGCCGGGCCCCGACACCCAGGTCTATGTGGCCGACACCAT
>CAYOKN010000046.1:0-10230 GCA_964404545.1 uncultured Rhodospirillaceae bacterium | reverse complement strand
CCCATGGCGGCCAAAATCCGCTGGAGCCGGCCCGGCTGGGCTGTGCGGTGCTGGTGGGCCCGCATATGGAGAATTTCCCCGAGATGGCGCCGGCCATGCTGGAGCGGGGCGCGGCCCACCCGGTGGCCGACGAAGCGGACCTGGCCCGGGCGCTGGACCGGCTGCTGGGCGATCCGGCCGAGGTGGCCCGGCGCGGCGCCGAGGCTCAGGCCTTCGCGGAAAGCCAGGCCCATTCCCTGCCGGCGGTGGCGGACCTGCTGGAGCCCTGGCTGCGGCGGGCGGAGGCAGCCCATGCAGGCGCCTGAATTCTGGCATCGGGGCGGGCCGCTGGCGGCGCTGCTGGCGCCGCTGGGCTGGCTCTATGGTCTGGGCGGTGACATCCGCCAGACCTTCGCGCGGCCCCATCGGGCCGGGGTGCCGGTGATCTGCATCGGCAATCTGGTGGCCGGCGGCGCCGGCAAGACCCCGGTGGCCCTGGCCGTGGCCGAGATGCTGTGGAGCATGGGCGTCTCGCCGGCCTTCGTCAGCCGGGGCTATGGCGGCTCGGCCCAGGGGCCGCTGAAGGTGGAGCCTGACCGGCATGGTCCCGAGCTGGTGGGCGACGAGCCGCTGCTGCTGGCCCGCTTCGCCCCGACCTGGGTGGCGCGCCATCGTCCGGCCGGCGTGCTGGCGGCCGAAGCAGCCGGTTGCGGCGCCATCATTCTGGATGACGGCTTCCAGAATCCCGGTGTGGACAAGGACCTTTCGCTGGTGGTGGTGGATGGCGGCTACGGCTTTGGCAATGGCCGGGTTATGCCCGCTGGACCATTGCGGGAGCCGGTCCGGACAGGTCTCCAGCGCGCCCATGCGGTGGTAGTCTTGGGCGACGACGCAACGGGGGCCGCCCGCCATGCCCGAGACCTGCCTGTGCTGCATGCCCGCCTCGAGCCGCTTCCCGGCCAGGCCGAGAAATTGGCCGGAGAGCGGGTGGTGGCCTTTGCCGGGATCGGCCGTCCCGAGAAGTTCTTCACCACCCTGCGGCAACTGGGGGCCGACCTGCTGGCCACCCACGCCTATCCGGACCACCATCCCTATGAGCGGTCCGAGCTGGAACGGCTGGTGTCGCAGGCGCGGGCCCTGGATGCCCGGCTGGTAACCACGGAAAAGGATCTGGTCCGGGTTCCATGCGACCTCCGCGCGCAGATGCAGGCCCTGTTGGTGGGCGTCCGCTGGGACAGCGAGACCGTGCTCAAGGCATTGCTCGCCGGGGCGGTAAGGCCATGAGCCTGCGCAAGCGCCTGGAAGGATGGGCGGTGCTGGCGGTCTATGGCGCCTTTGCCGCCCTGCCGCTGGACTGGTCCTCGGGCCTGGCCGGGGCCATCGCCCGCACCGTGGGGCCGCGCCTGCGGCTGTCCCGGCGGGCGCGGGCCAACCTGCAGGCCTGCTTCCCCGACTGGGACGAAGCCCGGCTGGAGGCGGTGCTGGACGAGATGTGGGACAATCTGGGCCGGGTAGCCGGCGAGTTTCCGCATCTGAAGTCCTTCACCTTCGGCCCCGGCGAGCGGGTCGAGGTCGAGGGGCTGGAGCATCTGGAGGCGCTGCGTGACGACGGGCGGCCCGGCATTCTGTTCTCGGCCCATATGGGCAATTGGGAGCTGGAGGCCCTGTGCGCCGCCCGCATCGGCCTGCCCATGGGCCTGGTCTATCGCGCCGCCAACAATCCGCTGGTGGAAAAGCTCTATGTGCGGGGCCGCGCCGACATCGGCACCTATTTCCCCAAGGGCGCCCAGGGGGCGCGCCAGGTGCTGGCCTGGCTGAACCAGGGCGGCCATCTGGGGATGCTGGTGGACCAGAAGATGAATGACGGCATCCCGGTGCCCTTCTTCGGCCGTGACGCCATGACCGCGCCGGCCCTGGCCCAGTTCGCCCTGAAATACCGCTGCCCGGTGGTGCCGGCCCATGTGGTGCGCATCGGCGGCGCCCGCTTCAAGCTGGTGATCGAACCGCCGATCGACCTGCCCGACAGCGGTGACCGCCATGCCGACCTGATGGCGCTGATGACCAAGGTGAATGCCGTAATCGAAGGCTGGGTGCGGGCCTCGCCCGGCCAGTGGCTGTGGCTGCACCGCCGCTGGGGCAAGGAGGGGGCCTAGGGTCCCGCTTGCACCGCCCGCCGCCCGATCCAACCTAAAGGAGCGTACCGCCACACCAGGGGGAGCTCCGCATGACCGCACTGACCCAGACCGGCGCCATGGCCCGGCCCGCGCCGTCCCTGCGCCCGGTGGCCTGGTGGCTGCTGGTCTGTTGCGGGATGGTGGCGGTGATGGTGCTGCTGGGCGGCGCCACGCGGCTGACCGGGTCGGGGCTGTCCATGACCCGCTGGCAGTTGTTCACCCTGCTGCCGCCCCTGACCGAGCAGGATTGGCGGGCGGCCTTTGCCCATTACCAGCTGTTCCCGGAATACCGGCTGGTGAACCGGGGCATGAGCCTGGACGAGTTCAAGGGCATTTTCTGGCTGGAATATGTGCACCGCCTGTGGGGGCGGCTGATCGGCGCCGTGTTCCTGCTGCCCTTCCTGTGGTTCCTGGCCCAGGGCCGCATCGGCCTGGGGCTGGCGCGCCGCCTGGCGCTGCTGTTCCTGCTGGGCGGACTGCAAGGGTTCCTGGGCTGGTTCATGGTGAAAAGCGGTCTGGTGGACCAGCCATCGGTCAGCCATTACCGGCTGGCGGCCCATCTGGGGCTGGCGCTGTTGATCTATGGCCTGCTGCTGTGGACTGTGCTGGACCTGTTGGCGCCGGTCCCGCGGCCGGTCTCCCGCCGCCTGACCAAAAGTATAAGAGGCTTGCTTCTTCTGGCGGGCCTGACCGTCCTTTATGGGGCCTTCGTGGCCGGGCTGGATGCGGGCCTGGTCTATAATACTTTTCCTCTGATGAACGGTCGGCTGATCCCTGAGAACATGTGGATATTGGAGCCGGTGTGGCGGAACCTGTCGGAAAATCACGGCACGGTGCAATGGACTCACCGCCTGCTGGCCCTGATCACTCTGGCGGCCGCCCTGGCCGTCGGTGCCGGGCTGATGCGGCAGCCGGGCGTGCTGCGTAAAGGGGGGCTCGGGCTCATGATCATCGTTCTGCTTCAGGCCGGCCTTGGCGTCGCCACCCTGCTGACCCTTGTTCCGCTGGGACTGGGGGTCGCGCATCAGGGCGGCGCCCTGGCCCTGCTCACGGTGTTGTTATGGCTGATGCATCAGACCAGGCCGCAGGCCGAGGCCAGGCCGGTTCGCGCGCGATCGTGACCCAGGCCGCCATCGCCACCAACCAGCGCCAGCGCATCGTCCTCGTGGTCGCCGCCTTGGCCACCAGCGCCCTGCTGGTGGAGGGCGGGCTGCATGTGACCGGGATCGACTACGAGGTCAGCCACGGGGCCATGCTGGCGGTGCAGATGTCTGTGGTGGGCATCAATCTGTGGCTGCTGTCCATGCTGCTGCGGCTGTCGCGCAACCTGGAGCGCCAGCAGGCCGAGAACCGCCTGCTGGTCGAGCAGCAGGCCCATAATCTGCTGGGCCGCGCCGTCTCCTCCATGCCCGAAGGCTTCATGCTGTGGGACCCCGATGACCGGCTGGTGGTGATCAATCCGGCCATGGAGGTGCTGTTCCACGGCATCGAGGCCTATGCCGAACCCGGCATGAGCTTCGAGGAGGTGGTGCGCGAGGGCCTGCGGCGGGGCCTCTACCAGGTCGCGCCAGGCGAGGAGGAGGCCTGGGTCGCCCTGCGGCAGCAGATGCACCGGAATCCCGGCATGCCGCTGGAACTGCGCACCCCCAGCGGCGGCTGGCTGCTGGTGAACGAGCGGCGGACCCCGGACGGCTATACCTGCGCGCTTTATACCGACATCACCCAGTTGAAGCGCGCCCAGGAGGACATGCGCGAGGCCAAGGAGCAAGCCGAGCTGGCCAGCCGGACCAAGGGGGAGTTCCTGGCCAATATGTCGCACGAGCTGCGCACGCCGCTGAACGCCATCATCGGCTTTTCCGAAGTGATGATGACCGAGGTGTTCGGCCCCCTGGGCAGCAGCCAGTACCAGGCCTATTGCCGCAACATCAACGACTCCGGCAAGCATCTGCTGGACGTGATCAACGACATCCTGGACGTTTCGCGCCTGGAATCCGGGCGCATGCCCCTGCATGAGGAACGGATTGGCCCCGGCCTGTTGGTGGAGAACACCGTTCGCATGGTGCGCGAGCGCGCCATCGCCGGCGGCCTGCGCCTGGATCTGCAGATGGCGCAGGAGCTGCCGGAACTGCTGGGCGACAGCCGCCGCATCAAGCAGATGCTGCTGAACCTGTTGTCCAACGCCATCAAATTCACCCCGGCCGGCGGCCGCATCGCTGTGCGCTGCGGCACCGCCGAGGATGGCCGGCTCTATCTGGAGGTGGCCGATACCGGCGTGGGCATGGCCGCCGAGGACATTCCCAAGGCCATGGGCATGTTCGGCCAAGTGGACAGCCGCCTGGAACGCAAGCATGAAGGCACCGGCCTGGGCCTGCCCCTGGTGCGCTCGCTGATCGAGCTGCATGGCGGCAGCATGGAACTGCACAGCACTCCGGGCGAGGGCACCACCGTCCGCGTCTGGTTCCCGCGCGACCGGCTGCTGGGCGAAAACCTGCCCATGGAAGCCCGCCAGCAGCCCGCCATGTGGATTTGATCCGTCCCCAGTCGTGTCTTCGATGCTGGGGCGAAAAGAACGCCCTTATGCTGAGCCTGTCGAAGCACGAACACGGCCCACCCCGCCGCCCTCAATCCTCGCCGTGGCCGTTGCCCAGGGCCTTGCGCAGGCGGCGCACGCCCAGCCAGACCAGGCCCAGCACCACCGGCAGGCCCAGCAGCACCGCCACATCGGGATTGACCGGCAGCCCGCCGGCCTTGGCGCCCTTGGCGGCATAGCCCAGGAGGCCCAGCACATAGTAGCTGATGGCCACCACCGACAGGCCTTCCACCGTTTCCTGCAGCCGCAGCTGCATCTCGGCGCGGCGGTTCATGGATTTCAGCAGGTCGCGGTTCTTTTCCTCCAGCGCGATGTCCACCCGGGTGCGCAGCAGCGCCGAGGCGCGGGTCAGGCGGCGTGACAGGCCCTCCTGCCGTTCGCGGGTGGCCTCGCAGGTCTTCATGGCCGGGCCCAGGCGCCGTTCCAGGAATTCGGCGATGGTCTGGGTGCCGGGGATGCGGTCCTCGCGCAGCTCGTCGATGCGCTTTTGCACCAGGTCGTGATAGGCCCGCGCCGCGGCGAAGCGGAAGCTGGCCTGGGCCTGGGCTGCCTCGGCCTCGGCGGACAGGGCCGATAGGTCGTCCAGCAATCCGCGGTCGTCGCCGCCAGCCCCGGCCATGCGGCTCACGATGGCGGTCAGGCCGGCCTCCACTTGGGCCACCTTGGGGCCCACGCTGCGCGCCACCGGCAGGGCCAGCAGCGCCATCATGCGATAGGTGTCGATGTCCAGCAGGCGCTGCACCAGCCGGCCGCACTGGCCGGCGGTCATGCCGCAGTCGCGCACCAGGATGCGGCCGAAGCCGTCGCCATGGATCACATGGTCGGTCCAGGCCTGGGCGGCGCCGCCCAGCATGCGGCTGCCCGCCTGCATATTGCCCTCGAACAGGCGGGCCAGCTCGTCCGGCCCGCGCTCCACATCGTCCAGCGCCACATGGGCGGCGGCCAGCAGCTCGCCCGGCACCTCGGCCAGCCAATCGGCGGGCACCAGCCCCAAGGCGGTCTCGGCGAAGGGGTCCGGGAAGGCGTCGAAGCGATAGACCGTATAGGTCGAGAATTCCGTATGCCGTTCCCAGCGCAGGCGGAAGGCGCCGAAGTCGCGGCTGAAATGGATGGCGCCCTCGGCCGGCGGCTCCACGCCAAAGCGGGCGCACAGGGCCAACAGATGTGCCCGGTCGGCGCCGGCGCCGGTCTCGCCGGTGGTCAGTGCCAGATGCGAGGCCCGCACCGGCGGCTTGAAGGTCTCGAAAGGGCGTGCATGGATTTCCGCCGACAGCACCCCGCGCAAAGGGTGCTCGGTCAGGGCCGGCTGGCCGGCAGAGGGTGCAAGGGCGTGGGTCATGCCCCATATATCCGCCAGTTGGGCCGGCTTGCCAAGCGTGCGCGCATCCTGTCCAATAGTGTCGTTCCCCAGCTCCAGGAGAGGAAGGCCCATGGCCCAGCCCCATCTCGCCGCCACCACCGATTTGTTCTTTCACCGCGCCGGGCTGGACCAGGGCGAGGTGGAGCGGATCGTGCGCGAGGCCCTCGAGGGCTGCGATGATGGCGAATTGTTCCTGGAATACCGCCAGTCGGAAAGCATGCTGCTGGACGATGGCCGCATCAAATCGGCCAATTTCGACAGCAGCCAGGGCTTCGGCCTGCGCGCCGTGGCTGGCGAGGCCAGCGGCTATGCCCATTCCTCGGACCTGACCGAGGGCGCGCTGCAGCGGGCCGCCGACGCCGTGCGTGCGGTGCGCCGGGGCCATTCCGGCAGCCTGGCCCAGGGCCCCAGCAAGACCGACCGGGTGCTCTATTCCGATCTCAATCCGCTGAACCTGGTGCCCTTCGCCGACAAGGTGAAGCTGTTGTCCGAGGTGGACAGCTATGCCCGCGGCCGTGACCCCCGGGTCAAGCAGGTCAGCGTCTCGCTCACCGGCTCGTGGCAGGCGGTGCATATCCTGCGCGCCGACGGCCAGCAGGCGGCCGACATCCGTCCGCTGATCCGCTTCAATGTCTCGGTGGTGGTGGCGGGTCCCGATGGCCGCATGGAGACCGGCGGCCATGGCATGGGCGGGCGTACCAGCTACGAACCGGTGCTGGTGCCCTTCAATTGGCATCATGCGGTGGACGAGGCCATCCGTCAGGCGGTGGTGAACCTGGACGCCATTCCTGCCCCGGCCGGCGAGATGCCGGTGGTCTTGGGCCCCGGCTGGCCCGGCGTGCTGCTGCACGAGGCGGTGGGCCATGGCCTGGAAGGCGACTTCAACCGCAAGAAGACCTCGGCCTTCTCGGACCGTATCGGCCAGCAGGTGGCGGCCAAGGGTGTCACCGTGGTGGATGACGGCACCATCCTGAACCGGCGCGGCTCGCTGTCCATCGACGACGAGGGTACGCCCACCAGCCGCACCACCCTGATCGAGGACGGTATCCTTACCGGCTATATCTTCGACCGGCTGAATGCCCGCCTCATGGGCACCCAAAGCACCGGCAACGGGCGGCGCCAGTCCTATGCCGCGCTGCCCATGCCGCGCATGACCAACACCTTCATGCTGGCCGGCGACAAGGACCCTGGCGAGATCCTGGCCTCGGTCAAGAAGGGGCTCTATGCCGTCAATTTCGGCGGCGGCCAGGTGGACATCACCAGCGGCAAATTCACCTTCTCGGCCTCCGAGGCCTATCTGGTGGAAAACGGCAAGATCGGTCCGGCGGTCAAGGGCGCCACCCTGATCGGCAACGGGCCCGAGGTCATGGGCCAGATCTCCATGATCGGCAACGACCTGGAACTGGACACCGGCGTCGGCACCTGCGGCAAGGACGGCCAGAGCGTGGCCGTGGGCGTGGGCCAGCCCAGCCTGCTGATCGACCGCATCACCGTGGGCGGCACGGCGGTGTGATGGCTGCCATCATCTGCGTGCATCCCATTCATCTGCGTATTTCTGCGCTTCGACGCGGATAATTTCCGGTTTCCACCCGCCCCCCGGCGGGTGTACAACCGCGCCCATGACTGACATCCTGCCCGCGCCCCAGCTTGCGGTCGTCGTTCCGGTGAAGAACGAGGCCGAGAATATCTTCCCCCTGGTTCAGGAAATCCACGCCGCCTTGGATGGCCGGCTGGAGTTCGAGGTGATCTATGTGGACGATGGCTCGGACGACGCCACGCCCCGCATGCTGACCGACGCCAAGGCCCAGTTCCCGCGCCTGCGGGTGGTGCGGCACAAGGCCTCCTGCGGTCAGAGCCAGGCGGTGGTGACCGGCGTCAAATTCGCCCGCGCGCCGCTGATCGCCACCCTGGATGGGGACGGCCAGAACGATCCCGCCGACATTCCCGCCATGCTGGAACGGCTGCGCCAGGAACCGGCCGACCGCCAGGGCCTGTTCATGGTGGCCGGCCACCGGCAGAAGCGCCAGGACGATGGCATTCGCCGCTGGTCCTCGAAAATCGCCAATGGGGTGCGCGCCAGCCTGCTGAACGACGACACCCCCGACACCGGCTGCGGGCTCAAGCTGTTCCCGCGCCAGGCCTTTCTGGAATTTCCCCATTTCAAGCATATGCACCGATTCCTGCCGGCGCTGATGCTGCGCCATGGCGGCCAGGTGGTCAGCGTGCGGGTGAATCACCGCCCGCGTGAACGCGGCACCTCGAAATACGGTGTGTGGAACCGGCTGTGGGTGGGCATCGTCGATCTGTTCGGCGTCATGTGGCTGCAGGCCCGCGCCACCCGGCCCGTCATCGAGCATCACGATTGACCGCAGTGTCCGCTGCCGAAGCCTCCGAGGAGAAGAAGCCTTCCGGCCTGCGCCTTTTGCTGAAGGGCGCGGTGCTGATGCTTACCCTGGCCGCCATCGGCTGGGCGGTGAAGGCCTCGGGCCTGCACGGCATCCTGGACGAACACTGGATCGATGAGGAGGTGCGCGGCCAGGGCCTCTATGGCGAGGCCCTGTTCGTGGGCATGGGCCTCCTGGCCCTGGCGCTGGGCTTCCCGCGCCAGATGGTGGCCTTTCTGGGCGGCTATGCCTTCGGTTTCTGGATCGGCAGCGGCCTGGCGGTACTGGCCACCGTGCTGGCCTGCGTGGTGAATTTCTTCTATGCCCGCCTGTTCGGGCGCGAGCTGGTGATGGCGCGCTTCGCCCACCGCATCGCCAAGGTGGACCATTTCCTGAAGGGCCATCCCTTCAGCATGACCCTGCTGATCCGCTTTCTGCCCGTGGGCAACAACCTGCTGACCAATCTGGTGGCCGGCGTGTCCTCGGTGCCGGCCTTCGCCTTCATTGCCGGCTCGGCGCTGGGCTATCTGCCCCAGACCGTGGTTTTTGCCCTGTGGGGCAGCGGCATCAAGGTGGACAGCCTGGCCCAGATCGCCATTTCGGCGGTGCTGTTCCTGGTTTCAGGCGGTCTGGGGGTCTATCTGTTCCAGAAGGTGCGCCGCGACCGCCGCATGGCCGAGGACCTGGACGGCATCGGCGGCACGCCGGGGGATCCCGATCCGGCCGAATAGGGTTGATTGACCAAGGGGTGCGGACGAGGGCGTCCGCGCTCCAGTGGTGGCACCCGGAGCGAAGCGACTGGCGCATTGAGCGCCCCGCAGCGAAGCGAAGGTGAGCCAAGCCGCCGGAGGCGGCGCCCGGCGCCTGAGGGGCCGTTAATGTAAAAACCCCACCTCTTTGGCCAATCGCACCTCCGCCGGCTTGATCAGCTGGACCGAGGCCACCTTGACCGAATGCAGGCGGGCGTCCAGTTCCCGTTCCCAGAAATCCAGGAAGCGCTGCAGGATCGGAAAGTCCGGGGTCAGGTCCAGGTCTTGCCAGACGAAGGTCTGCAGCAGCCTGGGGTGGTCGGGCAGGTGATACAGGATCTCGGCCGTGGTCAGGCGATAGCCCAGAAGCTGGCGTTCCAGTGCGGACAGATTGGACATCGGCACCTCCGTCAACAACAACCCCCTCCTTTGATCATAAGGGGAGGGCAGATGTGCCGATCAAGAAAAAATCGTGTTTGCTCAATGGCTTAGCAGCATCGGTGGGGGAGTGCTGCCAAAAGCCGCTTGACTCGATCCGGTCTCGCGAATATCTCGTTAGCACTCATTCGGGAGGAGTGCTAACAACGGCGCTCCGACCTGTTCAACGAAGTCATTTCTGGAGGTTGTGAATGAAGTTCCGCCCGCTGCATGACCGCGTGCTGGTGCGCCGCCTGGAGTCCGAGGAAAAGACCGCCGGTGGCATCATCATTCCCGATACCGCCAAGGAAAAGCCCCAGCAGGGCGAAGTCATCGCCGTGGGCCCTGGCGCCCGTGGCGAGGATGGCAAGATTGCCGCCCTGGATGTGAAGGTGGGCGACCGTGTGCTGTTCGGCAAGTGGTCCGGCACCGAGGTCAAGATCGACGGCGAAGAGCTGCTGATCATGAAGGAATCCGACATCATGGGCGTGCTGGCCTAATCGGCCCCCGCCTTCGTCCTCCGTACCAAGATCAATCAAGGAACGAACGAAATGGCTGCTAAGGAAGTCAAGTTCTC
>CAYOKN010000045.1:12005-14543 GCA_964404545.1 uncultured Rhodospirillaceae bacterium | reverse complement strand
CCGGGGCGCAGCCGGGGCCGCGCACGCCGCCCGGCCTCTATGGCGACGACTCGGTACGGCTGGCCTTCAACCTGGCCCCTGCCCTGCCCACACCGCAGGCCATCGCCTGGCCCCAAGGGGTCCAGCGCACCGCCCTGGGCCAGGAGGCGCCCGAGATCGACCTGAAGCCCTGGCTGCTGGCCGCCGCTTTGGCCCTGTTCCTGGCGGACCTGGCGGCGGGGCTGCATCTGCGCGGCCTGCTGCTGAAAGGCGGCGCCGCCGCCATGGTGGCGCTGCTGTTGCTGGCGCCGGCGCGGGCCCAGGCGGCCCCGGCGGAACAGGCGGCGCTGCAAACCCGTTTGGCCTTCGTGAAGACCAACGACCCGCGCCAGGACGAGACCAGCCGCGCCGGGCTGGCCGGGCTGACCCGGGTGCTGGCCAACCGCTCCACCGCCGTGCTGGGCGAGCCCATGGCGGTGGACCCCGAGCGGGACCCCCTGATGGTCTTTCCCCTGCTCTATTGGCCGGTGCGCGACGGCGCCGCCCCGCTCAGCCCCGAGGGTCAGGCCAAGGTGAACGCCTTCATGAAGAACGGCGGCATGATCCTGTTCGACACCGGCGATCCCGGCGAGATGGGCGGCCAGCGGCTGCAGCGCCTGGCCGAGGGGCTGGACATCCCCGCCCTGGTGCCGGTGGATCAGGACCATGTGCTGACCCGCAGCTTCTATCTGCTCAGTGACCTGCCGGGGCGCCATGCCGGCGGCACGGTCTGGGTGGGGGCCGAGGAACTGGCGGCCAATGACGGGGTCTCGCCGGTGGTGATCGGCGGCCATGACTGGGCCGCCGCCTGGGCCGCCGACAGCATGGGCCGGCCGCTGTTCCCCGCCGTGCCGGGCGGCGAATATCAGCGCGAGATGGCCTTTCGCTTCGGCGTCAACCTGGTGATGTACGCCCTGACCGGCAATTACAAGGAAGACCAGGTGCATCTGCCCTCCATCATGGAGCGGCTGCGCCGATGACCGACATCATCTTCCAGCCGCTGCTGCCGTGGATGGTGCCGGCCCTGCTGGGGCTGGCCGGTCTGGCTCTGCTGGCCCTGGCCCTGGCCCGCCGGGCGCGGGGCGCGTTGTGGCGGGCACTGCCCCTGCTGGCCTTGACCCTGGCCCTGCTGAACCCGCGCCTGGCCGGCGAGGAGGCCACGCCGCTGGACGATGTGGCGGTGGTGTTGGTGGACGAAAGCCAAAGCATGGGCGTGGGCGAGCGCCGCGCCCAGGCCGAGCAGGCCGTGGCCGGGCTGACCCAGCGGTTGGCGCGCCTGAAAGGGCTGGAAGTGCGGGTCCAGCGGGTGACCGGCGTCCCCGGCCAGGACCAGGGCACCCGCCTGTTCGAGGCGCTGGAGCGGGCGGTGGCCGACCTGCCGCGCAACCGCCTGGCCGGGGTGATGCTGGTGACCGACGGGCAGGTGCACGACCTGCCGGCAGACCCCAAGGCCTTGGGCCTGCCCGTGCATGTGCTGCTGGCCGGCACCCCCAAGGAACGCGACCGCCGGCTGGTGGTCGAGCAGGCTCCCGGCTTTGGCATCGTCGGCGACACCGCAACCGTGGCGGTGCGGGTCGAGGACAAGGGCCGCGCCGGCACCGCCCGGGTGGAGGCCCGCCTGGACGGCGGCCCGCCGCTGGTGCTGGAGGTGCCGGTGAACGAGGTGCAGCAGCTGGAGGTGCCCATCCGCCATGGCGGCCAGACCGTGGTGGAACTGGAAGCCGCCCCCGCCGAGGGCGAACTGTCGGTGGCCAACAACCGCGCCGCCGTGGCCATCTCGGGCGTACGTGACCGGCTGAAGGTGCTGCTGATCTCGGGCGAGCCCCATTCCGGCGAGCGCACCTGGCGCAACCTGCTGAAGGCCGACCCCGGCGTGGACCTGGTGCATTTCACCATCTTGCGCCCGCCGGAAAAGGACGACCGCACCCCCATGCGCGAGCTGGCCTTGATCAGCTTTCCGGTGCGCGAGCTGTTCGAGGAGAAGCTGGACAGCTTCGACCTGGTGATCTTCGACCGCTTCCGCCAGCGCGGCACGGTGCCGCCCATCTATTTCAGCCGCATGGTGGACTATGTGCGCCAGGGCGGCGCCATGCTGCTGGCGGTGGGGCCCGAATATGTGGGGCTGGACAGCATGACCGACACCCCGCTGGCCGAGATCCTGCCCACCCTGCCCACCGGCCGGATCAGCGAACAGGCCTTCCTGCCCCAGGTCACCGAGCTGGGCCAGCGCCATCCGGTCACCGCCGGCCTGCCCGGCGGCGGTGCCCAGCCCGACTGGGGCCCCTGGCTGCGCCAGATCGGCGCCACCGCCGACCGGGGCGCCGTGGTCATGGAGGGCGCCGGCGGCCAGCCGCTGCTGGTGCTGGACCGGGTGGGCGAAGGCCGGGTGGCGCAGCTGATGAGCGATACCATCTGGCTGTGGACCCGGGGCTATGAGGGCGGCGGCCCCCAGGCCGAGCTGCTGCGCCGGCTGGCCCATTGGCTGATGAAGGAACCCGAGCTGGAAGAGGAGCAGCTGCG
>CAYOKN010000045.1:0-11974 GCA_964404545.1 uncultured Rhodospirillaceae bacterium | reverse complement strand
CGCCGCTCGCTGACCCCGGACCGGACCGAGGTCACCGTCACCCTGCCCGACCGCAGCGAGCGCACCGTGGCGCTGCAGGACCAAGGCGACGGCCGCGCCCTGGGCAGCCTGGGCGTCGAGCAGGCCGGACTGTACCGCGTCTCGGACGGCGAGCGCACCGCCATCGCCGCCGTGGGCGGCCTGAACCCGGTGGAGATGGCCGACCTGACCGCCACCGCCGAACGGCTGGCCCCGGTGGCCCAAGCCACCGGCGGCGGCCTGCGCTGGCTGGCCGCCGATGGGCTGCCCGACCTGCGCCGGGTGGACCCGGACCAGGCAGCCCATGGCAGCAGCTGGATGGGCCTGCGCGAGAACAACCAGCGCCTGGTCACCGCCGTCACCGACACCCCCCTGCTGCCCGTGGCCCTGGTCCTGCTGCTGGGCCTGGGCGGCCTGATCATGGCCTGGTGGCGCGAGGGCCGGTAGCCGACCCTAAACCGCGAAAGCCAGCCGTACCGTCGTCCCTTCGCTGCCGTCCAGATATAGGCGGCCGCCCAGCTGGTCGGCCAGCACCTGCATCAGGCGCAGGCCCAGGCTGGCGGGGTCGGCTTGCTTTCGGGCGGGAAGGCCGGTGCCATCGTCGCGGATGGACAGAAGCGCCTGCCCCTCATGCACCGCCAGCACCAGCTCGATCCGGCCGGGATTGCCGGGCGGGAAGGCATGGGCCAGGGAGTTGCGCACCGCCTCGTCCACCAGAAGGGCCACGGGCAGGGCGCGTTCGAGATCCAGGACCAGGGGCTCCACCGCCGTCGCCAGGCTGATGCCGCGCTGGCGGCAGTTATGCGCGTCGCCCAGGCTGTTCAGCAGCAGACGCAGATGATGGGCCATATCCACGTCGCCCGGCATCATGGCCGGCGGTGCCGCGGCCTCGGGACTCGCGGGCATGAGACCGGCGGGCATTGGGCTGCGGGCGGCCATGAGGCCGGCCAGCACCTGCAGACTGCCCCGAATGCGCTGATGCACGTCCTGGATCAGCCGGTCCTGGTCGGACAGGCGGCTGGACAGGCTGGTGACCCGGTGGCGGTCGCGCTGCGACAGACGGATGCCCAGGGCGCCCAGCACCACGAAGGTGGCCGCCACCAGCAGCGCCATGGTCACCAGACGCTGGCTGCGCTGGACCCAGGCGGCATAGACCTCGCGCGCCGGGACCGAGGTGACGATCACCAGCGGAAAGCCCTTGAGCGCCCGATAGGCCACCATGATGTCCGACCCGTCCGGCGCCTTGGTGCGGAACACCCCCGCCGGGGCATCGCGCAATTGGCGCTGCAGGACGGCATTGGTCAATTCCAGCCGGCCCGGCTGGTTGTCCAGCAGCGGCCAGCGGAACACGGTGAAGCCGTCATTGCGCAGCACCGCGATCAGCGAGCCCGGACGGATGGCCAGGCCCTTGTAGAAGTCCGAGAAATAGTCGGCGCGCACCGACGCCTGCACCATGCCCCGCACCTGGCCCTCGCCGTCCAGCAGGCGGCGGCTGATGGGCAGGGAGACTTCGGGCGTACCCAGTCCCATCATGCCGCCCACCACCATGTCGTCGGCGGTGGCCTGGGCGGTGAATTGGGCCAGCGCCCGTCGGTCGGGCGCCGCCGGCAGTTCGCCGGTGGCCAGCACCGACTGGCCGCGCGCATCATAGACGGTATAGGCGCCGGCCCCCGGCAGTTCGGCCAGGATGGCCCGCAGGCGGTCGCGCTCGGGGCCCGAGGGCGGCAGCCGGTCCAGCGGCACGCCGTCCATCAGCTCGGCAACCCGGTTGAGCTGCACCCGATGGGCATAGAGCGCGGTCTTCAGCTGCTCCTCGGCCAGCCAGGCCAGGCCGGACAGGTCGTTCTCGGCCTGCTGGCGGGTCTGGCTGTAATCATGTTCGGCCAAATAGGCCGACACGGCTCCGGTGGCCGCAATGGCCGAGAGCACCAGGGCCGAGATCAAACGAGTGGTGGTCAGGATCATGGCCCGATCCTATCCATTCGTTTATGGTCAGACCATAAGCCTAAAGTTTGGCGCTGCGCGGATTGGTCGGGGTATGCCAGTCGGGCTTGGCCGGGGTCGGGCCCTTGCGGTGAACGCCGCCGGACAGCATCACGGTCTCGATCATGCGCTGGGCCGCCTTGCGCCAATCCTGGTCGGCGCCCAGGCCCGACGCCTTGGACAGGAAGCTCGAGGCCTCCTTCATGGCATCGCGGCGCTCGGCGCCCTCGTCCAGCATGGCCGAATGCATGGCCCGATGCAGCGCCTTGTCGCAGGCACGCATATTGGCCTGGCATTCCAGCACCTTGGCCCGGTTCAGGATCTTGGTCTTCCATTCCATGGGCAGCTTGCTCTGGCGCACCCGGTCCTTCAGGCGGGCATGTACCCGCTCGCAGGTGGATGGCGAGGCGTCGTCCATGGAGTGAAGCTCGTGCAGAAAGGCATCCCGCAGCGCCTTCAATTGCTCGGGATCGGGCTGTACCGCCCGGCTGTTGGAACCGAATCCGAACATAGTGGCCTCCCCCTGTTCCCCTGGAAACAAAAGGTTGGCCCCGCCCAACGGGTAGAGTACGCCGGCGCCCCGTGAATCGCAACGGTTGCCATTACACAACCAGGTCCGGCTCCCAGGGCGGCCGGGGGCCGAAGCGGGCGGACAGGTAATCCACGAACAGCCGCACCTTGGCGGACAGATGGCGGCTGTGCGGATAGACGGCAAAGATGGTGCCGCTGCGGTCCACCCAGTCGGTCAGCACCGGAACCAGCCGGCCCGCCTGGATGTCCTCGCCCACCAGGAAGGTGGGCAGCGGCGAGATGCCCACCCCGGCCAACATGGCCTGGCGCAGGGCGTCGCCGTTGTTGCACCGAAGGGTGCCCGCCAACCGCACGCTGCCCTCGCCGTCAGGGCCGGAATAGCGCCAGTCATCGCCGCCCAGCAACAGGGTATAGACCAGGCAATTATGCTCGGCCAATTCGCGCGGGTGGCGCGGCGTGCCATGGCGGGCGAAATAGTCAGGGCTGCCGCAGACCACCCGGGGGCTGGCGCACAGCCGGCGCGCCACCAGGCTGGAATCCGCCAGGCGCGAGATGCGGATGGCCAGGTCGAAGCCCTCGGCCACCAGATCGGTGATCTCGTCATCCAGGCACAGATCCACCGTCAGGTCGGGATAGCGGGCCAGGAAGTCGGGCAGCAGCGGCGCCAGATGGCGGATACCGAAGCTCATGGGCGCGCTGACCTTCAGCGCCCCGCGCGGCTCGCCCTGCAGCCGGGCCACTGCCTCCTCGGCCTGGCGGGCCGCCTCCAGCGCCGCCACGCAGCCTTCCAGATAGGCCTCGCCGGCGGCTGTCAGCGACAGCCGCCGGGTGGTGCGGTTCAAGAGCCGCGCGCCGAGGCGGTCCTCGATGCGGGCCACGCTCTTGCTGACCGAGGACTTGGAAATCCCCAGCCGCCGCGCCGCCGCGGAAAAGCCGCCGCCCTGCACCACGGCGGCGAACACCGCCATCTCGCCCAAGGGCTCCATGCCTGCCCCCAATTGTTCTCTATCGGAAACAATGTTGTTCCGCTTGGGCGGATTGTCCAGCGCCGCCGCTATCTCCACCTTTGGGCTAGGTTATTTTTCAGGGAGACAGACCCATGGCCCGCATTCTCGTTCTCTATTACAGCACCTATGGCCACACCGAGCGCATGGCCCAGGCCGCCGCCGAGGGCATTCGCGCCGCCGGCCACGAGGCGGTGGTCAAGCGCGTGCCCGAGTTGATGCCCAAGGAGGTGGCCGAGAAGGCCGGTGCCAAGCTGGACCAGGCGGCGGATATCGCCACCGTGGCGGAACTGCCCGACTATGACGGCTTCGTCTTCGGCACTCCCACCCGCTTCGGCAACATGGCGGCGCAGATGCGCAATTTCTTCGACCAGACCGGCGGGCTGTGGGCCCAGGGCAAGCTGATCGGCAAGCCGGCCGGCGTGTTCACCAGCACCGCCACCCAGCATGGCGGCCAGGAAAGCACCATCCTGACCACCCATGTGACCCTGCTGCATCATGGCATGATCATCGTCGGCATGCCCTATTCGGTGGCCGAGCAGATGGACATGACCGAGATCGTGGGCGGCAGCCCCTACGGCGCCTCGACCCTGGCGGCGGGCGACGGCTCGCGCCAGCCGTCGGACAAGGAACTGAAGATGGTGGCGGCCCATGCCGCCCGGGTGGCCGAGGTGGCCGCCAAGCTGAAGGCCTGAAGGAGACGACCATGCTCGAATTGCGCCCCTTCGACCGGTTGGGCCGGTTCCAGAACGACTGGCTGAATGCCCATTACCATTTCAGCTTCGCCGACTATTTCGACCCGGCGCGCATGGGCTGGGGTGCGCTGCGGGTGTGGAACGACGACACCATCCGCGCCCAGACCGGCTTTCCACCCCATGGCCACCGCGACATGGAGATCATCACCTATGTGCGCAGCGGCGCCATCAGCCATCAGGACTCCTTGGGCAACAGCGGCCGCACCGCTGCCGGCGACGTGCAGGTGATGAGCGCCGGCTCGGGCATCCAGCATGCCGAGTACAACAAGGAGGACGAGGACAGCACCCTGTTCCAGATCTGGATCCAGACGGCGCAGAAGGCGGTGCCGCCCCGCTGGGAAACCCGCCAGTTCCCCCAGCGCGAGGGGGCGGGCTTCGTGCCCCTGGCCTCGGGCCGCGAGGCCGACCTGGCCCAAGGCGCGCTGCTGATCCACCAGGACGCCGCCATCCTGGGCGCCAACCTGGCCAAGGGAACCAAGGCGACCTACGACCTGACCGGCCGGCGCGGCTATCTGGTGGCGGCGGTGGGCAGCGTGCGGGTGGGCGGCCTTACCGTCGGCCCGCGTGACGGCCTGGCCATCGAGGGCGAAGGGCTGATCGAGGTGGACGCCCTGGACCATGCGGAAGTGGTGCTGGCGGACGTGGCCTGAGGACGATTGTTTCGCCCCCAATTGTTTCCCTCATCCTAAGCCCGTCGAAGGATGAAGGCCGCACCGCCCCTCAGACCTCGAACTCGGCCACCACCGGGGCGTGGTAGCTCTCGGGGCTGCGTTGCAGCAGCATGGGCGAAACCAGTTCGTCGCCCAGGGTCTCGTTGTGGATTTCCAGCCGGCGATAGCTGCCCAGCAGGGGGCGCGAGACCAGCAGGTGGTCCAGCAGGATGCGGCGGCCCCGGTGGATGACGCTGAAGCGTTGCGAGTCGGGGAGGCTGCGTTCGGTGGGCACCAGGGTGCGGCGGGCCAGGTGGGGATTGCCCATGTCGTCCTCGTCACCGGCCAGCAGGCGCAGGGTGCCGGTGTCCTCGCCGGCATTCAGGTCGCCGCAGACCACGATCCAGGCCTCGGGCTCGGCGTCGAAGATGGCATCCACCGCCAGCCGGGCCTCCAGCGCCTGGCCGGCCTGTTTGACCATGGCCAGGAAGAAACCCTCGGCCCAGCCGCCCACGCTGGACCATTGGTGATGCCGCTTCTGCCCCGGCACGAAGGCGGCGCGGGGGGCGCGCAGATGCAGGTTCAGCACATGCAGCCGCCGCCCCTGCCCGAGGTCCAGCACCGCCTGCAGCAGGGGGCGTTCCCACTCGGCCCGCACCGGGCCCTGCCCGCCCACCGGCAGCGGTACCGTGGGCGCGGCCATATGGTCGTGCCAGACCTGTCGGTGCTCCAGGATGGGATAGCGGGACAGGATCACCAGATTATGCCGGTCGGAATGGCGCTCGCCGGCGCGGTTCAGGCTGGCCACCCGGTGATAGCCCTCATAGGGGCCGCCGGCGAGCAAAGCGTCCAGCGCACTCAACGCGCGCGGCCCATGCTTGGTGCCGTTGGCGTTCACCTCCTGCAGGCACAGCACATCCGCCTGCAGACGCTGGAACTGCGGCCGCAGGATGGACAGCCGGTCCTGGAAGTCACTCTCGGCCCGCGCGCGGTCGTCAAGATTCTCCAGATTGAAGGTGGCGATGCGCATGGTCCAAGGATAGCACGAATGCGGGCGGGACGCCCGCGCTCCCAGAAGGAACACACCCCCGGCGCGGATGAACTCGCCCGCCGCCTAAGGGGCAATAATCTAATTCGCCACCGGCAGCTTCATGGTCACCGTGGTCCCCACGCCGGGCTCGCTGGTCAGGGACAAGGTGCCGCCGTGCATTTCCACGAAGCTCTTGGCCAGGGGCAGGCCCAGGCCGGTGCCCTCATATTTGCGGGCCAGGCGGCTGTCCACCTGGACAAAGGGGGTCAGGGCCTTGGGGATGTCCTCGGGCGCCATGCCGATGCCGGTGTCGGCTACCGCCACCTCCAGCCAATCGCCCTCGGTGCGGGCCGACAGGCTGACGGTGCCGCCTTCGGGGGTGAATTTGACGGCGTTGGACAAAAGATTCAGCAGCACCTGCTTCAGACGCCGGGAATCGCCCACCAGGCTGGGCAGCGGCCGGTCCGCCCGCACCCGCAGGGACAGGCCATGCTCGTCGGCGCGCTGGCGGATCAGCCGGATCGAGGATTCGATCACCTGCTCCATGTCCACCCGGTCGGGCTCGAGGGTCAGGGTGCCGGCCTCGATGCGCGAGACGTCCAGGATGTCGTTGATCACCGCCAGCAGATGCCGGCCGGATTCCAGGATGTCGCCGGAATATTCCAGATATTGCGGCTGACCGATGGGGCCCAGCATCTGGGACTGCATCATGTCCGAGAAGCCGATGATAGCGTTCAGCGGCGTGCGCAGTTCATGCGACATATTGGCCAGGAATTCCGACTTGGCCCGGCTGGCCAGTTCTGCCTGTTCCTTGGCCTCGCGCAGCGAGCTTTCGGCCAGGATCTGATCGGTGATGTCGCCCACCGAGCCGGCCATGCGATAGGCCCGCCGGTGGGCATCACGCAGGGCCAGGCCCCGGTGCCGCACCCAGCGCGGCTTGCCCGAGCGGGCAAGGCGGTAGGTGATGACGAAGAAATCCGACCGCCCTTTCAGGTGGGTGCGCATGGCCTCGCGATAGGCCTCGCGGTCGTCGGGATGCACCAGATCCAGCCAGTCCTTGGCCGAAGCCGGGCGTTCGCCCTCGAGTCCCATGACCGCCGCCAACCGGGGCGAGATATAAAGCCGGTCCAGGCGGATGTCCCAGTCCCACAGGCCCTCGGTGGTGCCGGCCATGGCCAGGGCATAGCGTTCCTCGGAATCCTTCAGCGCCCGTTCGGCGCGCTTGCGCTCGGTGATGTCGCGCACCACGCCGGTATAGAAGCGCCGGCCATGCAGGTGGAACTGGCTGACCGCCAGTTCGATGGGAAAGACGCTGCCATCCTTGCGGCGGCCCTGCTCCTCGCGGCCGATGCCGATGATCCGGGGCTGGTGGGTCTGGTGGTATTTGTCCAGATAGCCGTCATGGCGCCGGGCGTGGGCGTCGGGCATCAGCATGTTGATGCTCTGCCCCACCACCTCCTCGGCCTGGTAGCCGAACACCCGCTCGGCCGCCGGGTTGAAACTGTCGATGCGGCCGCGCTCGTCGATGGTGATGATGCCGTCCAGCACCGTGTTCATGATGCCCTTCAGCCGCGCCTCGCGCTCCAGCAGGTCGGCCTCGGCGGTCTTGTGGGCGGTGATGTCGGCATAGATGGCCACATGGCCGCCTTCCGGCGTGCGGTATTCCTTGACCGAGATATGACGGCCCGACGCCAGCGAGACCTCGCGCAGGGTGCTGGGGTTCTCGTGCTCTTCCATGCGGTGGGCCAGCCAGCCCTCGGGGTCGTCCCGGGCATCCAGCACGAAGCCCCGGCGGGCGGCGGCGGTGATGATGTCGCGGAAATGCACGCCCGGCCGCACCAGGTCGGCCACGCCCACCATCAGCTCACGGTATTGGGCGTTGCACAGCACCAGCTTGTCGTCGGCATCGAACAGCACGAAGCCTTCGGTGATGGATTCGATGGCCTGGGTCAGCTCGCGCTCGGCCTGGGCGGCGCGGTACTGGCTGTCCTGCAGGCACAGCTCGCGCTGCTTCAGCTCGGTGATGTCCAGGATGGTGCAGACATGCCCCCCGCCGGGCCGGGGCCGGCAGCGGCACAGCACCCAGCGGCCATCGGGCAGGCGGATTTCCTCGGGCCCCGAACTGGTGCAAAGCGGGCGCGGAGTGCTCTCGGGCGAGAAGGAGCGATACAGGGCATTGGCCAACACCAGTCGGCCCGCGGCGTCGAAAACCGCCACCCCCTCGGACAGGCAGTCCAGGAGGTCGGCCACGGGATCCGGTTCGACGACGCGCTTTGTTGTCATTCGATGATCATATACACGGTTTGTGGTAAAGAGTACCCCGCCCTTGCCGCCGCTTTGCCAACTGGTGTATTCCACACTGAGGCCGACCGGTAATATCAGACACAATAACCGCGGCCGGGTTTGGGGACCTGTGGGAGAGGCTGTTTCGGACATGGAAAACAAGAAGCTTTTCGCCGCCGAACGTCAGCGCCTGGTGAAGGCAGGAGCCGGCGCCGCCGCCATGGCCCAACCCACCAATGCCGAAGTGATCAGCGCGATCCTAAGCCTGAAGGCGGACGTGAAGGCGCTCGAGGCCATGGTGGCCCAGGGCGTTCCGGCGCTGGACCCCCAGGTGATCGAGGAGTTGCATCGGGAAATCAGCCCCGAGGAAGAAGCCCTGGCCCAGCAGGCGGCCGAGGTCACCATCCTGAAAACCGAGCTGCGCGCGCTGGCCGTTTGCATCGAGCAGACCAAGGCCGAGATCGCTGCGCTGCGCCCCGCCGGCAGTTACGAGGACCGGCTGATGACCGTGACCTCGGAGTTGGATGCCATCGTCAACGCCACCGAGGGCGCCACCCATACCATCCTGGAAGCGGCCGAGAAGATCGACACGCTGACCCACACCATCGCCGCCCAGGAAAAGGACAGCTATATCCGCCACCTGGCCGACGAGATCTCGGAGCATGTGATCAAGATCTTCGAGAGCTGCAACTTCCAGGACATTACCGGCCAGCGCATCACCAAGGTGGTCCGCACCCTGCAATATGTGGAAGACCGCGTGAACGCCATGGTCTCCATCTGGGGCAGCGAGGGCTTCGAGAACCTGCCGCCGCCGCCGGACCCCAAGGCCGACCTGGACCCCGACCACAAGCTGCTGAACGGCCCGGCCCTGGAAAACCAGGGCATCAGCCAGGACGACATCGACAAGCTGTTCGGCTAGGCCCGGTTACGTCTCTTTTTTGCAGTGCAACCGCCGACTGGTGGCACCGGCCGGCGGTTGTTGCTAATCTGCTAAATTATGTCCACAAAGCTGCGCTGGGAAAAATCACTGAACTTCGGCATCGACGAGCTGGATGCCGAGCACCAGGCGCTGGTCGCGCTGGTGAACGAGCTCGAGGACCGGGCCGCTGGCCCGGCCGAGGCCGTTGCCGAGGTGCTGCGCCGCCTGGTCATGACCGTGGACGGCCATATCGAGCACGAGAACCAGCTGCTGACCCAGTTGGGCTATGACCACAGCGACGACCATGCGGACGCCGACCGCAAGTTCCTGCGCATGTTCCAGGACCTGGAGCAGGTATTCCACGAACAGGGCTCGTTCGGCCCGGAAACGCGGGACTTCATCCGCCACCTGATCCTGCAGCACATCATCAAGACTGACCGGCCGCTCCGCGACTTCTTCCGCGAGCGGCTGCACCTGAAGCCCGACGAAAACCCCTATATCCACTGGCTGGACAGCTTCGCCATGGGCTGGACGCCCATCGACGAGGACCACCGCATCTTCGTGGACATGGTGAACCAGTTGAAGGACGCGCTGGATTCCGGGGCCGACCAGGCGGTGGTGGTGGGCATCCTGACCGCCTTTGTCGAGCATGCCGAGGAGCATTTCCGGCGCGAGGAAAGCCTGCTGGCCGACCTGGGCTATCCCGGCACCGAGCGCCATGCCCACGAGCACGCCACCCTGAACCGCTCCATCGCCCAGACCTGCGCCGCCATCCGATCGGGCGAGCGCAGCTTCGGCGCGGACGAGCTGTTGGTGCTGATCAAGGAATGGATCATTCGCCACATCCTGTTCGTGGACATGAAGGTGAAGTCCTTCCTCGACGAACAGGTCCACCGCCGCCCATCGGCCTAACCCAGGCCCGACATCCAGCAGGCCATCCAGGCCATGATCGCCAGCCTGCGGACCGGCTTCCAGCCCGCGGGCGGCCCTGCCCCCTTGCCCTAGCCCACCATCAAGGTCTCGCGCGCGGGTGGCCGACCGGCTGGGCAAGAGTTGGACCAAAAACGCGCCACATTCCTGGAACAGACTTTCGGAGTGCGCGGCTGGCACGGCCTTGGGGCGCTGACCCAGTTTTTTTCACCACGAAGGCACGCAGGGACGAAAGAACACGAAGAAAGACCTCCTTCGTGCCCTTCCTTTGTTCTTCGTGCCTTCGTGATCCAGGTTGGTTCACCGCCCTGCGTGCTTCGGCAAGCTCAGCGTGAGGACGGCTTTTTCGCCTGTCGAGGGTTTAGAACAGCCCCGAGACCTTCTGGAACACGCCGGTGATGGGGTCCAGGCATTCCAGGTCGGCATCATCGATGTCGAAATACATGCCATGCAGGCTGAGCCGGCCTTCCCGCACGCGCTCGGCCACCCAGGGGAAGCTCATCAGATTGGCCAGCGAGACCTTGAGCGATTCGTGCTCGCACAGGCGCTGGGTGACTTCCGGGGACTGGCCGGCGGACACGGCGGTGGAGATGTCGCGGGCCGATTTGGCAATGGCCATCCAGGGATTGATGAAGTCGGTGCATTCATCGTCGCTGGCCGTCACCAGGGCGCGGATGCCGCCGCAGCGGGCATGGCCCAGCACCACGATGATTTCCACATTCAGGCCGCGCACGGCGAATTCCAGGGCGGCCGAGGTGCCGTGATATTTGGTGTCCGGCTGATAGGGCGGCACCAGGTTGGCCACGTTACGCACCACGAACAATTCGCCGGGCGCGCAATTGAAGATCAACGCCGGGTCCACCCGCGAATCGCAGCAGGAAATGACCATATACCGGGGGTGCTGGCCTTGGGCGAGGGAGTCGAACAGCTCCTTGTTTTCCTCGTAATACGAGGACCGGAACTTCCTGAATCCGTCCATCAGCCGGTCCATACCTTACCCCTCCAGAAAAACGCTCCCCTGTTTACACAAACGCGCGCAACAAAAAAAGGGGGACCCGAAGGTCCCCCAGGTTCGCCTCGCAATTTCCGAGACGGCGGTTAGATCCAGTGATCCTTCTGGGCGGCCAGGTCGGTGGCCGAAACGTTCTCGATGGTCACGAGGGTCTGGCCCTGACCCATGCCCATCTCGTCCAGCTTCACCTCGGTATTTGCACCAGCCTGCACCAGGGTCACGTAATTGGCGTTGGCGGGATCGGGATTGGCTTCCTTCAGGGCCGCCACCAGCGGGCGCAGGTCCAGCAGGTCGTCGCCGATGGCGAAGTCGCGAATGCGGTCGCCCGCCTCGTTCATATCGCCATAGACGAACATGTCCTTGCCAGCGCCGCCGGTCAGAATGTCCGCACCCCGGCCACCCATCAGGATGTCAGTGCCGGCGCCACCGTTCAGCTGGTCGGCGCCGTCGCCGCCCATCATCAGGTTGTTGCCCGCATTGCCGGTGACCACGGCGTCCTTGCCGGTCTTGACCACCAGGTTTTCCACCTCGGCCGCCATGGTCCAGCTCTGGCCGACCAGCATCACCGTATCGATGCCGCCGCCGGCCAGTTCCGTCACCATGTCGCCGGCCTGGTCCACCACATAGGTGTCGTCACCCTTGCCGCCGGTCATGCTGTCCGCGCCGCCATGGCCGTTCAGCATGTCCGCCGCGTCGGTGCCCGTCAGGCTGTCGTCGGCCTTGGTGCCGCCGCTCACCTTGTTGGTGGGCTGGGCGGACAGGGGCAGATCGAACATCTCGGGCGCCGGGCTGGTGGGCTCGGTGGGGGTGGTGGGAGCCGGCTGGCTCACGCCGCCCTCGAAGGCGAAGCTGGCGGCGG
>CAYOKN010000044.1:0-14603 GCA_964404545.1 uncultured Rhodospirillaceae bacterium | reverse complement strand
TGTCGAAGCCGGCCACCATCAGCAGCTGCTTGAACTGCTGCGGCGCCTGGGGCAGGGCATAGAACTTGCCGGGATGCAGGCGCGACGGCACCAGATAGTCGCGCGCGCCCTCGGGGCTGGACGCGGTCAGGATCGGGGTCTGGTACTCGACGAAGCCCTGCTCGATCATCTTGGCGCGCAGATAGGCGATCACCTGGCTGCGCAGCAGCATGTTGGCGTGCACCTTCTCGCGGCGCAGGTCCAGATAGCGGTAGCGCAGGCGCATGTCCTCGGGGAATTCCTGGTCGCCGGCCACCTGCATGGGCAGCACGTCGGCGGCGGACTGCAGCACCGCCTCATGCACCTGGACCTCGATCTCGCCGGTGTCCAGCTTGGGATTGATGGTGTCAGCGGTGCGCTTGACCACCTTGCCGGTCACGGTGATCACGCTTTCCGGGCGGTTGCCCTCCAGCACCTGGAACACCGGGCTGGACACGTCGATCACGCACTGGGTCAGGCCGTAATGGTCGCGCAGGTCCACGAACAGCAGGTTGCCGTGGTCGCGCTTGCGGTGGACCCACCCGGACAGTCGCACCTCGGAACCGGCGTCGGAGGCGCGGAGCTGGCCGCAGGTGTGCGTGCGATAGGGATGCATCGGACTTCCTTGATCCATGGAAAGTGCGGGAATTTAAGGCGGAAAAAGGCGCACGACGCCCGCTTTTTGTCAAGGCCGGGAAGGGCCTAGCGGAACAGCACGCTGTCCCGGTCCAGATAGGCGTCGATCTGGTTCTGGATGGCGGTGCATTTCAGGATCACCACCTCGAGATACCGCTCGGGGGTGGCGTCCACCCGCTGGAAGGCCTGCACGATGGGCAGCAGGGTGGTGCGGCAGAACTCGGAGTCCTTCAGCAGGCGCTCCACCGTTTCGGTGCCCCAACCGGTTTCCAGGCCCTGCAGGAACAGGGGCAGGCGGTCCAGCTCAAGGCGCTCGAGCGCCAGAACACCGTCCAGCGAGGCCACCGGGATATGGGTGGCCATGGCTTTGAACCGCTCGCGGTCCAGGTTGTAGATATAGTCGAAATAGGAGTCTTCGCGCAGATACAGATCCCAGGTGCGGGATTTCAGCAGGTCCCACCACAGGCTGATCTGGCTGGCGCCGCGCTGGGCGACCCAGGCCAGGGCCTGGGGCTTGTCCACCAGGGCCTCGGTGAACAGGTCGGGGCCCAGATGGCGCTTGGATTCGCGGATTTCGGGGACGGTCAGGCTGGTCACCGCGCGCAGCTTTTCGGGCAGCTTCAGCAGCAGCAGGTCGCGACCCAGGTCGTTGATATGCATCAGGCTCAGCTCATGGGCATAGATGTCCAGGAGCGGCAGCTGCCAGTCGAAGGCCAGATAGTTCCGCAGCAGATCCAGCTTGCGTTCGTTCTCGCCCTTGGTGCGGGGGGGCGGCGGCGGGGCCTCCTTCTTCTTGCCGAACAGACCGGTCTTTTCGGGCGGCGGCGGCGGCGCGCGCCGGGGCGCCGGAGCCTCGGCGCCTTCGGTCAAGAGTCGCTTGGCGCAGGTGAAGACCAGCATCTGCATGACTTGCGCCAGGCTGATCTCGCATTCCAGCAATTGCGACTCGTCGCGCACCGGGCGCAGGCCCATGTCCACCACGATGTCGTCGAACTGCGACCGGTTGGCCTTGAAGGCGCTGATGAAGTCGAACAGGCTGTCGGGATCGCCCAGGATCGCGCCATATTCACCAGCCGGCATGGCGCCTGATGCCTGAAGCCGCTGCAAGATCACCTTCACCGCGGCAATGACTCGGCGCTTCCTGTCGGCGTCCAATTCTATCGGACGGGGAACGGTGGGATAATGCACGGGGGCGTACTTCTTCAGCGATCAGAGCCGACCTTTTCCCCTATCCTTGGCCATACCGCAAGGCCAGTTACGCATTTTGCGGCAATCTTAATACCTCTGGACACATTTGGTGACGCCTCTGATGCGCGGGGGCGGGTCGGCTTGCGCCGTTCCAGCCTGGGGTGTATCAAAGGGACTATGACCACTTTGATCACCGACACCGCCGAGCTGGCGGCCTTCTGCCAGCGTCTTTCCGGCGCCGACTATGTCACCGTCGATACCGAGTTCATGCGGGAGAAGACCTATTACCCGCAGCTCTGCCTGGTGCAGGTGGCCGGGCCCGAGGAGGCCTGCTGCATCGACCCCATGGCCCCGGGCATGGACCTGGCGCCGCTGTTCGAGCTGTTGGCCAACCCAAAGGTGCTGAAAGTCTTCCACGCCGCCCGCCAGGACATCGAGATCTTCCTGCATCTCAGCGGCTCGGTGCCGGCACCCCTGTTCGATACCCAGGTCGCGGCCATGGTGTGCGGCTTCGGCGACGCGGTGGGCTACGAAACCCTGGCCACCCAGCTGGCCCGCGCCCGCATCGACAAATCCCTGCGCTTCACCGACTGGGCCCAGCGGCCGCTGTCCGATCGTCAGTTGCATTACGCCCTGTCGGATGTGACCCATCTGCGGGTCGCCTATGAAAAGCTGATGAAGAAGCTGGAGCGTAATGGCCGCCTGCACTGGCTGGCCGAGGAAATGGACGAGCTGGCGCTGCCCGGCACTTATCGGGTGGATCCCCAGGACGCCTGGCGCCGCCTGAAGCCGCGATCCAACAGCCCGCGTTTCCTGGCCGTGGTCAAGGCCCTGGCCGCCTGGCGTGAGCGCGAGGCGCAGGAGCGCGACGTGCCGCGCCAGCGCATCCTGCGTG
The DNA here is from genome assembly GCA_964404545.1 of uncultured Rhodospirillaceae bacterium. GTDB lineage: Bacteria > Pseudomonadota > Alphaproteobacteria > Rhodospirillales > Magnetospirillaceae > CAYOKN01. Next base: position 11,866 of record CAYOKN010000044.1, on the reverse strand, counting down.
ACGAGGCGCTGATGGAGGTGGCGGCCCATCCGCCCACCACCACCGACGACCTGGCCCGCCTGCGCAGCTTCTCCAAGCAGGCCGCCGAGGGGCGACAGGGCGCAGCCATCCTGGAGGCGGTGCGCCAGGGACTGGACATGCCCGAGGATCAGGTGCCCAAGCTACCCGACCGGGTCGAGGTGCCGCGCGGCTTGGGGCCGGTGGTGGACCTGTTGAAGGTGCTGCTGAAGTTGAAATGCGACCAGCATGACGTGGCCCAGAAGCTGGTGGCCAATACCGCCGATATCGAAGCCATCGCCGCCGACGACGAGGCCGACGTGCCCGCCCTGCACGGCTGGCGCCGGGAAATCTTCGGCGAAGACGCCCTGAAGCTGAAGCACGGCCGCATCGCCCTGGCCCTGGCCGCCGACGGCAAGCGCCTGCGCATGATGCCGGTGGAGCCGGCCGTCGAACCCGAACCGGTCCTGGCCGACGGCGAGGACGACGGGGAATAGGGGCGCTCTTCCTGCCCGCATTTTCTCCGTTCTTTCCTCGCCGGGCTTGACCCGGCGAGGAACAAGATTTCACCACAGAGACACAGAGACACAGAGACACAGAGACACAGAGACACAGAGGCACAGAGGGGCCGAGGCGGGAGAGACAGCCTGCGCCCCTCGGTGCCTCTGTGCCTCTGTGGTTTATCCATCTCACGCCGACTTGATGTCGGCCAGGAAGCCGTCCACCTGGCGGCGCAGTTGGTCGGCCTGGCTGGCCAGGTTCTCGGCGGCACCCAGCACATCATTGGCGGACTGGCCGGTTTGCGACGCCGATTGGGTCACGCCGGCGATGTTGCTGGAGACCTCGGCGGTGCCGGCCGAGGCTTCCTGGACATTGCGGGCGATCTCCTGGGTGGCCGCGCCCTGTTCCTCCACCGCGCTGGCGATGGCGGCGGCGATCTCATTGACGCGGTTGATGGTCTCGCTGATGCGGCGGATGGCCTCCACCGCCTCGTGGGTGGCGGACTGAACGGCGCCGATCTGGGCCGAGATGTCCTCGGTGGCCCGGCTGGTCTGGTTTGCCAGATTCTTCACTTCCTGCGCCACCACGGCAAAGCCCTTGCCGGCCTCGCCGGCACGCGCCGCCTCGATGGTGGCGTTCAGGGCCAGCAGGTTGGTCTGGCTGGCGATGTCGTTGATCAGTTGCACCACCTCGCCGATGCGGCCCGCCGCTTCGGCCAGGCTGCGCACCTGGGCGTCGCTGCGCTGGGCCTCGGCCACCGCTTCGGCCGAGATGGCGGTACTCTGGGACACCTGGCGGCTGATTTCGGCGATGGACGAGGACAGTTCCTCGGCGGCGGCGGCGACGGTCTGCACATTGGCCGAGGCCAGGTCCGAGGCATTGGCCACGATGCCCGCCTGCTGGCTGGTCTGGGTGGCGGTAGCGGACATGGCCTGGGCGGTGGACTCCAACTGGCGGGCGGCGCCGGCCACGGTGTTCAGCGCGGCGGCGGCGGCCTCGTCGAACTGGCTGATCAGCGTCTCCACCCGGCGGGCGCGGGCTTCCTTGGCTTCCTGCTCGGATGCCTGGATGGCGGCCAGGCGGTCGCCCTCGATCTTGTTGTCCTTGAACACTTCCACCGCGCCGGCCATCTCGCCCACCTCGTCCTTGCGGTCGCGGGCGGGAATTTCGACGGTGGTGTCGCCCTGGGCCAGCCGCCGCATGGCGCCGCTCATGGCATGCAGGGGCACAACCACGCTGCGGATGATGGCAAAGGTCAGGAAGCCCATGATGCCCATGCCCAGCACGAAGGTGGCGATGGTCAGGTTGCGGGCGGTCACGGTTGTGCCATGCAGCGCGTCGAAGGTCTGGTCGGTCTCCGACCGCATGGAGGCTTCATATTTCTGCAAAGCGGCGATCATGGCCTCGCCGTGGCCGTCGATCACATCGTCCAGGCCGGCCAGTTCGTCGTCAGAGGCATGGCGCTGGATCATGGCCACCATGTCGGTCTCGATGCCCTTGATCAGCGGTTCCACCGAGGCGGCGGCCTCCTTGGCCAGGGCTTTCTCCTCGGGCGTGTCGGCCAGGGCGGTGATCTGTCCGGCCTCGGCCCGCAGGACCGCGGCGGCTTCGGCGATAGCGGCCCGGCGCTCGGCGTTGACCGTGCCGTCGGCCCGGTCCACGAGCGAATCCATGGCGGTGAACATCAGCCGCAGGGTCGCGGTCTGCATGTCGCGCACATGGCGCACCGCCTGGACCCGATCCTGGGCCTGGTCTCCCTTGTCGGCCACCAGGCCGCCAGTGACCAGCGTGATGGCCAACTGGACCAGCAGGCCGGCAATGGCCAGTGCGCCCAGGATCATCAGGCGGCCCTTGATGCTGAAGGACATCCCACACCTCCCCAGAAACCTTTGGTTTATTTTCCGGGGAGTATGTGCGCCGGCTGGCCCCGGCGCAACTGGTAAGGCCATCAGGCCCTCGTCGCCATCACCAGATAGTTCACATCCAGGCCCGGCCCCAGGGTCCATAGGTCGCGCAGGGGATTGAAATGCACACCCTGCAGGTCCCTGACCTCCAGGCCGTTGCGGCGCAGATGGCCGGACAGTTCGGCAGGCTTCAGGAATTTCTTCCAGTCATGGGTGCCGCGCGGCAGCCATCCCAACACATATTCGGCCCCCACGATGGCCAGGGCAAAACTCTTGGCGGTGCGGTTCAGGGTGGCGGCGAAGAACAGGCCGCCGGGCTTCACCCGGGCGGCGCAGGCGGCCAGGAAGGCGGGCACGTCGGCCACATGCTCGACCACTTCCATGGCCAGCACCACGTCGTACTGGCCCTCTTCCAACTGCTCGGGCGTGCCCACCCGGTAGTCGATGGCCAGGCCCGACTGCTCGGCATGCAGGCTGGCGATCTTGATGTTCTTGTCGCCCGCATCCACCCCGGTGACGGAAAAGCCCAGCCGCGCCATGGGCTCGGACAGCAGGCCGCCGCCGCAGCCGATGTCCAGCAGCGTCAGCCCGGCAAAGGGCTTCTCGGCGGTCACGTCGCGGCCGAAATGCGCCGCCACATGGTCGCGCAGGAAACGGATGCGCGGCTCGTTCAGGGCATGCAGCGGCTTGAATTTGCCCAGCGGGTCCCACCACTGCTCGGCCATGGCGGTGAAGCGCGCCACGTCCTGGGCGTCGGCGGTACTGGCCGCGGGGGAGGGGGGAGGGGTGGCCATGGGAAAATGCTCCGGCACTATGACTTGGGGTCGGGTGGGCTGTTCCGGCGGCGCGGCTTGCGTCGCCTGCCGCGACAGAGTATGTATAGCCGCCTTTTTCGCGGCGGCAACGCCGCATCTGAAATACGACAGCACTGGTCGGGGGGATTTCCCGGGTTATGGCACGCATCGTGATGAAGTTCGGCGGAACCTCCGTCGGCGATATTGACCGCATCAAGAATGTGGCCCGCAAGGTCAAGGCCGAGGTGGACCGCGGCAACGAGGTCGCCGTGGTGGTGTCCGCCATGTCCGGCGTCACCAACCAGCTGGTGGACTGGTGCAAGCAGATGGCGCCGCTGCATGACGCGCGGGAATATGACACCGTGGTCGCCACCGGCGAGCAGGTGACTATCGGTCTGCTGGCGATCGGCCTGCAGGAGCTGGGCATCGACGCCCGGTCGTGGTGCGGCTGGCAAGTGCCGATCCGCACTGACGGCGTGCATGGCAAGGCCCGCATCGAGGACATCAACGCACCCGAGATGATCGCCCGCATGCAAAAGGGCCAGGTGGCGGTGGTGGCCGGTTTCCAGGGCATCGGCCCGGACAACCGGATCAGCACCCTGGGCCGTGGCGGCTCGGACACCTCGGCGGTGGCTCTGGCTGCCGCGCTGCAGGCCGATCGCTGCGACATCTATACTGACGTGGACGGTGTTTACACCACCGACCCCCGCATTGTTGCGAAGGCAAAGAAGCTCGATAAGATCAGCTACGAGGAAATGCTCGAGCTGGCCTCGGTGGGGGCCAAGGTCCTGCAGACCCGCTCCGTCGAGATGGCCATGAAGCACCGCGTTCGCGTGCAGGTGCTGTCCAGCTTCACCGACGCCCCCGGCACTCTGGTTTGCGATGAGGATGAAATCGTGGAAAAGGAACTGGTGAGCGGCATTGCCTATAGCCGCGACGAAGCCAAGATCACCCTGATCAAGGTGGCCGACCGCCCCGGCGTGGCCGCCGCCATCTTCGGCCCGCTGGCCGACGCCGCCATCAATGTGGACATGATCGTGCAGAACGTGTCCGAGGACGGCAAGACCACCGACCTGACCTTCACCGTGGGCAAGGCCGACCTGGACCGCGCCGTCAAGGTGATCGAGGGCGCCAAGGACGGCCTGAAGTACGAACGGCTGGCCGCCGACGCCAATGTGGTGAAGGTGTCGGTCATCGGCATGGGCATGCGGTCCCATGCCGGCGTCGCCCAGAAGATGTTCTCGACCTTGGCGGAAAAGGGCATCAACATCCAGGTGATCAGCACCTCCGAGATCAAGGTGTCGGTGCTGATCGCCGAGGAATATACCGAACTGGCGCTGCGTGCTCTGCACACCGCCTATGGTCTGGATGCCGCCTGATCTCGAGGTCTGGCCGTGTTCATGAGGGAAGGAAGGGCTGGAATGGCTAAGGACATGGCTCACCTGGACCGCCTGTGGGCGCGGGGCAGGGAGTTCCTGGGGACGCGCTACGCCATCATGGGCGGAGCAATGTCCTGGGTGTCCGAGCGCAATCTGGTGTCTGCCATCTCGAACGGCGGCGGGTTCGGCGTCATCGCCTGCGGCTCCATGGGGCCGGACCAGCTCGCCGCCGAGATCGAGGCCACCAAGGCTCTGACCGGCCGTCCCTTCGGCGTGAACCTGATCACCATGCATCCCCAGCTGGCGGACCTGATCGAGGTCTGCCGGCAGCAAGGGGTGGGCCATGTGGTGTTGGCCGGCGGCCTGCCCAGCGCCGCCTCCATCGCCCAGGCCAAGGACTTCTCGAAGGTGGTCTGCTTCGCCCCGGCCCTGGTGCTGGCCAAGAAGCTGATCCGCTCGGGCGCTGACGCCCTGGTGATCGAGGGCTCCGAGGCCGGCGGCCATATCGGACCGGTCTCCACCAGCGTGCTGGCCCAGGAGATCCTGCCGGTGATCCGCGACGTGCCGGTGTTCGTGGCCGGCGGCATCGGCCGCGGCGAGGCCATCCTGTCCTATCTGGAAATGGGCGCCGCCGGCGCGCAGCTGGGCACCCGTTTTGTCTGTGCCTCCGAATGCGTGGCCCATCCCAATTTCAAGCAGGCCTTCATCCGCGCCTCGGCGCGTGATGCGGTGACCAGCGTGCAGATCGACCCGCAGTTCCCGGTGATCCCGGTGCGCGCCTTGGCCAACAAGGCCACCAAGCGGTTCCTGGAACTGCAGCAGGAAGTGATCGAGAAATTCCACGCCGGCAATTTGGATCAGAAGGCGGCCCAGCTGGAGATCGAGCATTTCTGGGCCGGCGCCCTGCGCCGTGCGGTGGTCGAGGGCGACGTGGAAAACGGCTCGGTGATGGCCGGCCAAAGCGTCGGCCTGGTGGACCGCGAACAGCCTGCCGCCGAGATCCTGGCCGACCTTGTGGGCCAGGCCCTGGCCGCCCTGGCGACCCGCTCGCCCGAACCCGAGTGCGTGGCCTGACATGATGCAGCCCGCCGCCTCGACCGTCTCGCGACGGCTCCTGGCGAAGCTGCGCGACGTCATGGCGGGCGGCGGCTCGCCCCAGGATCGCCTGGACAAGGTGGTGCGCCTGATCGCCGCCGACATGGTGGCGGAAGTCTGCTCCTGCTACATCATGCGCGCCGGCGAGGTGCTGGAGCTGTTCGCCACCGAGGGCCTGAAAAAGTCGGCCGTGCACCAGACCCGCCTGCGGGTGGGCGAGGGCCTGGTGGGCGACATCGCCGCCCATGCCCGGCCGCTGGCCCTGTCCGACGCCCAAAGCCATCCCAATTTCGCCTATCGCCCGGAAACCGGCGAAGAAATCTTCCACAGCCTGGTGGGCGTGCCCATCGTCCGTTCGGGCCGCGTGATCGGCGTGCTGGTGGTGCAGAACCGCAGCCAGCGCCACTACACCGAGGAAGAGGTCGAAACCCTCGAGACGGTGGCCATGGTGCTGGCCGAACTGATCAGCTCGTCCGAGCTGATCAACCGCGAGGAACTGGCCCCGGTCGAAGGCAATGCCCTGTTGCCCATGCGCCTGGAGGGCACCCGCTTCAACGGCGGCGTGGGCATCGGCGTGGCGGTGCTGCACCAGCCGCGCATCATCATCAAGCGCCTGGTCTCGGACAGCCCCGAGGCCGAGATGGAGCGCCTGCGCCAGGCGCTGGCCACCCTGCGCCGCAATATCGAGGAGCTGTTCAGCTCGCCCGACCTGGCCCATGCCGGCGACCATGCGGACATCCTGGAAACCTACCGGATGTTTGCCGAGGACAAGGGCTGGATCAACCGCATCACCGAGGCCATCCAGGGCGGCCTGACCGCCGAGGCGGCGGTGCAGAAGGTGCACGAGGACACCCGCGTGCGCATGAGCCAGGTGCAGGACGCTTACTTGCGCGAACGCCTGCACGATCTCGAGGACCTGGCCAACCGGCTGTTGTCGCACCTGGCCGACGAGGCGCCGCCCATCCGGCCCGAGGACATGCCCGACAACACGGTGCTGGTCTGCCGCACCATGGGCCCGACCGAGCTTTTGAACTATGACCGGCGCAAGATCCGGGGCCTGATCCTGGAAGAGGGCTCGCCCACCATGCATGTGTGCATCGTGGCCCGCGCCCTGGACATTCCCGTGGTGGGACGGGTCAAGGACATGCTGACCCGCATCGAGGCCTTCGACCCGGTGATCGTGGACGGCGACAATGCCCAGGTGCTGCTGCGCCCGTCCGAGGACATCCAGGACGCCTTCAGCCAGTCGGTGACCATGCGGGCCCAGCGCATGGCCCGCTATGCCGCCCTGCGCGACCTGCCCGCCGCCACCAGCGACGGCGAACTGGTGCGCCTCTATCTGAATGCCGGCCTGCTGGTGGACCTGCCCAGCCTGGCCACCACAGGCGCCGACGGCATCGGCCTCTACCGCACCGAGGTGCCCTTCATGGCCCGGCCCGAGCTGCCGGATGTGGAGGCCCAGACCGTGCTCTATCGCCGCATCATCGAGCAGGCCGAGGGCAAGCCGGTGGTGTTCCGATCGCTGGATGTGGGCGGCGACAAGGTGCTGCCTTATTGGAATGCCCACGAGTCCGAGGATAATCCGGCCCTGGGCTGGCGCTCGATCCGCATCACCCTGGACCGCCCGGCGGTGCTGCGGCACCAGTTGCGCGCCCTGATCCGTGCCGCCGAGGGGCGCGAGTTGCGCATCATGTTCCCCATGATCGCCGAGGTGGCCGAGCTGGACCGCGCCCGCGCCCTGCTGGATGCCGAGTTGGAGCGCCACCGGGCGCAGGGCCGCTCCATGCCCCACGCGGTCAAGGTGGGCACCATGCTGGAGGTGCCGTCCCTGGCCTTCCAGATGAAGGCCCTGCTGAAGCGGGTGGACTTCATCTCGGTGGGGTCCAACGACATGACCCAGTTCCTGTTCGCCGTGGACCGCACCAATCCGCGCATCGCCGACCGCTATGACAGCCTCTCGCCGGCCATGCTGACCTTCCTGCGCCAGATCGCCGCCCAATGCGCCGAGGCCGGCGTGTCGTTGTCGGTGTGCGGCGAGATGGCGGGCCGGCCGCTGGAAGCCATGGCCCTGGTCGCCCTGGGCATCCACAACTTGTCCATGAGCGCCCCCTCGGTGGGGCCGGTCAAGGCCATGATCCGCAGCATGGACGCGGCCGCGGTGCGCGACTACATGCTGCCCCTGCTGGACGGCGCCGACCGCAGCCTGCGCCCCAAATTGCGCGCCTTTGCCCTCGACCACGGCGTGGTGGTCTGAACACCCGGTGGTCGCAGGGGCTTGCTGCGGGTGCGAAATATGCACCCTTCCAGTAGAGCTTCAATTAGACTAAAGTTTCACTGCCGACAGGTTTCCTGATCGAGTGGCCTTTGATCGTTTGATCGTCGGCGTGGGGGCATCGTGACAAAGTTATCCACAGGCGTCTCGGGTCTGGATTTGCTGCTGGGCGGGGGATATCCCGTCGGGCGGACGACTTTCCTTTGTGGAGGTCCCGGCACCGGAAAGACCCTTATGGCGTTCCAAGGGTTGGCGAAAGCCGCAGCCGCTGGCGAGAGCGCCATATTCCTGTCGTTCGAGGAAGACCCCGGCGATATCGTCAAAAATTTCGGCAATTTCAGTTGGGACCTGGAGGGGCACATCGCCTCGGGCCGGCTGACGGTCTTGGATGCGCGGTTGCGCGGCGGGACGGATATCTCCGGTCCATTCGAACTCGATGGCCTATTGGGCGTCCTGAAGGCCAGTGCGGAACGCACGGGGGCGACTCGCCTGGTGCTGGACGGCCTGGATATCCTGCTGGCTCAGCAGCCCTCGGCGCGCGGGGCGCCAGCGCAGTTGTTCGCCATCGACCGCTTCGCGCGCGAGCGGGGCATCGGCACTTTGGTTACCCTGAAGACCGAGGATCTGGGCGCCGGCATGGCCATCGCGCCGTTCCTGGGCGATTGCGTAATCAAGCTCGACCGGCGTTTGGAGGCGGACATGGCCATCAATACGCTGGAGGTCCAGAAATATCGGGGCTCGCCGACCCCGGCGGTCCGCGTGCCCATGACCGTCGATGAGGACGGCATCATCCTGCTCTATGGCGGCGGCCAGCAGGTCAAGCATCTGGTGTCCGAAGAGCGGGTCTCATCCGGCATCGACCGCTTGGACACCATGCTGGGCGGTGGCTACTACCGGGGCACCACCATCCTGATCTCGGGCGCGCCCGGCACGGCCAAGACGACTTTGGCCGGGACCATGCTGGCCGCCACCTGCGAGGCTGGTGGGCGCGGCCTGCTGGTCAGTTTCGACGAGGCGGACGGGCAGATCGTCCGCAATCTGCGTTCGGTGGGCGTCGATCTCGCGCCGCATGTGGCATCCGGCAGTCTGGCCATGCAGAGCTTGCGGGCGGCCATGGCCCCGGCGCAGTTCCATGCCCATCGCATCTGTCGCGCCATCGAGGCCTTCCGGCCGGACCTGTTGGTGATCGATCCCATTTCGGCGCTGATGAAGGCCGGTGGGCGCGAGGTGGTCCATTCGGTGGTGGAGGTCCTGGTGGACTTCGTGAAGTCGCGCGGCATCACCACCATTTTCACCGCCTTGGTGGAGAGCGAAAACCCGGAACATGAATGGACGCAGTCCCATGTGTCCACCATTGCCGACAGCTGGCTGCACCTGACCTTCGTCATTCATGGCGGCGAGAGGAACCGGGCTCTGTCCGTGGTCAAATCACGGGGCTCGGCCCATTCCAACCAGGTGCGCGAATTGTTGCTCGGTGCAGACGGCCCAACCCTGGCCGATGTCTATACCGTCGGTGGGCAGGTGCTGATGGGCACCGCCCGGCTGGAGCGGGAGGCCGAGGCCGCCATTTCCTCCGTGGACCAGCGGTACGAGACCTTGAAACGCCGCGCAACGGAGATGAGAGCCATCGACGAGGCCCAAGCCCGGATCGATGCCTTGCAGGTGGATATGCAGCTTCGCCGCCAGGCTTTGGCCATGCTTGACGAGTTTGAGAAGGAAGTGGAGCGCATCAGCCTTCAACGGGCGGGCGCGGTTCTAAGATCGCGTGTCGCGGATGGCAACGGCCCCGACGATGGGGAGAGGTCGTAAATCATGGTGAAGCTTGAACTCTTCGTCGCGGGAACAGCGGTCAATTCGGCGAAAGCCTTGGCGAACCTGAAGCGGGTATTGGATCGCATCGGCGCCGAGGTGGATCTCAAGGTGGTGGACGTGCTGCATGACCCCATGCAGGCAGTGGAAAACAGCGTTCTGGTGACCCCCCTCCTTCTGCGCCATCATCCCCAGCCGGGCGGCGCCCTGCTGGGGTCCATGGATGATGAAGATCAGGTGTTGGCCTTCATCGGCCTTGCTCAACAGAGTTAGGACAGGACGATGCACCCCATCACCACCCAGATCCTCGAAGAGCCGGGGCTCAGCGCGTCAGCGCGGACCCTCTTCACCATCTATGACTCCATGTTCCGCTCCATGCCGGCGGCGGTGGCCCTGTTGGACGGCGGTGGCCGCGTGGTGGCCCTGAACACCGAGTGGGAACGTCTGATGGGGCCTGGTTTCCGGCAGCATATGGTGGATTTTCCCGCCCATACCTATGCCGAGGCGGCCCATCTCCTGGGGCTCTGGGACAAGGACACCGCCGGCAGCGTCAACCAGGCGCTGCATGACATGATCGCCGGGCGCTCCCTGTCATTCTGCGACGAGCTGCCGGTCAGCCTCCACAACATGGGGGCTTGGCACCGGGTCAGCCTGGTGCCGTTGGACCCGGGCAATTTCGACGGTGTGGTGGCCATGCATGTGGACGTGACCGAGCAGCGGCGGTTGCGCGAGGAAATGGAGCGGTTCATCTACGTCGCCGCCCATGACTTGCAAGAGCCGCTGCGGACCATCGCCAGCTATGTCCAGTTGCTGGATCGGCGGTACAAGGGGCGGCTGGACGCGGATGCGGACGTCTTCATCGATTTTGCCGTCGAGGGCGCCAAACGGCTGAGCGCCCTGATCCGCGATCTGCTCACATATTCGCGGCTGGCGGGGAGCCGCCATGAGGAGAAGGTGGATCTGCGGGATTGCGTGGCCGATGTGCTGCATGTGCTCGACTCTGCGATCATCGAGTCAAAGGCCAATATCAAGATCGGTCCCTTGCCGGTGGTTCGGGCAGATCGGGTCCAGATGACCAGCCTGTTCCAGAACTTGATTGCCAATTCGATCAAATATCGGGCCGGCGACCGCCCCCTCGATATCATCATTTCGAGCGAGAGCCGCGGCGAAATGTGCGAGCTGGTGGTTACCGACACCGGGCAGGGCATCGCCGCCGACTACCACGGGAAGGTGTTCGAGATGTTCGAGCGCCTTCAGCCCCAGGATGGACTGGGCGGGACGGGGATCGGCTTGGCCATTGTCAAGCGCATCGTGGAAAGTCTTGGCGGGCGCATCTGGATCGTCTCGGGCGAGAACGAGGGGGCCGCCTTCCATTTCACCTTGCCGGTGGCGTGACCTCTTTCCGCCGCTTATCCCCGGATTCTCACATCTGGTCATAAGTCGTTGCCCCAGGCCCTTGGACTGCGTTAGAAAAGTCCGCAAAGGCGGATTTGCAATTTCAAAGGACAGCCAGTGGCTTTCATCGACCCCGAGGCCCAAGGCGAGGCCCCCAACGCGCCGGCGGGCGGCATCGGCACCCTGTTGAAGACCGAGCGCGAAAAGCTGGGCAAGGACCTGGCCACTGCCGCTGGCGAACTTCGCATCCGCCAGACCTATCTTGCCGCCATCGAAGAGGGCCGCTACACCGACCTGCCGGGCGGCACCTATGCCACCGGCTTCGTGCGCGCCTATGCCGACTATCTGAACCTGGATTCGGCCGAGATCATCCGCCGCTTCCGCGAGGAGACCAGCAACCAGCTGTCGGGCCGTACCGAGCTGGTGTTCCCGTCGCCGGTGTCCGAAGGCCGCATCCCCGGCGGCGCTGTCCTGTTCCTGGGGATCGTGCTGGCCGGCGCCGCCTATGGCGGCTGGTACTGGCTGTCGTCGCAGGACCGGACCGTCACCGAGATGGTGCCGCCCATTCCCGACCGGGTGGTCAGCTTGATCACCGGCGAAAAGGGGGCATCCGCTCCCGGGGCTCCCGCTGCCCCTGCGGCCCAGCCGGCTCCCGCTGAAGTCCCCGCCCCAACCGCCGCCCCGGCCGAGCAGCCTGCCGCCGCAGCGCCCGACGCCGCG
>CAYOKN010000043.1:13714-14753 GCA_964404545.1 uncultured Rhodospirillaceae bacterium | reverse complement strand
CCACCAAATCTCTGTTTGACAGGGGGGAGTGCTTGGGATAATGCTCCCCTCTATCCAACCTGGATAACTATCCCTGTTTTTCCTGCGATTGGGGCGCCTTTGCGCCTGAGCGGACAACCGCCGCGCCGCCCCATGTCAGATGCTCCTCGACCCCCGAGCATTATTGACCGTCGCAGGTCTTCCCCCCTTCCGACTCGCAATCCATCACGGACGCACCCATGCATCTTCAGGAGCTGAAAAGCAAATCCCCGGCCGACCTTCTGGCCTATGCCGAGGAATTGCAGATCGAGAACGCCAGTACCCTGCGCAAGCAGGACATGATGTTCGCCATCCTGAAGCAGCTGGCCGAGAACGACACTCCGATCTATGGGTCGGGCGTGCTGGAGATCCTGCAGGATGGGTTCGGCTTCCTGCGCAGCCCCGAAGCCAATTACCTGCCGGGTCCCGATGACATCTATGTCTCGCCCAGCCAGGTTCGCCGTTTTGGTCTGCGCACCGGTGATACGGTGGAAGGGCAGATCCGCGCGCCCAAGGATGGCGAGCGCTATTTTGCCCTGCTGAAGGTCAATACCATCAATTTCGAGCCGCCGGAAAATGTGCGGCATCGGATCAATTTCGACAATCTGACCCCGCTGTACCCGGACGAGCGTCTGAAGCTGGAGCTCGAGGACCCCACCAAGAAGGATCTGACCACCCGGGTCATCGACCTGATCGCCCCCCTGGGCAAGGGCCAGCGCGCCCTGATCGTGGCGCCGCCGCGCACCGGCAAGACCGTGATGCTGCAGAACCTGGCTCATGCCATCGCCGCCAATCACCCCGAGGTCTATCTGATCGTGCTGCTCATTGATGAGCGGCCGGAAGAAGTGACCGACATGGCCCGCAGCGTGAAGGGCGAAGTGATCAGCTCCACCTTCGACGAGCCGGCCAGCCGCCATGTGCAAGTCACCGAGATGGTGCTGGAAAAGGCCAAGCGCCTGGTCGAGCACAAGCGTGACGTGGTGATCCTGCTGGACTCGGTGACCCGTCTCGCCCGCGCCTA
>CAYOKN010000043.1:0-13704 GCA_964404545.1 uncultured Rhodospirillaceae bacterium | reverse complement strand
CTGACCGGCGGCGTGGACGCCAATGCCTTGCAGCGTCCCAAGCGCTTCTTCGGTGCTGCTCGCAATATCGAGGAAGGCGGCTCGCTGACCATTATCGCCACCGCGCTGATCGATACCGGCAGCCGCATGGACGAAGTGATCTTTGAAGAGTTCAAAGGCACCGGCAATTCGGAAATCATCCTGGACCGCAAGCTGTCCGACAAGCGCACCTTCCCCGCCATCGACATCACCAAGTCCGGCACCCGCAAGGAAGAGCTGCTGGTGGACAAGGGTGTTCTGTCCAAGATGTGGGTGCTGCGCCGCGTGCTGATGCCCATGGGCGTGGTGGATGCCATGGAGTTCCTGGTGGACAAGCTGAAGCAGTCCAAGACCAACAATAATTTCTTCGACCAGATGAACACCTGACGGTCCGAAGACCCGACCACAAGCCCCGGCCGGCCTTGCGCCCGCCGGGGCTTTTCCTTTTTGGGGATGATAATTGGCCTTGGGCCAGCCCACCTTCAGACAGGTGGACGCCCAAGCAATGAGGAGCCCCATGCTCACCCCACGCATCTCCGCCGACAAGATTTGTGCCGTAATCCAAATGGCCCGGGAATGGGGCGGCACGGTCGAGCCCACCTTGCATCCGCAAGCCAAGGATCTGGGTGACGACAACTGGTCCAGCGCCATGCAGGACACCAACCCCGAGGTGGTCGAGCAGGACCTGGCGGTTTTCATCGACCGCCTGGCCCCGGACGAGCAGGCCGACCTGTTGGCCCTCAGCCTGGTGGGGCGGGGGGATTATGCGCCCGAGGAATGGCAGGAGGCCCAGTCGGCAGCCGAGGACTCCCTGGGCGACAATATCCACGAGTTGTTGCGTCAACCCTTGTTGGCATCGCATCTTTCGGCCGCCATGGATGCCTTCGACATGGACTGTCCGACCGAAATCGACCGATCGGGCTGATCCGGGTACTCTGGGCCTGCGTTGACCCGGAGGACCCATGGCGCGGAAAGCCTATCTTGCTGGACCGGATGTGTTTTTTCCCAATGCGGGCGCGGTAGGGGCGGCCAAGAAGGCCATCTGTGCCGAGCATGGATTGGTCGGAGTGTTTCCGCTGGACCAGGACTTGGCCCTTGGCCATCTGGACCCCCATGGTCAGGGAATGGCCATCTATCGGGCCAATTTGGCGTTGATGGCGGGTTGTGACCTGGTGATCGCCAACATGACGCCCTTCCGCGGACCCGGCATGGACCCGGGCACAGCCTTTGAAATGGGAGTCTTCGCCGCCCGCGGGCTGCCGGTCCTGGGCTATTCCAACTCTGCCGGTGCTTATGCCCAGCGGGTGGAAAGCTGGTTCGGGCTGATGGAAACCGCCGATCCTTTTGAGATCGAAAATTTCGACATGGCCGACAATTTGATGCTGGAAGGCGCGGTGGTGAACAGCGGCCATGCCCTTTTGCGGCCCGAACGCGACCTGCCGCCCGACGATTTGAGCCTGTTCCGGCTGTGCGTCCAGCAGGCGGCGGCCGGCTAGACCAGAAGGACCGTCGAGCCGGTGGTCTTGCGCGCTTCCAGGTCGCGGTGGGCCTGGGCCGCTTCCTTCAGGGCATAGGTTTGGTTGACCTCGATCTTCACGAAGCCGTTCTTCACCACCTCGATCAGTTCGGCGGCCGAGGACACCAGGTCCTCGCGCTTGGCCGTATAGGTCATCAAGGTGGGGCGGGTGATGAACAGCGAGCCTTTTTGTGCCAAGACGCCCAGCTCGAAGGGCGGCACCGGGCCCGAGGCTTGGCCGAACAGGGCCATCAGTCCCAAGGGGCGCAGACAGTCCAGGGAACCCAAGAAGGTGTCCTTGCCCACGGAATCATAGACCACGGCCACACCTTGGCCGTCGGTCAGCGCCTTTACCCGGTCCACGAAATTCTCCTGCCGGTACAGGATCGGGTGGTCGCAACCATGGGCGCGGGCCAGCTCGGCCTTGGCCTCGGAGCCAACGGTGCCGATCACATGGGCCCCCAGATGCTTGGCCCATTGGCAGAGCAGCAGGCCGACTCCGCCGGCGGCGGCATGCACCAGGATGGTATCGCCCGCTTGTACCCGATAGGTCCGGCGGAGCAGATATTGGGCGGTCATGCCTTGCAGCATCATGGCGGCGGCAGTCTGGTCGGAAATGGCGTCGGGCAGGGGCACCAGCCGGTCGGCGGGCATTATCCGGGCCTCGCAATAGGCGCCCACGGGGGGATTGGCATAGGCCACCCGGTCGCCGGGGCGCACCATGGTGACGCCGTCGCCCACCGCCTCGACCACGCCGGCGGCTTCCATACCCAGGGTCCAGGGCAGGGCGGGCAGGGGATAGAGGCCGGTGCGGTGATAGACGTCGATGAAATTCAGGCCCACGGCGCTGTGCCGCACCAGCGCCTGTCCGGGACCGGGGACGCCCAGCGGCACCTCTTCCCAGACCATCTTTTCCGGCCCGCCGGTCTCATGGATGCGGATCGCCATCACCATGGCTGTCCTCCCCGTGCTTATCGTTGTTCCAGCTTTAGGAGGTAGGCCTTGGTCTCGGTCCCGTCCAGCCCCGAATAGCCGGTCAGTGCTCCCTTGGTGCCCACGATGCGGTGGCAGGGGATGATCACCGGGATGGGATTGCGGCCACAGGCCCCGCCCACCGCCCGGGGCGAGGAGCCCAATTCCGTTGCCACCTCGCCATAAGTGCGGGTGGCGCCGAAGGGGATGCGGGTCATGGCCTGCCACACCGCCTGTTGAAAAGCGGTGCCCTGGGGGCGGAGCGGCAGGTCAAAGACCTGGCGGCTGCCGTCGAAATAATCCTGCACTTGCTCGGCAGCGCGGGCCAGCAGTGCGGTTTCGGTGCCGCCCTCGGCCATGCCCCAGTCGAAGGCGACCAGCGCGTCGTCCTCTTCGAACAGGGTCACCGGCCCCAGCGGTGTCAGAAAGGAAATCCAGCTCATGGCCAGAAGGTTAATGGGCCTGCAGGGCCCGATGCAAGGCCTGGGGCGTGTGGGCGGGCGCCGAACAGACCGGGCCATGGCAGACATAGGCCGTGGCCTTGCCGCCGGTGCGGTCCTTGCCATGGGCCGGATGACCCTCGGGCAGGCTTTCGCCGGGACGTAGCCGGGTCAGCACCCGGTTGGGCAGGCATTCCTGGGCCACGGCCCGGGTCAGGGCGCGTGCCGGTTCCTCTTCCGGATTGCCCACCAGCACCACCTGGACCGGCTTTTGCAGCAACTCGAATCCATTCAACAGTGACGCCATGGCGGGGAAATGCTGCGCCACTTGTGAGGAGAAGGCTGCCACGGTGGCGTCGGCCCGGTCGGCATAGCTGTGCTTGCCAGTCAGGGCATAGAGCCGGGCCAGCACCTGGACCATCACCCCATTGCCGGCGGGCGTGGCCGACTCCAGGGCGGTCTTGGTGCGCACGATCACGTCGCCGGCATCCTCGGCGGTCAGAAAAAAGCCGCCGTCCACTCCATCCCAATGATATTTGGTGGCGACCGCCACCCAATGTTCCGCCTTGGTCAGATAGGCCCCCTCGCCGGTGGCCTCGAACAGGATCAAGGCGGCGCGGGCCATGTTGGCATAGTCGTCCAGCACCGCCCGGCTGTTGCTGCGCCCGGCTCGGTAGCTGTGCATCAGCCGGCCTTCCTTTTCCATCAGCCGCACCACCGTGGCAAAGGCCCGCGCCGCCGTGTCCAGCCAGCGCGGCTCCTCGAACACGAAACCGGAATTGGCCAAAGCGGCGATCATCAGCCCGTTCCAGTCGGCCAGCACCTTGTCGTCGCGGCCCGGACGCACCCGCTTTTCCCGTTCGCGGAACAGCACTGCCCGGCAATCGGCCAGCAAGGTTTCAAAATCGGCCCCACCGCGTGGCTGCGGCACATTGCGGTTCAGGATGATATGGCCGTCCCAATTGCCGCCGGGCCGGCAGTCATAGGCTTCCTTGAACCAGCGTTGCTCGATATCGGTCAGCGCCTGGTTCAACTGGTCGTGAGTCCAGACATAGAACTTGCCCTCGACACCCTCTGAGTCCGCATCCAGCGAGGAGGCAAAGGCGCCGTCCGCGGTGAGCATCTCGCGTAAGGTCCATTCATTGGTCTCGCGTACCCGCTGGCGATAGAGGTCAGACCCGGTCTCCTGCCAGGCCAGGGTCAGGAGGTCCACCAACTGGGCATTGTCATAGAGCATCTTTTCGAAATGGGGCACCAGCCAGGCCTCATCCACCGCATAGCGATGGAAGCCGCCCCCCAGATGATCATAGATGCCGCCATGGCAGATGCGGTCCAGGGTCAGGGTCACGGCTTCCCGCAGGTCTTCCGAGCCCAGGCGCTTATAGGCATGCAGCAGGAACTGGAACAGGGTGGGCTGGGGGAATTTGGGCGCGCCATGCAGTCCGCCCTCCACTGTGTCGATGGCCGACAGCAGGCCCCGCGCGGCCCGGTCCAGGATGCTCATGTCCACGGCCAGCCGCTCGCCCGTCCCGGTCTTTTCGCGCAAGCCTTCGAGCAGCACGGTGACATTTTTGGCCACTTTGTCGGGCTCTCGGGCATAGGTTCCGGCCACGGCCTGCAGCACCTCGCGGAAGGAGGGGCGGCCCCAGCGCGGGCTAGGGGGGAAATAGGTGCCGCCCCAGAAGGGCTCGCCCTTCGGCGTCAGGAACATGGTCAGCGGCCAGCCGCCATGCTGGCCCAGCATGGCCAGGGCGGTCTGGTAGATATTGTCGATGTCGGGGCGTTCCTCGCGGTCCACCTTGATATTGACGAACAGCTGGTTCATCAGCCCCGCGGTCTCGGCATCCTCGAAGGATTCGTGGGCCATCACATGGCACCAATGGCAGGCGGCGTACCCCACCGACAGCAGAATCGGCTTGCCCGTGGCCTGCGCCTCGGCCAGGGCGTCCGGCCCCCAGGCCCACCAATGAACGGGGTTGTCCTTATGCTGTAGCAGATAAGGACTGGTCTCATGGACAAGGCGGTTATGGGTCATGCTGGCTTCTATCCGACCTGGGCCGTTGCGTGATCTGCACCAAACGCTTAGTTTGGGTCTCAACCGGCGGCTTGCAACGGACACGGCCGGATAGGGGCGGACCACCCGACACGGGGGCCGCCGGGCTTGGGAGGCCGAGGCATGAAGATCACCGTGGACGTCGATTGCACCCCCGAGGAGGCGCGTGCCTTCTTTGGCCTGCCCGATGTGAAGCCCATGCAGGATGCGCTGCTGAAGCAGATCCAGGACCGCATGGAATCGAACCTGCAGGCCATGGACCCCGAGACCATGCTGAAGACTTGGCTGCCCGCCGGCGTCCAGGGCTTCGAGCAGATCCAGAAGATGTTCTGGGCCCAGTTCGCCGGCGGCAACCACTCCAAGAAGCGATGATCGACCCCTCTCCTTATTTCCAGCTCCACTTCTTCGTCTGCACCAACGAGCGGCCCGAAGGCCATCCGCGCGGCTCCTGTGCCCGCAAGAGCTCGGCCCGCTTGCGCGATTATGCCAAGGCGCGGGCCAAGGAACTGGGCATCCCCGGCATCCGGGTGAACTCGGCCGGCTGCCTGGACCGCTGCGAGCTGGGCCCGGTGGTGGTGATCTATCCGCAAGGCATCTGGTATCGCATCGAGACCATCGAAGATGTGGACGAGGTGCTGATCACCCACTGCCAGCAGGGCGGTCGGGTGGATCGCCTGATGCTGCGGCCCGAGGACGGGCCGGTGCTGACTGCACCCTGATCCTTTCATGACACCCGATCACGACAGCATCTTCGCCCTGGCCAGCGGTGCCGGCCGGGCCGGGGTGGCGGTGCTGCGCCTGTCCGGCCCCACGGTGGGCCAGGCGGTCGAGGCCCTGACCGGGCGCCCGCTGCCGCCGCCGCGCAAGGCTGTCCGCGCGGTGCTGCGGCAGGACGGCGAGCGGCTGGATGATGGTCTGCTGCTATGGTTTCCGGGACCGGCCAGCTTCACCGGCGAGGACGTGGCCGAGCTGCAGATCCATGGCGGGCGGGCCGTGCTGGCGGCGGTATCCGAGGCGCTGTTGGCCCTGGGCCTGCGTCCGGCCGAGGCAGGCGAGTTTTCGCGTCGGGCCTTTCTGAACGACAAGATGGATCTGGCCCAGGCCGAGGCGGTGGCCGATCTGGTGGATGCCGAGACGGCGGCGCAACGGCGCCAAGCCTTGCGGCAGATGGATGGCGCCCTGTCGCGCCTGACCGAGGACTGGCGCACCGCCTTGATCAAGGCCCAGGCCCATTTCGAGGCCTGTATCGATTTTGCCGACGAGGACATCCCCGATGACCTGGACGAGGCCGCCCGCGCCCGGCTGCGGGCGTTGCGGCTGGAGATGCAGGGCCACCTGGACGACGGCCATCGCGGTGAACGGCTGCGCGACGGTGTGCATGTGGCCATCCTGGGCGCGCCCAATGTGGGCAAGTCCTCGCTGCTGAACCGCCTGGCCCGGCGCGAGGCGGCCATCGTGGCCGACCTGGCCGGCACGACCCGTGATGTGATCGAGGTGCATCTGGACCTGGGCGGCTATCCGTGTGTGGTGGCCGATACGGCGGGACTGCGCGAGGCCACCGACCAGATCGAATCCGAGGGCATCCGCCGCGCCCTGCAGCGGGCCGAGCAGGCCGACCTGAAACTGGTGCTGTTCGATGCGGCCGCCTTGCCCCAGTGGGATGCGGCCAGCCGCGTCTTGGTGGGCGACGGGGCGCTGGTGGTGGTGAACAAGCTGGATCGTGCGCCGGGCCTAGACCTGCCCGCCCGCCTGGACGGCCAGCCGGTGTACGGCATCTCCGCAGGCAGCGGCCAGGGGCTCGACGCATTGTTGGCGGAGTTGGAGCGCCGGGTCCAGGACCTGGCCGATGTGGGCGGCGCCCCCGCCCTGACCCGCGCCCGGCACCGGGCCGCGGTACAGGATTGCGTCAATCACCTGACCCGGGCCGAGACCGCACCCTTGCCGGAACTGGCCGCCGAAGACATCCGCCTGGCCGCCCGCGCCCTGGGCCGCATCACCGGCCGGGTGGATGTGGAAGACCTGCTGGATGTGATCTTTTCCGATTTCTGTATCGGGAAATAGATTAGTCACCACCGAGGCACAGAGGCACAGAGGGGGCGTCACGGCTTTAACAGCCTGCTCCTCTCTGTGCCTCTGTGCCTCGGTGGTTAATTTTTCTCTCCCACACTCCATGCGCCGCCGTGGTAAAGAAACGCCCATGGAAAAATTCGATGTCATCGTGATCGGCGCCGGCCATGCCGGGTGCGAGGCTGCTGCTGCCGCTGCCCGCATGGGGGCCCGCACCATGTTGCTCACCCAGCGGCTCGAGACCGTGGGCGAGATGTCCTGCAATCCCGCCATCGGCGGCCTGGCCAAGGGCCAGCTGGTGCGCGAGATCGATGCCCTGGACGGGCTGATGGGCCGGGTGATCGACCGGGCCGGCCTGCAATTCCGTGTCTTGAATCGCAGCAAGGGGCCGGCGGTGCAGGGGCCGCGCGCCCAGGCCGACCGGGCGCTGTATAAAAGGGTGATGGCCGAATTGCTGGCCGAGCAGGAGAACCTGGTGTTGCACCAGGGATCCGCCGAGGACCTGGAGCTGGATGGCTCGGGCCGCGTGGCTGCGGTGATCACCGCAGCGGGTGAGCGGTTTGCCGCCGGCGCCGTGGTCCTGACCACCGGCACCTTCCTGCGCGGACTGATCCACATGGGCGAGACCAAGATTCCGGCCGGCCGGGTGGGGGATGCGCCGTCGGTGGGACTGTCCCTGGCGCTGGAGCGGATTGGCTTCCAACTGGGCCGGTTGAAGACCGGGACCCCCTGCCGCCTGGATGGCCGCACCATCGACTGGGCGGCGCTGGAGATGCAGCAGGGCGACGACCCGCCGGTGCCCTTCTCGTACCTGACCGACCGGATCACCCAGGCGCAGCTGCCCTGCGGCATCACCCATACCCAGCCCGAGACACACGCCATCATCCGGGCCAATCTGCACCGCGCCCCCATGTATTCCGGGCAGATCCAAAGCGTGGGCCCGCGCTATTGCCCCAGTATCGAGGACAAGGTGGTGCGCTTTGCCGACCGTGACCGCCACCAGATCTTCCTGGAGCCGGAGGGCTATGACGATCCCACCGTCTATCCCAATGGCATTTCGACCTCGCTGCCGGCCGAGGTGCAGTTGCAGATGCTGAAGACCATCCCGGGCCTGGAGCGGGCCGAGATGATCCGGCCCGGCTACGCCATCGAATATGATTATGTGGATCCCCGCGCCCTGACCCCCGGCCTGCAGACCAAGGCGGTGCCCGGCCTGTTCTTTGCCGGCCAGATCAACGGCACCACCGGCTATGAGGAGGCGGGCGCCCAAGGTCTGGTGGCCGGCCTGAATGCCGCCCTGGCCTGCAGTGGCGGCGAGCCCTTCGTGGTGGATCGGGCCGACGGCTATCTGGGGGTGCTGATCGACGATCTGGTGACCCGGGGCACCAACGAGCCCTATCGCATGTTCACCAGCCGGGCGGAATACCGGTTGATGCTGCGCGCGGACAACGCGGACCAGCGGCTGACGCCCAAGGGCATGGCGGTGGGCGTGGTGGGCAGCCGCCGCTCGGCCGCCTATGCCGCCAAGGCCGACGCGCTGGAGCAGGGGAGGGCCCTGGCCCGGTCCTGCAAGGCCAGCCCCACGGAACTGCGCAAGCAGGGGCTGACGGTCAATCTGGACGGCCAGGTGCGTAGCGCCCACGACCTGTTGGGCTATCCGGACATGACCTTGGCCCGGCTGGCCCAGGTCTGGCCCGAGCTGGCAGGCTTGCGCCCCGACGTGGCCGAGCAGGTGGAGATCGAGGGCCGCTATGCCGGCTATCTGACGCGGCAATATTCCGATGTGGAAGCCTTCCGCCGCGATGAGGCCCTGGCCATTCCGGCGGACCTGGATTACCGCGCCATCGGCGGCTTGTCCAACGAGGTGCGCCAGAAGCTGGAGCAGGTGCGTCCGGCCACGGTGGGGGCGGCGGCGCGGGTTCCCGGCGTCACCCCGGCGGCGGTCATCGCGGTTCTTGGCCATGTGCGGCGGCGTCAGCGTCAGTCTTCCCTTGAGGGTCTGAACCGGAGCGCGTAAAAGAAGGGCCCCTTTGTTTCACGTGGAACAAGACCCCGCTTATGACCGCTCCCCTGACCCCCGAGGACTTTCAAGCACAGACTGGCGTTTCACGTGAAACGCTGGACCGGCTGCGGACCTATGCGGACCTGCTGGTGAAGTGGCAGCCCCGGATCAATCTGGTGGGCCCGGCCACGCTGCCCGACCTGTGGCGCCGGCATTTCCTGGACTCGGCCCAGCTGTTCCCCCATGTACCGGCTGGGCCGCTGGTGGACCTGGGATCGGGTGCGGGATTTCCTGGGCTGGTGCTGGCCGTTCTGGGGGCGGGGCCGGTGCATCTGATGGAGTCCGATCAGCGCAAATGCGCCTTCCTGCGCGAGGCGGCGCGCGTGACCGGGACGTCCGTCACCGTCCACAACCAGCGGATCGAGAAAATCCCGGCCTTTCCGGCGGCCTGCATCACTGCCCGGGCCCTGGCGCCGCTGGCGGATTTGCTGGCACTGGGTCAGAACTTTCTTAACCGCGACACGCTATGCCTGTTTTTGAAGGGGCGGGGCGGGGATGAAGAATTGACCGCTGCCTCTAAAGAATGGAATATGAGCATCGAACGGGTAAACAGCGTGACTGACCCGTCCGGCATAATCCTGAAGCTCAAAGAGGTGACCCGTGGCTGATGCGACCGCCAACCGCGGCTTGACCCCGTCTCCGCGCATTCTGGCCATCGCCAACCAGAAGGGCGGGGTGGGCAAGACCACCACCGCCATCAATCTGGCCACCGCGCTGGCCGCCGCCGGCAAGAAGGTGTTGATTCTGGACCTGGACCCGCAGGGCAATGCGTCGACGGGCCTGGGCATCGACCGCCGCGCGCGCGCCATCAACTCCTATCATGTGCTGATCGGCGAGAATGCGCTGGTGGACGCCATGATGGAGACCCCCATCCCGAACCTGTTCCTGGTGCCGTCGGGTGTGGACCTGTCCGGTGCCGAGATCGAGCTGGTGGATGTGCCCCGCCGCGAATTCCGGCTGCGTGCCGCGCTGGAGTCGGTGCCGGTCAAGATGGACTATATCCTGATCGACTGCCCGCCCAGCCTGAACCTGCTGACGGTGAACGCCCTGGTGGCGGCCCAGGCGGTGATGGTGCCCTTGCAGTGCGAATTCTTTGCCTTGGAAGGTATCTCGCACCTGGTCAAGACCATCGAGCTGGTGAAGCGCAGCTTCAATCCGGGGCTTGAACTGCAGGGCATCGTCCTGACCATGTTCGACAAGCGCAACAACCTGTCCGACGCGGTGGCCGCCGATGTGCGCGGCTATTTCGGCGACAAGGTCTATAAGACCGTGATCCCGCGCAATGTGCGGGTGTCGGAAGCCCCCAGCCATGGCAAGCCGGTGCTGATCTATGATCACCGCTCGTCGGGGGCCGAGGCCTATATCCATCTGGCTTCGGAAATGCTGAAACGTGAACGTGCTGCGATGAGGGCGTAAGAGAGTGGCTGAGGAAAAGCGTCGAGGACTGGGCCGGGGCCTGTCGGCCCTGCTGGGCGATCCCGTGGACCTGGAGACGCCGGTGGCGCTCGCCGAGGCCGGCGAGGGGGCTCCGCGCAATGGCGTGCGCAGCATGCCCGTGGACTATCTGCAGGCGGGCAAGTACCAGCCGCGTACCATGTTCCGCGAGGACGAGCTGAACGACCTGGTGGAGTCCATCCGCGAGAAAGGCATCCTGCAGCCGATCCTGGTGCGCGAGGTGGGGGCCAAC
The DNA here is from genome assembly GCA_964404545.1 of uncultured Rhodospirillaceae bacterium. Classification (GTDB taxonomy): domain Bacteria; phylum Pseudomonadota; class Alphaproteobacteria; order Rhodospirillales; family Magnetospirillaceae; genus CAYOKN01. The sequence continues at coordinate 2,889 of CAYOKN010000043.1, read as the reverse complement.
CGCTACGAGATCATCGCCGGCGAACGCCGCTGGCGGGCGGCGCAGCGGGCCGGTCTGCACGAGGTTCCGGCGCTGGTGCGCGAATTTTCGGACAAGGAGGCCGCCGAGGTCGCCCTGATCGAGAACCTGCAGCGCCAGGACCTGTCCCCGCTGGAGGAGGCCGAAGGCTATCGCCGTCTGATGGACGAATTCGCCAACACCCAGGAAGATCTGGCCCGCGCCGTGGGCAAGAGCCGCAGCCATGTGGCCAACATGATGCGCCTGCTGGCCCTGCCGGACCCGGTCAAGGGCATGCTGGAACAGGGCGAGCTGACCATGGGCCATGCCCGCGCCTTGCTGACCGCGTCCGATGCGGAGAGCCTGGCCAAGCAGGTGGTGGCCAAGGGCTTGAATGTGCGCCAGACGGAAAAGCTGGCGCAGCAGCAGCCCGGCAAGTCTCCAAAGCCCAAGGCGGCGGCCCCGGAAAAGGATGCCGACACCCTGGCCCTGGAGCGCGACCTGTCCAATCTGCTGGGCCTGAAGGTGGTGATGAACTTCAAGGGCCGCGGCGGCGAGCTGGTGATCCACTATGACAATCTGGAACAGCTGGATTCCATTCTGCACCGCCTGTCGGCGGGCGCCGAGGTGGCCGAGCTGAGCGGTCTCGAGGACGAGGACGAAGATCAGGACTCGCTGGATGCGGCGGCCCTGGCCGAACTGGATGATCTGCTGGGAGACCAATAGGCCAAAGGCCATTGGACGGGAAAAGGGCGGCGCCGACGGAGCCGCCCTTTTCTTTTCTGGTGTCAGCGGCGGCCTGGGCCGGGGCGGCGGCCGGCGGCGCGGGCGATCTGCATCAAGGCGCGGCCGCAAATCTCGTCGGCGGGCAGGCCGGTGGACTTGCAGTCCATCTCGGCGGCCAGCAGCAGGTCCAGGGCCGTGGCGATGCGGTCCAGGGCCCAGCGTTGCACCTGGCCTTTCATGCGCGGGGTGGCCTTGAAATGCACCGGCGGGCGCAGCTGGCCCAGCGCCTGATCCACGGATTTGCCCTGGGCCAGATGGCCGGCGGCCAGATGCAGGCGCAGGAAATGCCGGGACAAGGCGCGCAGGATGGCCACCGCGTTGGTGCCCTCGGACAACAGCCGGTCCAGCACCCGTTGTACCGTGGCCTGGTCGCCATCGGCGGCAGCCAGGGCCAGGTCATCCAGCGACATGCTGGCGGAATCGCCCACGCAGGTGATGGCGTCCTCGTAGGTGACGCGGCCCGGCCCGCCCATATAGAGGGCCAGCTTGTCCAACTCGGATCGGGTCAGGCGCCGGTCGCCGCCCAGATTGTCCACCAGATAGGCCAGGGCGTCCGGGTCCGGTTGCAGGCCATGGGCCCGCAAACTCTCCTGCACCACTGATTCCAGGGTCCCGCCTTCGTCCGCATAGCAGGGGATCGCCACGCCGTTGTCGGCTCCCTCGAACAGCTTGCGCAAGGACGAGCGGGCGGACAGGTCGCCGCCCTCCAGCAGCACCAGGGCATCGCCCATGGGATGGGCCAGGAAGGATTGGATCGCCGAGGTGGTGGCGTCGCCTGCTTCGCGCACCCGCACCACCCGTCGCCCGCCAATCAGCGACAGAGCCGCCGCCTCGTCGGCCAGGCGGGCCGGATCGTCCTTGAGGCTGGCGCCCGGAATATCCACCACCCGGAAGGGATCGGACAGATCGGGCAGCACGGTTTTGGCCAGCCGGTCCAGGCGCTCTTTCACCAGGCCCAGATCAGGGCCATAGACCAGGATGGCCGCCGCCTTGGGGTCGGGGGCCTTGAGGAAGGCCTCGATTCGGTTGCCGGCGAGCTTCACGGCATCCTATTCGCCGCGGCCATTGCGGCGGGCCAGGACCACCGCCACCGCCTGGCGGATCTGCTCGGCAAGCATGCGGGCAGCGCGGTCCTCGGAATCCCGCTCGGCTACCACGCTGGCATATTGCCCGTCGAACATGTTGTAGGCAGCCCGCGCCGTGGCGTTGTCGGTCAACAGCCGCTTGCCCTTTTGGGTGCCGTCGCCCAGGAAGATCAGCTCATAGCGGGCCGTCAGCGTGGTTTCGGCGCGGGACGCAGTGTCGTCGCGGCGCAGAAGCTGGGTGGTCTGGGCCTTGTCCAGGATCACCTTCAGCTCATAAAGCTTGGGCACATCGGCGCCGGCGGTGGCGTCGATCAGATGATTGCGCAGGGTCTGGCCGGGCCGGCCCTCGATGGGCAGGACGCGCACCGCCGCCAGGTCATTGCCCACGGCGGCCTGGTGCTGCCCATAGAGGGGCTGGAAGCCGCAGCCGGCCAACAGCAGGGACAGGCCGAGGACGATCCCGGCAAAGGCTTTAGACGACCACATTGATGATCCTGTTGGGCACGAGGATGATCTTGCGCACCGGCTTGCCGGCCATGGCGCTCTGTACGGTGTCCAGTGCCAGGGCAGCGGCTTCGGCGGTGGCCTGATCCACGTCCTTGGGCAGGTCCACGGTGCCGCGCATCTTGCCGTTCACTTGTACGGCCAGGGTGACGCTGTCTTCCACCAGCAAAGCGGGGTCGGCGTCGGGCCAGGGGGTGGTGGCCAGCAGGCCGTCCCGGTCCAGCATGGACCACATTTCCTCGGCCAGGTGCGGCATCATGGGGCCCACGAGCACGGTCAGGACCTCCAGGCCCTCGCGCAGTGCCCAGGCGGCGCCGGCTTCGTCAGCCTTGATTTCGGCCAGGGCATTGGACAGCTCGCGGATGCGGGCCACGGCCTTGTTGAAGTGGAACTTGTCCAGGTCGTCGGACACCGCGGCCAGGGTCTTGTGGGTCAGGCGGCGCAGCTTCTCGACGCCGGGGCCGAAAGCCTGGGGCTTGGGCGTGCCGGGGGCGGGCAGGTCCAGCGCCGGCTGGGC
>CAYOKN010000042.1:0-14789 GCA_964404545.1 uncultured Rhodospirillaceae bacterium | reverse complement strand
CCGGCGCCGGGCGCCACCGCCCTGGCCGCCGCGCCCCAACCCGCCAAGCCGGGCAAGAGCGCGCCGCCGGTGCCGTGGGGTGTGGAATTCGAGGAGCCCAATCCCTTTCCGCTGGTGACCAAGAGCACCGACCGCATGGTCCACGCCCTGCAGGGCCGCGTGACCAACGGCATTTCGCCCGCCTCGCTGATGCTGGCCTATCTGGACTGGCTGGTGCATCTGAGCAATTCGCCGGGCAAGATGACCGAACTGACCCAGAATGCCGGCGCCAAGTCCGCCCGCTTCGCCATGTATGCCCAGCGCGCTGCCGCTGCCGCCGTCACCGGCGAGCCGCTGGAGCCTTTCATCCAGCCGCTGCCCCAGGACAACCGCTTCGCCAGCCCTGAATGGCAGCGTTTTCCCTATAACCTGATGTACCAGACCTTCCTGATGACCGAGCAGTGGTGGCACTACGCCACCACCGACGTGCGCGGCCTGTCGCGCCACAATCAGGATGTGGTCAGCTTTGCCGCGCGCCAGCTGCTGGACATGATGGCGCCCTCCAACTACGCCGTCACCAACCCCGATGTGATCCAGGCCACCATCCGCGAGGGCGGCCAGAACTTCGCCCGCGGCTGGCAGACCTTCATGGAGGACACCGAGCGCCAGATGTCCGGCAAGCCGCCCAAGCTGGCCGAAGACTACCAGGTGGGCCGCGAGGTGGCCTGCACCCCCGGCAAGGTGGTGATGCGCAACCAGCTGGTGGAGCTGATCCAGTACAGCCCGACCACCCCCAAGGTGCATGCCGAGCCGATCCTGATCGTGCCGGCCTGGATCATGAAATACTACATCCTGGACCTGTCGCCCCAGAACTCCATGGTCAAGTGGCTGGTGGACCAGGGCCATACCGTGTTCGTGATCAGCTGGAAGAACCCCACGCCCGACGAGCGCAACATGGGCATGGAGGATTATCGCCAGCTGGGCATCATGGACAGCCTGGATGCCATCAGCCACATCGTGCCGAACCAGAAGGTCCACACCGTGGGCTATTGCCTGGGCGGCACCCTGCTGTCCATCACCGCCGCCACCATGGCGCGTGACGGCGACGACCGGCTGGCCTCGATGACCTTGCTGGCAGCCCAGACCGACTTCGAAGAAGCCGGCGAGATCATGCTGTTCATCGACGAAGGCCAGGTGACCTTCCTCGAGGACATGATGTGGGACACCGGTTATCTGGACACCAAGCAGATGGCCGGCGCCTTCCAGATGCTGCGCTCGAACGACTTGGTCTGGTCGCATATCGTGCGCCAGTACATGCTGGGCGAGCCCGAGCGCATGAATGACCTGATGGCCTGGAACGCCGATGCCACCCGCATGCCCTATCGCATGCATTCGGAATATCTGCGCCAGCTGTTCCTGCACAACAACCTGTCCAAAGGCCGCTACGAGGTGCATGGCCGCCCCATCGCCCTGACCGACATCCGGGCGCCCATCTGCGCGGTGGGCACCACCAAGGACCATGTGGCCCCGTGGAAGAGCGTCTATAAGATCGGCATCCTGACCGACACCGACGTCACCTTCATCCTGACCGCCGGCGGCCATAATGCCGGCATCGTGTCCGAGCCGGGCCACAAGCACCGCAGCTATCAGATGGCGGTACTGCGCGAGTCCGATCACTATGTGGACCCCGACACCTGGGCCGCCACCACCCCCAAGACCGAGGGGTCCTGGTGGACCGCCTGGCAGAAGTGGCTGGTGGAGAACAGCTCGGGCCAGATCGCCCCGCCGTCCATGGGCAATGCCGCTGCCGGCTACCACCCGCTGGACAATGCGCCCGGCACCTATGTGAAGATGCGCTGATCCCTGCCCCGCAAGCCTCCCCCCAGCCCACCGGCTGGGGGGATTTCTTTGTGCCCGTCCGCTACAAAGTGAAATCGAAATTACCGATCCGCGACATACGCGGGTTACGAACCGGGATCACCTTGGCCGCCTCGACCTTGCGCCAAGGAGAATCCCCATGCCCCCCCTGAAATCCCTGCCCCGCCAAATGGTGACGCCAGTCACCACCATCGTCTTTGCCGTCTCTAGCGTGACGGGGCTGATGCTGTTCCTGCATTGGAACGGGACCATGGTGAAGACCGCCCATGAATGGCTGGGGCTGGTGTTCGCCGGGGCCGGGCTTTGGCATCTGGGACGGAACTGGAAGGCCTTTGCCGGCTATCTGCGCCGCCCTGCTTCGCAGTGGGCCCTGGGTGCCAGCCTGGCGGTGACGCTCGCGGTAATCGCCCTTACGGGCACAACCAGCAGCAGCGGCGGCCCTGGTGCAGTGTTCCGCGCCCTGTCGGCTGCGCCCCTGGCCCAAGCCGCCCCTGCCCTGGGACTGAGCCCTGACCAGGCCCTCATGCGGCTTGCAGCCGCCAGGATCGAAGCCGCCCCCGAGGACAAACTGTCCGACATCGCCGGGCGAGCCGGTGTCAGCCCCATGGAAGTCGCGGCACTTCTGGTGGCGTCACCTGCCCGCTAGGCGGCTTGCCCCGATGCCCCGGACGCGCGATCCTTGAGCGGACCCAAAGACCCGCTGCACGGGAGCCCCGCCATGCATCACCTCCGCCTGTCCGTGTTCTGCCCCGACCGCGTCGGCCTGGTGGCCGACATCGCCGCCGCCCTGTTCGACCTGGGCGGCGATCTGGGCGACGCCAGTTTCGCCGTGATGGGCGAAGGCGCCGAGTTCAGCGCGGTGGCGCGCTTCCCCGAGGCGGTAGAGGCCGAGGAGGTGCGCCAGGCGCTGGCCGCCATCGACGGCGTGGCCGGCGGCGAACTTGCGGTGGTGCCCTTCCGCCTGTCGGCCGAACATGGGCCGCTGGGCATGGCCACTCACCGGGTGACCATCTCGGGCGGCGACCAGCCGGGCCTGATCGCCCGGCTGTCCGAAGCCTTTGACCAATATGGTGCGAACATTGTTCGGCTCGACGCTCAGCGCATGCCGGGTTCGGGCTATGTCACCCGCTTCGCCGTCAATATCCCCGATCCCCGGGTCGAAGCCTGCAAGGCCACCGTCTCCAACACCGCCGAGGAGCTGTCACTCACGGCGGTGTGGGAGGGCTAGTCTATTACTGCTCGGGATTGGGGATGGGGATCATCAGGATGTCCCCGCCCTGGGGCCGCTGCGGCGCCGGCTGGGGGATCTGGGCGGATTGGGGCGGGACCGGCACCACCGGAACCACCGTGACCACGCCCACCTGCGGGGCCTGCTGGCCGATACCCGGCTGCGGCGGCGGCACCGAGGCAAAGGGCTCGCTGTTGGGCATATAGGGCACGCCCGCCCCGATCAGCATCTGCGCCATCTGCTCCCAGGCGGTGTTCAGGCCGCCCTCGCCCTGGGACCAGACGATCTCGCCGTTATTGTCCAGGTCGGCGCCGTCCAGGGCACGGGCCACCGCCTCGCGCGCCAGGGCCAGATTGCGCGCCGCCGTGGGCGCATCGGGGGCCTGCAGGCCGGTGCGCAGGGCGCCATAGGCCGCCGACAGCCGGGTTACCGCATTCTGGGCGCTGGCCGCCACCGGAGCAGAGCGCAGCACGATGTTCTCGTCCCGGGGAAAGGCATGGGCGGCGGCGGTGGTCACATCCACCACCTTGCGGGCGGCAAAGCCCGCGCCATAGCCCAGGCCCGGCCCGCTGCGGGCCATGGTCGGGTCGATGGCGTTGACGGCACCCACGCCGTAGCGGCGCATCCAGGCCAGATCATTGGGGCGCTGCAGCGCCATATCCAGATAGTTCAGCGCGATCACCGCCTCCTGCCGCGCCACTTCCAGATAGCCGCGCTGGCCCGGGGTACCGGGTGCATCCACCATCACCGAGCGCATGAAGCTGGTGGGGCTTTGCAGATCCTGTGGCGAGGCCCCCAGGCGGTTGGCGCTGACATCGGCCCCCGGCGTGACCGGCGACCGGGTCGGCGCCATGGAGCTTGGCGGAATGCCCTGCGGCCGCTGGGTCACCGGCTGTTCGATGGCGGCTGGCTGGGCCTGGGCGGCGTTGCCCATCAGCAGGGCCGAGGCCGCGGAGATCAGGGTCAGCGTCAGTCTGTTCATGGTCGTTCCACCCTTGACGGTTGGGAAATGACGGCTCGCGGGGGGTCAGCTTTCCACCGGCTCCCCTCCATTGGGATGCAACACCTGGCCGCTCATATAGGAGGCATCGGCCGAGGCGAGAAAAACGTATGAGGGCGCCACTTCGTCCGGCTGGCCCACTCGCCCCAACGGCTGACTCTCGCCAAACCGGGCCACATGGTCGGCCTCGAAGGTCGAGGGAATCAGCGGCGTCCAGATGGGCCCCGGGGCCACCCCGTTCACCCGGATACCCCGGGGAGCCAGGTTCTGGGCCAGCGAGCGGGTGAAGGAGACGATCGCCCCCTTGGTGGCGGCATAGTCCAAAAGGTGCCAGCTGCCGCGATAGGCGGTGATGGAGGTGGTGTTGATGATGGCCGCCCCCTCCTGCAGATGGGGCAACGCCGCCTTGGTCAGGAAGAAATGGGCGAAGATGTTGGTGCGAAAGGTCCGCGCCAACTGCTCCTCGGTGATGTCCTCGAGGCGTTTTTGCGGATGCTGCTCGGCCGCATTGTTGACAAGGATGTCCAGCCGCCCGAATTCGGCCAACACCTTGTCCACCAGGGCGCGGCAGGCCGCCTCCTGGCCCAGGTCGCCCGGCACCGCCAGGCAACGCCTACCCTCGGCCTCGATCAGCCGCAGGGTATGCTCGGCATCTTCCCGCTCGTCCAGATAGGCGATGGCCACATCGGCGCCTTCCTTGGCGAAATGCACCGCCACCGACCGGCCGATGCCGGAATCGCCGCCGGTGATCAGCGCCACCTTGCCGGCCAACTTGCCGCTGCCGCGATAGCCCTTGGCCTCGGATTGGGGCGGCGGCGACATGCGCCCTTCCCGCCCCGGTTGGATGTCCTGGTGCTGCGGAGGCTGTCCGCCCATGAAAACCCCTCCTGGTCGCCGGAACTGGGCAACAGGTGGGGACCGGGCCGGACCATCGGCAAGCCGTGCGTTCGGAGACCTCTCCCTTTTCGCCTACATCAGCGGCGCATGCAGCACCGCCGCTGCGGGCAGGCGGGGCCGCACCATGCTGTTGCGGCTGCGCGGACGGGTCAGCGCCTCGTCGATGGCCGCGCGCAGGGCATCGGGATGCACCGGCTTGTGCAACAGGCCGTGGCCGTTGGCCTTGGCCTGGCGCAGCCGCTCGGGTGCGGTGTCGCCGGTGACGATGATGGCCGGCACCACCGATTTCAGCCGCACCCGGATCCGGGCGATGGCCTGGCCACCCGTATTGCCATTCTGCAGGCGGTAATCGGCGATGATCAGGTCGGGCGCCCGGCCCAGGTCCGGCAGGCGGCGCAGTGCCTCGTCGGCATCCAGGGCGGTCAGCACCCGGTGCCCCCAGCTTTCGAGGACCAGCCGCATGGAGTCGAGCACGTCGGGCTCGTCGTCGATCACCACCAGGGCCAGGTCGGTACGGTTGATAGCCAGTTGCAGCTGCTTGGGCGCGGTGCTGCGGGCCACGCCCGTGGCGATGGGCACCTCGATGGCGAACATGGAGCCCCGGTTGGGCGTGCTTTCCACCAGGATGCGGTGCCCCAGCAGGGCGCCCAGCCGCTCGACGATGGCCAGGCCCAGCCCCAGCCCCTGGCGGCGGTCGCGCTGCGGATTACCCAACTGGTGGAACTCGCGGAAGATCAGCTTCAGCTGGCTCTTGGGAATGCCGATGCCGGTATCCCAGACCTCGATGCGCAAATGATCGCCGCGCCGGCGGCAGCCGAACAGGATGCGCCCCTCGCGGGTATAGCGGATGGCGTTGTTCAGCAGATTGCGCAGCACCCGCTCCAACAGCGCCTGGTCCGAACGCACCATGGCGTCGCAGGGGATGGATTTCAGCATCAGTCCCTCGGCCTCGGCCAGGGGCTGGAATTCGGCGGCCAGGCGCTGCATCAGCCCGCCCACCTGGAAATTGTCCTCGGCGGCCTCCACCAGGCCGGCCTCCAGCTTCGAGACGTCCAGCAGGCCGTTCAGCAAGGTCTCCACCGCACCCAAACTGTCCTGGATGCGCAGGATCAGGTCGGACACGGCGGCATCGCGATTGCGGGCCTGCAGCACGGTCACGAACATGTTGAGCGCCTGCAAGGGCTGGCGCAGGTCATGGCTGGCGGCCGCCAGGAAGCGTGTCTTGGCCAGATTGGCTTCCTCGGCCTGCTCCTTAGCCTTGCACAGCTCGTCCTCCACCAGGCGCTGCGGCGTATGGTCATGCATGAAGGCGAAGTAGAAGCGCGGCCGGCCATTGGGACGGCGCACCATGCCGGCGCGCTGCCACAGCGGGAAATAGCGGCCCCGGCGGTCCTTGGCGGCCAGCACGCCCTCCCAGCTTTCGCCGCGCTGCAGGGCCGGCGCGATCTCCTGGTCGATCACCAGCTGGGCCTCGGGCAGATAAAGCTCGCGGTAGGTGAAATCCTGCTGGTCGCCGGGCAGCGGCTGGTCCAGGGCGAACAGCCGCTCGAAGGCGGAATTGGCGTAGATGGGGCGCCCGTCGGGGGCGAACACGGCCACCGCCTCGTGGCTGGCCTCCACCACCGAGCGGAACATGGACAGATCGTCCTCGGCCCGTTTGCGCTGGTCGATGTCGGCCACCAAAGCGATGGCGAAGCGTTCGTCCAAGCCGTCGCCGCGCACCAGCGACACCGTGACCGAGCCCCAGACGGTGCGCCCATCCTTGCGCAGATAGCGCGCCTCCAGGGTGTAGTGGTCGATATCGCCGGACAAAAGCTTGCGCGCCATGGCGATGTCCAGGTCGCGTTCATCGGGATGCACCAGGTCCTTATAGGACAGGTGGCGCATATCCTCGGGGCTGTAACCCAGCATGGCGGCCAGCGCCGCATTGGCCTGTGCGATGCGTCCGCCCGGCTCGATCACCGCCACGCCCACGGCAGCATGGGTGAAGATGGCCCGGAAGCGCGCCTCGGATTCGCGCAAGGCCTGCTCGCGGCGCTTGATGGTGGAGATGTCGGTCAGGGTGATGGCACCGCCGAGTCCGCCGGTGGCAGCATCCCGCACCAGCAGCCAGCGTCCGTCGGGCAGCTTGACCTCGAAGGCACCGCCACGGCGGTGCCGCTCCATGCGCTCCTGGGCCCAGTCGCGGGCCAGCGCCTCGTCGCCCACCATGAAATGGGCCAGCCGATCCACCATCTGGGTGAAATGCTCACCGGGTTCCACCGCGTCGGTCACCCCCGGGATCATCTCGCGGTAGCGCCGGTTGCACAGCAGCACCCGGTCATCGTCGTCGAACAGCACGAACCCATCCGCCAGATGCTCGATGGCCGCCACCAGCCGTTCATTGATGCCGTGCGGGCCCAGCGCGCCGCGCCCCCCCTCGGGAGCCGCCAGGATCAGCCGGCCTCCGGGGCGGGACAATGCCTTGAGCCGCAGCAGACGCGCACCCGCCAGCACCGCTGAGCCGCCCTGGTCCAGGGCCGCATACAGCCCGTCCAGGGCCTCGTCGCGGGGCTCCAGGCAGGCCAGCAGGTCACGCAGTCCGCACCCGGCCTCCAGCAGCGCCGCCGGGATGCCGGTCAGTTCCAGGAAGGCGGGGTTCCAATGGGTGGGACAACCCGAGGAGTCCAGCAGCAGCACGCCGTCGGTCATGCTGTCGGTCGCCGACAGCAACAGGTCGAAGACCGTATCCTTACCGTCCGTCTGTTGCTCGAGCATCACCTTCCGTCCCCGAATGAATGACCTCGAAAGTAGGGGGCGGAGCGCCATGCGGGCAATATGGCGGGGTGAGTATGACCTATCGACGGGGGGTCCTATGTCCCCTCGTCGGACAAAAGATCAAAGGCCAGCAGCAGGGTGAACTGCATCAGGTTGAAATTATCATCGGACAGCAGGAATAGCCGCACGCCACTGCCGTCGGGCATGGGCCGGGCCACCACCGCTTCCATATTGTCCACCAGCAGCGGCGGCTGCAGCCGGGCCAGTTCCTGGCCGGCCAGCCGCGCCCCGGCGGCCATCTGGTCCGCCGGCAGCCGCACCAGCCGCGCCGCCACCCCATCGATCAGGGTGAAGCGCCGCTGCAGCAGCACCACGTCGCCATTGGGCAAGCCCGCCGCGCCCGTGGGACGGAAGTCATTGACCAGCGCGATCTCGAATTTCTGCCAGTCGCCGGGGCGGCCGATCCAGGCCGGCGAGCTGTCGGCTCCGCCCTCCTCGGCCACCAGCAGAAGCCGCCCGTCGGGCAACGCCGCCATGGCCTCGATCCCGCCATTGGCGGGCAGGCGGCCCAGGTCTTCGGGCCCCTTGACCGCATAAGCCGGGCCCTTCAGGTCGCCATAGCGCCACAGCCGATGCCGCCGCTCGAAGCTGACCACCCAGCCCGTGCTCCAGGGTGACGCCGCCAACTCCTCGGCATCGGCCATCTTCCCAGACAGGGGCTTGCCGTCCAGCCCCAGCAACGGCCCGCTGGCCAACAGCCGCGCCCCCACCAGCCGGTGCGATTCCTCGTCCAGCGCCAGCCGTACCCAACTGCCCCGGTCGCTGATCGCCGTCAGGGTGCGCCCGTCAGAGGACAGCGCCATCCCCGACAGGCCGCCGAACTCCGACCCGCCCGACAGCCGCAGCCCCCCGGCAAAGCGCAAAGCCCCAAGCTCGACCCGCTCGGGGCGGTCGGGGTCCAGGGGCAGCGAAGTGGCCCGCAGGTCGGCGCCTCCGGCGGCCGAACAGGCCCCCAGACCGATGGCAGCGGCCAGCAGCAGCGATCGAAGCACGGATGTCATGCCGCTAATGTAGAGCGCCCCCGGAAGCAACCCAAGCCCCTTTCCCGCTCCCCCGGCCTGGGGCATAGTGCCGCCATGACCGCCGAGCATGACTGGATCACCCTGTTCCCTGCCCTGCAGCGCCTGGACCCCCAGGCGGCGCGCACCCTGCGCGAGGCCACCCGCATGGCGGTGATCCCGCCCGGCACCACCGTATTCCAGGAAGGCGGCCAGTGCGCCAACTACATCCTGGTACTGGACGGCTCGGTACGGGTGCAAAAGGTCTCGGAGTCGGGGCGCGAGATCGTGCTCTACCGGGTGGACCGGGGCCAGACCTGCGTGCTGACCACCAACTGCCTGATGACCCAGGACTCCTATGGCGCCGAGGGCGTCACCGAGACCGAGGTGCAGGCGGTGCTGCTGCCCGAACCCGCCTTCCAGGCCCTGCTGGCCCGCTCGGCCGAGTTCCGCAATTTCGTGTTCGGCACCTATGCCACCCGCATTTCCGAACTTCTCATGCTGATCGAGGAGGTGGCCTTCGGCCGCATCGACATGCGGCTGGCGCAATGCCTGCTGGACCAGGCCGACGCCGAGGGGCTGGTCAAGGGAACCCACCAGGATCTGGCGGTGGAATTGGGCACCGCCCGCGAGGTGGTTAGCCGCCAGCTCAAGGAATTCGAGCGCCGGGGCTGGCTGGCCCTGCACCGGGGCCGCGTCCAACTGCTGGACCGGGTCGCCCTGCGCGATTTGGCCCGCCGCGAGCGAAATTAGCTTCTCTGCCAGATTACAAAAATGGCGATTATCCGAAAATTTCCCGCCTTATGTGACTAGGTTACAGACCACGCATATAAGTTGCGGCACCTTCGGGCTCAGGAGTTTTCAACACCCAGAGCACGAGGTTTTTCCATGACCAAGAATGTTGGCGGCATCGACCGCATCCTGCGCATCATCGCCGGCATCGCCCTGATCGGCCTGGCCCTGGCCGGCGTGATCGGCGTGTGGGGTTACATCGGCATCGTCCCCCTGGCCACCGCCGCCATGGGCTGGTGCCCCGCCTACAGCATCTTCGGCATCAAGACCTGCTCGGTGGAAAAGCAGGCTTGATGTAGGCCCTCAAGCGCCGGGCGGCGGCTCGCCGCCTAAAACGCCGGGCGGCGGCTCCGCCGCCGGGGCTTGCGGAACAAAAAACGCCCGCACCGTCTCCGGTGCGGGCGTTTTCCTTGCCAGATCGTCAGGCCGCGGCGGCGCGGACCGCGTCCTGCATCTTCTGGAAGGCGCGGTTCTCGATCTGCCGCACCCGTTCACGGCTGATGCCGAAACGCTGGCCCAGTTCCTCGAGGGTCACCGGGTCGTCCTTCAGCCGCCGCTCAGTGATGATCACCTTCTCGCGCTCATTCAGAACCTGGAAGCCCGCATCTAGCAACTGCCGGCCCCGGGTTTCCTCCTGGCGGCGTGCCAGGTGGACTTCCTGGTTGTCGGTTTCGTCCACCAGCATATCCATGGCCTCCATGTCGGAGTCCAGGCTCAGCGGCGCGTTCAGCGATGAATCCCGGCCCGAAATGCGGCGGTTGATATCGATCACCTCGGCCTCGGGCACATCCAGGTCCTGGGCGATCCGGGTCACATCGTCAGGCGACAACTCGCCCGCGTCGGCAATCTGCAGCCGGGTCTTGGCCTTGCGCAGGCCGAAAAACAGCTTCTTGCGCGCAGCCTGGCTGCCCACCCGGACCATGGACCAGGAATCCAGCACATATTCGTGCAACGCCGCCTTGATCCACCACATGGCGTAGGTGGCCAGACGAAAGCCGCGATCAGGATCGAATTTCTTGACCGCCCGCATCAGGCCCAGATTGCCCTCCGAGATCAGGTCGGCGAGCGGAAGGCCGTAATGGCGGTAGCCCACGGCCATCTTCACCACCAGCCGCAGATGGCTGGTCACCAGGCGGTGGGCCGCCTCGACATCGCCATCGACCTGGAGACGCTTGGCCAGCATGAACTCTTCTTCCGGCTGCAGCACCGGAAAGGCCTTGATGGCGCGCAGATAGTCGGTAAGCCCGGTGTCCGACGACAGCGCGGGCAAAGCATAGACAGACATCCATATCCTCCCAAAAGCGACATGGCTTGACGACCCACCAAGCTGGTCGGGTCAAGGGATGCAGCCCCTTAACTGGGCCCCGCATCCAGACGAATTCTCCCAAAACCGTTGGCCTAGGTCAAGTATTAACAGAAGTTAATAAGCCTGCCGGCGCGGCATCTGCCCTGCACCGCTTCCGAGGGGAAGCCATGGGTTCCAGGGGGCCTTGGTCTTGTGGGGAGGGCCGTCAATGCCCGGGTTCGGTCGCCTGATCAGAGAAGATGTCCCCACTGGCGACGGTGGGGACACTACATTTCCCGACCATTTTAGTCAAGAATAATTCACCCCCGTGCGCCAGGTTTGTTCCGTCCCCCCAAAGCCCAATTGCCGGGCTTTGGGCGGCAGGCCCACCTGTGCCAATGGCTAGACCGGATGAAAAGGGTCGGACAGATGCGCATCGCCCAGGTGGCGCCTTTGCACGAGGCGGTTCCCCCAAAGCTCTACGGCGGCACCGAACGGGTGGTGTCCTATTTGACCGAGGAATTGGTGGCCCGAGGCCATGAGGTGACGCTGTTCGCCAGCGGCGACAGCCGCACCTCGGCCCATCTGGTGGCGGTCTGCGAAAGCGCGCTGCGTCTGTCCAAGGTCCAGAACAGCACCGTCTGGCATCTGGTGATGCTGGAAGCCCTGTACCGCCGCGCCGCTGATTTCGACATCATCCATTTTCACTGCGACCACCTGCACTATTCCTGGGCCCGGCGCAGCCCGGTCCCCACCCTGACCACCCTGCATGGACGCCAGGATCTGCCCGACCTGGTGCCGCTGTACCGGGAATTCCACGACATTCCGCTAGCCAGCATCTCGGACGACCAACGCCGCCCCCTGCCCTGGCTGAACTGGCGCGGCACCGTGCATCACGGCCTGCCCAAGAACTTCTTGAAACAAGGCGACGGTGGGGGCGGCTATCTGGCCTTCCTGGGCCGGCTATCTCCGGAAAAGCGGGTGGACCGCGCCATCGAGATCTGCCGGCGCACCGGCATCCCCTTGAAGATCGCCGCCAAATGCGACCCGGCGGACCAGGACTATTTCGCGACCGTGGTGCGGCCGTTGCTGACCCATCCCCTGGTGGAGTGGATCGGCGAGATCGGCGAGGCCGAGAAGCAGGATTTCCTGGGCAATGCCCTGGCGCTGCTGTTCCCCATCGATTGGCCGGAACCCTTCGGCCTGGTGATGATCGAGGCCATGGCCTGCGGCACCCCCACCATTGCCTGGCTCAACGGCTCGGTGCCCGAGGTACTGGACCAGGGGATCAGCGGCTTCCTGGTCACCTCGGTGGAGCAGGCGGCGGCGGCCGTTGGCCGGTGCCGGGAGTTCGACCGCAGCCGCTGCCGGGCCCTGTTCGAGCAACGCTATTCCGCCAGCCGCATGGCCGCCGACTATCTGGCCCTCTATCGGGAACTGTCGCTCTTGGGAACCGTCTGTCCTGCCGTGGTGAAGCATGAACTGAGGGACGCCCCATGACCGACATCATCAGCCATATGGGCGCCAGCTATATCCTGACCACCTCGCCCCGCCTATCCACCCGCACCCTGACCCTGAAGCAGGGCGACAGCTTCGCGGTGCTGGACCGCTTCGGCGACGCCACCCAGTTGGGCAACATGGAACAAGGCGTATTCCATCGCGGCACCCGCCATCTGTCGCACCATGAATTCCGCCTGGGCGAGCAGCGGCCCTTGCTACTGTCCTCGACGGTGCATGAGCGCAATGCCTTCGTGGCCGTGGACCTGACCAATCCCGACCTGCCGCTGGACGCCGAACGCTATCTGGCGCGCGGCACCGTGCATGTGTTCCGTTCCATGTTCCTTTATCGCGGCGCGCTGTTCCACCGCACCCGGCTGACCAATTATGGCGAGCACGGGTTGGAGTCCGAGCTGTTCTTCTATTTCGACGCCGACTTCGCCGACCTGTTCGAGGTACGCGGCATGAACCGCAAGAAGCGCGGCACCAAACGCTGGGAGCAGGAGGACAGCAGCACCATCGCGCTGATCTATCAGGGCCTGGACGGCATCGAGCGGCGTACCCGGATCGAGTTCTCGGACCAGCCCAGCGCCCTGAACGAGTTGTCGGCACGCTTTCCCGTGCGGTTGGGGCCGCACCAGTCCATGGACCTGTTCCACACCATCGCCTTCGACGGGACGGACAAGCCCGAGATGCCGTCGCTGACCGCTTTCTCGCGCCAGCGTGAAGCGCTGCTGGAGGACTTCACCGGCAAGGACATCTGCGACATCCATTCCAGCAACGACCAGTTCAACCACTGGCTCGACCGCTCGCGGGCCGACCTGACCATGCTCTCGACCCGCACCGAGGACGGCCCCTATCCCTATGCCGGCGTGCCCTGGTTCTCGACCGTGTTCGGACGCGACGGGAT
Organism: uncultured Rhodospirillaceae bacterium; assembly: GCA_964404545.1. GTDB lineage: Bacteria > Pseudomonadota > Alphaproteobacteria > Rhodospirillales > Magnetospirillaceae > CAYOKN01. Next base: position 1,508 of record CAYOKN010000042.1, on the reverse strand, counting down.
CATCACCGCGTTGCAATGCCTGTGGGTGGACCCGGAGATGGCGCGCGGCGTCCTGGGCACCCTGGCGCGCACCCAGGCCCAGGCCGAGGATGGCGCCGCCGACGCCGAACCGGGCAAGATCCTGCATGAGGCACGAGACGGCGAAATGGCGGCTCTGGGCGAAATTCCCTTCGGACGCTATTACGGCAGCGCCGATTCCACGCCCCTGTTCCTGATGCTGGCCGCCGCCTATCTGCGCCGCACCGGCGACCTGGACTTCATCCAATGGCTCTGGCCGCACCTGGATCGGGCGCTGGACTGGATTGAGCGTCATGGCGATTCCAATGGCGATGGCCTCATCGACTATGCCCGGCACGGCCCCAACGGGCTGGTCAACCAGGGCTGGAAGGATTCAGATGATTCGGTCATGCACCGCGACGGCCGGCTGGCAGAGGGGCCCATCGCCCTGATCGAGGTGCAGGCCTATGCCTATTCCGGGCTGAAAGGCGCGGCGACCATCGCCCATCGGCTGGGCTTGGAGGGACGCGCCCGCGAGCTGCGGGCCCTGGCCGAGGACCTGCGCCTGCTGGTCGAGGAGCGGTTCTGGATGACCGACCTCGGCACCTATGCCCTGGCCCTGGACGGCCATGGGCAACGCTGCGAGGTGATCAGCTCGAATCCCGGCCATGCCCTCTTCTGCCAGCTTCCCACGCCCGAGCGCGCGCGGCTGGTGGCCGGTACCCTGCTCTCGCCAGGCCTGTTCTCGGGCTGGGGGGTGCGGACCCTGCACGAGGACAGCGCCCGCTACAACCCCATGAGCTATCACAACGGCTCCATCTGGCCCCATGACAACGCCCTGGTGGCCGCCGGGCTGGCCCGCTATGGCCTGACCAGCCAGGCCTTGCGCATCCTGGCCGGCATGTTCGACGCCGCACTGGCGGTGGACATGAACCGGCTGCCCGAGCTGTTCTGCGGCTTTCCCCGCCAGCCGGGACAGGGCCCCACCCTCTATCCCGTGGCCTGCATTCCCCAGGCCTGGGCCTCGGGCGCGGTGTTCATGCTCCTGAAGGCGGCTTTGGGCCTGTCCATCTCGGCCGATCCGCCGCGCATCACCTTCAACCGGCCGGCCCTGCCCCCCTTCCTGCCCCGCCTGGAATTGCGCAATCTGAAGGTGGGCGGCGCCACCGTGGACTTGGCACTGACCCGCCAGGCCGCCAGCGTGGGCGTGCATGTGCTGCGCCGCGACGGGGCGGTGGACATCAGTGTGGTCATGTGACGACGACCGAAGGGGGAACCAAATCCCCCCTCAGGCTGTTGGTGGGGAAAGATTTCTCACCATCAAGGAGATGGCCACCATGACCCGATTCTCCCTTGCCGCGCTGATCCTGGCGTCCGTCGCGCTGGGTGCCTGTGGCACGTCCAAGACCGACCGCGCCCTGTCCGGCGGTGCCATCGGCGCCGGTGCCGGCGGCGCCCTGGGGGCGGCCACGGGCAACACCATGGGCGGCGCCCTGCTGGGCGGCGCGGCC
>CAYOKN010000041.1:0-14909 GCA_964404545.1 uncultured Rhodospirillaceae bacterium | reverse complement strand
CATCCGCAGCACCATGTCCCCGGGCGCGCCCTTGTAGCCGTGGCGGATCACGTTTTCGGCTGCTTCCCCCACCGCCAGCACCACGTCGCCCACCACCGCCGCCGTGCAGCCGGCATGGCCCGCGGCCTCGCGCACGGCGGCGCGCAAGGCAGACAGTTGCGTCGGGTCGGCGGCGAAGCGGCGCTCCAGCAGCAGGCGGGTGCCGTCGCCGGTGGCCCCGGCCCGGTCCTCGATCACCAACAGGGTCAGGTCATCGCGCAAGGGGCCCTGCTGCACCACCCGGGCGGCCATGGCCTGGATGCGCGCCTCGGCGGGCAGGTGGGCCATCTCCTCGATCAGCGCCCGGGCGCCCTCCTGGCCCAACATCTCGCCGTCCTGTCGCGCCTCGGTCAGGCCATCCGAGAACAGATACAGGGCGCCGGTCTCCAGGCTCAAACGGTGTTCAGGCAGGTCCGGCGGCACCAGGTCGGGGGCGATGCCCAGCGGCGGGGCGCCGGCCCCGAAGGCGGTGAAGCGGCCCTTTCTGTGCAGCAGCGCCGGCTCGTGCCCGGCTGAGGCGAGAACCACCGTTCCCGCCCCCGGATTGAACAGGCCGGCGGTCATGGTGACGAACATCCCGGTGGGGCCGGTCTCGCACAGTTCCGCATTGATGGCCGACAGCAGCCTGGCCGGGTGGCGCATGGTCTTGGCCAGGCAGCGGAACAGCGAGCTGGTCTTCGCCATCAAGAGGGCGGCATTGATGCCCTTGCCAGACACGTCGCCCACGGAAAAGGCGATCTGCCCGCCTGGCAGCTGCACGATGTCGTAGAAGTCGCCCGATACCTGGCGCGCCGCCACATTGATGCCGCAGACCGAGCGATCCTCCAGCGGCGGCGGCAGCATGCCGCGCTGAATCTCGGCGGCCAGCTGCAGCTCACGCCGCACCGTCTCCTGGTGCACCAGTTCGGCGGTCAGGCGGGCATTGATGATGGCCAGCGCCGCCGAGGCCGCCAGCGCCGCCAGCACCTGCTGGTCGCCGGCATGGAACAATTCCTGCGGGCCGCGCTTGTTGATCAGCTCGACCGCGCCCAGCACCTTGTCGCCCACCGCCAGCGGCGCGCACAGCAGGCAGCGGGTGGTGAAGCCGGTGGCCTGGTCCACGATCTTGGCGAAATTGGGGTCCGAGGCCACGTCCTCGACGATCAGCGGCCGGTTCTCGGCCACGGTGCGGCCGACGATGCCATGGCCGGCGGGCAGCCGAAGGCCGGTGATGTCCACCGGCCCGGCGCAGGCATGGCAGACCAGGGCGGTGCCGTCCTCCTCCAGCAGGAACAGGCTGGCCGCCTCGGCCGCCATGAAATTCACAATGCGTTCGAGGCCCCGCTTCAGGGTCTCGTCGATATCGCGCGAGGCGGCAAAATCCCGGCTCATCTCGGCGATGAGCTCCAGATGCTCAAGCGGGATCGCGGTCTTGGGCTTTCCGGTCATCGGGGCATCATGCCCATGCTTTTGAAATAGCGCAATTTTCCTGGGGTCTCGCGGACTATCCCATGGTGAATTTTTTGTGTCGGGCGGGGGGCGTCGTTGACTCCTCTCGGGACAAAAAGGGACAAGACATACAAGCGACCCCCACGAGGCGCTTCAGGGGATTTTACGGCATCATGGTCTGGTCCAATTTTCGCCCGGTCTCCAACATGGATGACGCGCCGGTTCATCTGGACCGTGCGGGAGAGCGCGGCCCCTGGCCGGTGCCCACCCAGCGTGGCGCGCGCTCCCTGGATGGCATCTGGCGCGGCGTGCTCGAGCGTCTGGACTTTGCCTTCCAGCCCGTGGTCAACATCCATACCGGCTTTTGCTTCGGCTATGAGGCGCTGCTGCGCAATGTGCAGGAGACCGGCTTCGGCTCGATCCAGGATTTCTTCGACACCTGCTTCGCGCAGGGCGTGCTGGGCGACGTGGAGGCGGCGCTGCATCACAAGGCGCTGGAGAAGTTCTCCACCCTGGACCAGAAGCTGAAGGTCAAGCTGTTCCTGAACCTGGACAACCGGGCGCTGGAGGAACCGGACGCCAACTCCGAGGCCCTGCGCAAGGCCATGGAAAAGCTGGGCCTGCCCGAGACCAGCCTGGTGATCGAACTGTCCGAGCGCCACCCGCTGGGCCGGCCCACGGACACCAGCCATGTGTTCCACCGTTTCAAGCGGTTCGACTATAAACTGGCCATCGACGATTTCGGCACAGGCTTTTCCGGCCTGCAAATGCTGTATTTCGCCGAGCCCGACTTCATCAAGATCGACCGCTTCTTCATCGCCGACATCGCCACCGACAGCCGCAAGAAGCTGTTCGTCTCGCATATCGTCAACATCGCCCATCTTCTGGGCCTGGTGGTGGTGGCCGAGGGGGTGGAGACCGAGCAGGAATATTTCGTCTGCAAGGACATCGGCTGCGACCTGGTCCAGGGCTATCTGGTGCAGTGGCCCACCACCGACATGGACCAGTTGAAGCTGCAATATGGCCATATCGAACAATTGGCCCGCTCCGAGCGCCGGGTGAAGTCCAGCGACCAGAAGATCATCTGGGAACAGATCGAGGTGATCGAGCCGATCCAGCTGGATGCCGAGATGCTGGATGTGTTCGAGCGCTTCCGCTCGGACAAGGGCGCCACCTTCTTCCCGGTGGTGGACGTCACCGGCGAGCCGGTGGGCATCGTGCGCGAGCGCGACCTCAAGGACTATACCTACTCGCTCTATGGCAAGGACCTGATCTCGAACCGGGGCTATGGCCGCAAGCTGCGCCAGTTCCTGTCGAAATGCCCCATCGCCGACATCAACACCAAGGCCGAGAAGATCCTCGAAGCCTTCTCTTCCGATCAGTCGTCGGAAGGTGTGCTGGTGGTGCAGGACATGAAATATGTGGGCTTCCTGTCGGCCCGTTCGCTGCTGCGCGTGATCAACGAAAAGAACCTGGCAGCGGCGCGGGACCAGAACCCGCTGACCAAGCTGCCCGGCAACAACATCATTCATGAATGGCTGTCCGAGGCCCTGGCGGACCTTGGGAACCATTATGTGATCGTCTATCTGGACTTCGACAATTTCAAGCCGTTCAATGACAAATACGGCTTCCGCCTGGGCGACCGGGCGATCCTGATGTTCGCCGAACTCTTGCGCAAGATGCTGCCCTCGACGGTGGCCTTCGTGGGCCATGTGGGCGGCGATGACTGGTTCGCCGGTTTCAAGAACCAGGGGTTCGAGGACTGCGCCGAAATGATCCGAAACCTGATCGCGCAGTTCCGCTCGGACGTGGAAAGCTTCTATGACGACGACAGCCGTCAAAAGGGCTATATCACCGCCCAGGACCGCGAGGGCAAGACCAAGACCTTCCCCCTGCTGGGCGCCTCGGCAGCCCTGCTTGACCTGCCCGCCGGCCGCAACCCCACCTCGCAGGATGAACTGTCCCTGGTGATCGCCGACCTGAAGAAGGGGGCGAAGGTGAATGACGACCGTATGTGCGGTGCCGCCCTGTTCGGGGTGAAGGGGTAGGGGAGCAAGGAAAAGATGCGGACGAGGGCGTCCGCGCTCCGCTGCACCATGGGCGTGCCGGGGAGCGCGGGCGTCCTCGCCCGCATTTACGCTTTAGCGCCGCCGCCCGGCGCTTGAGGGACACTCACAAGCGGGCGGGACGCCCGCGCTCCCAGGAAAGAGGCCTTTAGGGCCGACTGGGCCATTGAGGCCCCGCGCGACCGTTCGCGCGTAAGCCAAGGCGGCGGAGCCGCCGCCCGGCGCTTGAGGGACACTCACAAGCGGGCGGGACGCCCGCGCTCCCAGGAAAGAGGCTCCCGGAGGCCCTTTAGGGCCGACTGGGCCATTGAGGCCCCGCGCGACCGTTCGCGCGTAAGCCAAGGCGGCGGAGCCGCCGCCCGGCGCTTGAGGGACTTACGAACCTAATGCGCCGAGAGCATGTCGCCCTTGGCTTCTTCCGGGTCGCGCAGCACATAGCCGCGGCCCCAGACGGTCTCGATATAGTTGGTGCCGCCGGTGGCGGTGGCCAGCTTCTTGCGCAGCTTGCAGATGAAGACGTCGATGATCTTCAGTTCGGGCTCGTCCATGCCGCCATAGAGGTGGTTCAGGAACTGCTCCTTGGTCAGGGTCTGGCCCTTGCGCAGGGACAGCAGTTCCAGGATGCCGTATTCCTTGCCGGTCAGGTGCAGCGGATCGCCGTCCACCTCCACCGCGCGGTTGTCCAGGTTCACGGTCAGCCGGCCGGTCTTGATGATCGACTGGGCGTGGCCCTTCGAGCGGCGGACGATGGCCTGGATGCGGGCCACCAGTTCGGAGCGGTCGAACGGCTTGGTCAGGTAGTCGTCGGCGCCGACGCCGAAGCCTTTGACCTTCTTGTCCGCCTCGGTCAGGCCGGACAGGATCAGCACCGGCGTGTCCACCCGCGACGAGCGCAAGCGGCGCAGCACCTCATAGCCGTCCATGTCGGGCAGCATCAGGTCCAGCAGAATGATGTCGTAGTCGTAAAGTTTGCCGATCTCCAGGCCGTCTTCGCCAAGACCGGTGGTATCCACGACCATGCCTTCTGACTTCAGCATCAGTTCGATGCTCTTGGCCTGCATCGGATCGTCTTCGACCATCAGGACGCGCATTTTGCCGGTTCCCGGAAGTTATCCTCGTTGGGGTAACCATATTTTGGTAGCGCCCCTTCTGCAAGGCATCCCAGGGTTATGACCCTTACGCATTGGGGGTGGTTTTTTACCGGGGGTTAAGGGAAAGGGCGTCATACTGCGCCGGATCCACGAAAAGACCAGGCATGCGCATCCCGTGAGCCATCTTGTAAATTCCCTGTTGTCGGACCTCGAGCGGGTCCCCACCACCCGATTTTTCGGCCGCGTCGCCGGCGTGCAGGGCATGCTGGTGGAAGCCGGCGGCGTGCAGAAGTCGCTGTCGGTGGGTGATCGCTGCACCATCCATGCCCGTGACCGCAAGGTGGTCTGCGAGGTGGTGGGGTTCCGCGACGGCAAGGCGCTGCTGATGCCGTTTTCCAGCCTGGATGGTGTAGGCCTGGGCTGCCGTACCGAGATCATCGATTCGGTGCCGGTGCTTTATCCGCATCCCTCCTGGCTGGGCCGGGTGATCAATGCCATGGGCGAACCGGTGGACGGCAAGGGCCCGCTGATCAAGGGCGACATCCCGGTGCCGGTGCGCAACCGTCCGCCGCCGGCCCATGCCCGCAGCCGCGTGGCCGGCAAGATCGACCTGGGCGTGCGGGCGGTGAATACCTTCCTGACCATGTGCCTGGGCCAGCGCATGGGCATCTTTGCCGGCTCGGGCGTGGGCAAGTCGTCCATCATGTCCATGATGGCGCGGCATACCTCGGCCGACGTGAACGTGATCGGGCTGATCGGCGAGCGTGGCCGCGAGGCGCGGGAATTCATCGAGGACGACCTGGGCGAGGTGGGCATGGCCCGCTCGGTGGTGGTCATCGCCACCTCGGACGAAAGCCCGCTGATGCGGCGCCAGGCCGCCTTCGTGACCCTGACCGTGGCCGAATTCTTCCGCGACCAGGCCCAGAACGTGCTGTGCATGATGGACAGCGTGACCCGCTTCGCCATGGCCCAGCGCGAGATTTCCCTGTCGGCGGGCGAGCCGCCGGCCTCGAAGGGCTATACTCCCACGGTATTCGCCGAACTGCCCAAGCTGCTGGAGCGGGCCGGGCCAGGCTATGAGGGGCAGGGTGGCTCCATCACGGGTATCTTCACCGTGCTTGTGGACGGCGACGACCATAACGAGCCCATCGCCGACGCCTGCCGCTCGATCCTGGACGGCCATATCGTGCTGGACCGCGCCATCGGCGAGCGCGGCCGCTATCCGGCGGTGAACATCCTGCGTTCGGTCAGCCGTGTCATGCCCGGCTGCAATTCCGAGACCGAGAACCTGATCGTCTCGCGTGCCCGCCGGCTGATCGCCACCTATGAGGACATGGCCGAACTGATCCGCCTGGGCGCCTACCGCAAGGGCTCGGACCCGGCCGTGGACGAAGCCATCTACTATTATCCGAAGATCGAGGAATTCCTGGCGCAGAAGAAGGCGGACAAGACCACCCTGGCCCAGTGCTATGAGCAACTGGCCATGCTGTTGGATAGCTGATGGCCAAGGGGCTGAAATCCGTCATCCGCTACCATGAATGGATCGTGGACGAGAAGCGCCGCGCCTTGGGCCAGCTGCTCGAGCGCGAGGAACAGCTGGTGGCCGAACGGGTGGCCCAGGACGAGGAACTGGTGATCGAGCGCGACCAGGCCCGCGCCGACCCCGCCGGCACCGGCTCTACCTTCACGCCCTATCTGCAAGCCTGGGAAATGCGCCGGGACCGCACCGAAGCCATGCTGGCCGACACCCGCGCCCTGATCGACCAGGCCCGCGACGATCTGGCCGATGCCTTCAAGGAACTGAAGACCTACGAGATCGCCCAGAAGGCGCGCGAGGAAGCCGAACGCAAGGAACTGGCCCGCCGCGAACAGATGGTTCTGGACGAAATCGCCCAGACCCTGCATCTGCGCAAGGGGCAATAAGCGGCGGGCCCCCGGTCTTTGAGAGAGTTAGCACCCTGGCATCAGGGAAACATCGGCCTGCCTAATTATCCAGATAGTGTTCCAGATTGATCTGCTTGGCCTTGCCCGGGCCGTCGCCGGGCGGGGGCAGGACCAGCAGCGGCGTGCGCGGGGCGCCAGGGCGGAAGATCTGGATGCTGGGCACCACATAGCTGTGCATGCCGCCCAGGAACACGCCGCAGGCGCGGCTGTAGTCCTGGCCGGTGGCGAACACGGCGCGGAAGGCGCCCTGGGGGATGCCGGTGATTTCGGTTTCCGAGCCGGCGCTTACGAAGAAACTGACCTGGGTGCGCCCGGTGGGCGTCTTCAGCCGCACCACCGCATCGGCGCCGGACAGGTTGCGCACGGTCAGGCGATGCTCGCCGCCGGTGCGGCGGGTCAGGATGGTGCCGTCCTGGGGGGGCTCGCCCTTGTTCTCGGCGCACCAGCGGCTCTTGGGGCCGGTGCCGGGGCCGGCATAGAGATAGCGCGCCGGCACGAAGCCGGTGACACCGCTGGCGGTGACGATGCGGGTCCAGCTGTCGCCGTCGCGGGGCTCGTCGGCCACCTGTACGGTGGCGAAGCGGTCCAGCAGGGCCACCACCGGGCCTGAACTGGTGGGCGCCTCGCGCACTTTCAGCATATCCACGGCCACATGCCGCACTTCGCCGGGTTCCGGGGGCTGCAGCTTGATGTCGGCGATGGCCACTTCGGGGGTGGTGTCGCGGCTGAGCAGCAGGCCGCCCACGCTGACGCAGACCAGCAGCGAGACCAAGGCGCCCGCCTGCACCGTATGGGCATGGGTCCAGCCGCGCCAGCGGTTGCGCAGGCGCTGGCGCCGGTCGGGCATGGCGTCCAGGATTGCGGTCAGTTGGGCCTTGTGCTCGGGCAGGTCGGCCAGCTCCAGGGCCTGTTCCGCCAGGCTGCGGGCCACGTCGAGGTCGCCGCGCCACAGAAAGGCGCGGCATTGGTGGATCAGCACCCGCACATTGTCGCCGCGCGGCATCTCGCCGCCCTTCAGATTGCGCCACAGGGCGCGGATGGTGTGCCAGGGACCGGCCGGTCCCCACCAGCCCAGCAGCCAGGTGACGGTGCTGGCCTTGATCACCGCCCGTTCGGCGCACTCCCGGCAAAAAATTCCCTGTACGAACTCCTTTCGGGTGCCCAGCAGGTAACTTTTTACCCGGTCATAGACCACGAACCGGGGTTGGGCGGTGATCCGGTCGCAGGCGCAACAGCGCACCGGCTCCACCACCACCGAGCCCAGATTGGGCCCGCCCGGCAGGGTTTTCAGCACCCGGCTGGAGTCGTAATCCACCCGCCGTCCGGCATGGCCCACCATGTGATAGGCCTCGGCCAACCGTTGAAAAGCCTCGGCCGCGCCCGGCCCGACGTTCAGGTCGGGGTGCAGCAGCTTGGCCTTGTCCCGATAGGCGGCCTTGATCGTCTCGGCATCCGCTTCCGGAGAAACGCCGAGGATCGCGTAATAGCCCATGGGGTCTGATGGCGTATGAGTCATCATCGTCGCGGTGGTTTCCTGGCCCTCATTCTAGCAAGCGGCGTGCCGTTCGGGGTGTGCAGGACATCACATGGGGGGACGGGGCGTCCCCGGGCAACGGCATAGGACTTTGTTTGGTGTGGCGGAGCCGCCGCCCGGCGTTTGAGGGCCCCAAATTGGAGCGCAGCGACTGGCGCATTGAGCGCCCCTCAGCGAAGCGGAGGTAAGCCAAGGCGGCGGAGCCGCCGCCCGGCGTTTGAGGGCCCCAAAAAGGCGAAAGCCTCCAGCGCATTCTGCGCCAGAGGCTTTCACGAAGGCGAGGGAACAGCCTTCGTTAACGGTTACCGCTTGATGCGGACCAGTTCGTCCAGCATTTCGTCGGCCGAGGTGATGATCTTGGCCGCGGCCGAGTAGGCGCGCTGGGTGGTGATCATGTTGGTGAATTCCTCGCCCAGGTCCACGGTCGAGGCTTCCAGGGCGGCGGACTGCACCTGGCCGGCGCCGGCGTCGCCGGCTTCGCGCAGGGTGGGCTGGCCGGAATTGTCGGTTTCGATCCAGACGTTGCCGGTCAGGCTTTCCATGCCGTTGTAGTTGATGAAGGTGGCCACCGGGATCATGAACACCGGGCGGGTCACGCCGTTGTCGAACAGGGCGGTGACGATGCCGTCCTGGCCGATGGACACGCCGGCGAAGTTGCCGAACTTGGCGCCGTTCTGGGTCAGGTAGTTGATCTGGTAGCCACCGCCCAGTTGGGTCATGCCGTCGGACAGGTTGATGTTGCCCAGGAACATGCTGATGGCCGGGCTTTCCGAGTCATCCATGTCCTCGGCGCCGTTCACCCAGTCGATGGTGATCTTCACATCCGGATCGACGGTCTGGTTGAAGATGCTGGCCGGAGTGCCGTCGCCGTTGAAGGCGATGGCAGGCGCGGCCGAGGTGGTGGCGTTCACGGCGGCCACCGAAAAGGTCATCTCGTTCTGCAGCACCGTGTTGGCGGTCAGGCCGGTGGTGTTCACGGTGATGGCGTCGGCGGTGTCGGTCTGGCGGAAGATGATGGAGTCGGTACCGGCGATGCGCTCGGCATAGGTGGTGGTGCCGCCATACTCGGTGTTGAAGGCGTCCTGCACCGCGGAGGCGATGGCGTCGATGGTCTGGGAATAGGTCCGCCCCGCCACGTCGATGTGGTAGGCCTGGTCCGAACCGTCGGTCAGGTCGTTGGTGCCGGTGTTGTTGAAGTTGAAGGTATAGGTGGTGCCGTCGATCTGCATGGTGAAAGAGTCGCCGGCGGTGGGTTCGGTCACGAAGTCCAGCCGGCCCATGGCCGAGCGGATGTTGGACGAGCCGTCGCGCATGGCCATGCTGGCCGAGCCCAGGGGCGGCACGCCTTCCAGGCCCCACTGGTTGGTGGCGGTCTTGGACCAGGTGAACTGGATGTTGTGGTCGTTGCCCAGCGAGTCGTAGATCAGGATGTTGGTCTTGTGGTTGTCGCCGATATCGGCGCCGGACGGCAGGTTGGCGCCCATGCGGATGTTCTGGGTGGGCGTGGCGGTGCCGCCGATTTCGTTCAGGTTGATGGGCTTCAGGTGGGTGGACGACACGATGTTGTCGTTGATGTAAACGGTGGCGCCGGAGTCGTTCTTGTACGACTTCATATATTCGTTGTTGCCCACCATCTGGGTCACCGCCTGGGGCGATCCGTCCGAGGCCTGCAGCGGCCAGCCCTGCAGGTACCAGCCGCCGGTGTTCTGCAGATAGCCTTCCTTGTCCACCTTGAACGAGCCGGCACGCGAATAGGCGAACAGGTCGCCGGTCAGCGGGTTGGCCGCTTCGTTCACCACGAACATGCCTTCGCCCGACAGGGCGATGTCGGTGGCCTTGTTCGAGGCCTGCAGCAGACCCTGAACGTCCACGCCTTGGCGGGGCTTGGACTGCACGCCGCCGGGCGAGTAGGTGGTCAAGGCCACCTGCTTGGTCACCAGGGTCTGGAAGTGAACCTTCGAGCCCTTATAGCCGGTGGTGTTCACGTTCGAGATGTTGTCCGAGATCGCGCCCATGGCCGAGGACTGCGACTGCAGGCCCGACACACCGGAGAAGAGAGCACCGTACAAGCTCATGATTGCCTCCTACCTCTTACCGACCCGACCCCTGGTCTTCGCCGGGTCGGAAAGTCCTTTTAATGGTTCGTTCAGATGGCGGCCTCGCGGACCGAGACGATGCTCTCGGCCGGGATGTCGGCGCCACGGATGGTCAGATAGACGCGGCCGTCCCGGGCGGTGGCGGCCTCGACCTTGCCGTCGAAGCTGGTGCCCAACTGGGACTTCACGCGGGTGGCGCGGTCCTCGGCCTCGATCTTGACGCGGTAGCCGCCTTCGGCACGGGGGTTGCCCTGGCTGTCCAGGCCGTTCCAGGTGAAGGTGTGCTTGCCGCTCAGGATGTCGCCGGTGGTCTCATAGACCTTTTCGCCGTTTTCGGTGAACACGGTGACCTTGACCGCGCTGGTGTTCTTGGGCGTCTCGTAGTCCACCGCCAGCGAGCCGCTCTTCAGCGGGGCCACGTCCGAGGTGGAGGTCACGGTCTTGCCCACATAGGTCAGGGCCTGGCTCAGGCGCTCCTGGGTGCCGGCCTTGATGGAGATCACCTTGTCCATGGGGATTTCGGCGCCGCCCACGAACAGCGACACCTGGCCCTCGTGCGAGGCCACCGAGGTGACGCGGCCGGTGATCACGGTATCCAGCTCGGTGGTTTCCTTGCTGGCGTCCTCGGCCTGCACCTTCAGCACATAGGTGCCGTCGGCCAACTGCTCGCCCTTGTTGTTCTTGCCGTCCCAGGTGAAGAAGTGGGTGCCTTCGGCCTTGTCGCCCTCGGTCATGTAAACCATGGTGCCGTCGGCGTCATAGACCGAGACGGTCACCTTCTTGGTGTCCGCCGGGGTGGTATAGGCGGCCTCGGCGGTGCCTTCCTGCAGGGGCAGCAGCTTGGATTCGCCCTGGATGGTCTGGCCGATATAGCTGACCGCCTGGCTGACCTGGGTCGCCGTCTGCATGGCGATCATCTTTTCCAGGTTCTCGTTCACGCCGATCTGCTGTTCCACGCTGGCGAACTGCACCAGCTGGTTGGTGAACTCGGTGGAGTCCATGGGGGACAGCGGATCCTGGTGCTTCAGCTGCACGGTCAGCAGGTGCAGGAACTGGTCCAAGTCCTCGGCCAGGTTCTTGCGGCTGGTGGCCGATTTGGTGGTGGCTTCGCCATTGCTGGCGGCGGCGAGGGTGGCTGCGTCGATGGACATTCTGATGTTCTCCTAAGGCTCGCCGTCGCGTCAGACCTGGATGTCCACGCGGCCATCGGCCACCGTCTGCCGGGCCATGGGCTGGGCGCCCAGGCCGTCATCGTCCTTCAGGCCGGCCAGCAGCCGGGCGCGGGACGAGCCCTGGCCCTGGCCGTTCTGGGCCTGGCCCTGCTGGCCTTCGCCATGGCGCAGGCTGAAATTCAGCGACTGGCCGTTGGCGTCCAGGCCGGCGTTCTGCAGAGACTTGGCCAGGTCCTTGGCGTCCTTCTGCAGGAGCTCAAGGGTTTCCGGCTTGTCGGCCACGATATTGGCGGTCACCTGGCCGTCCTGGCGCACCTCCAGCTTGACCTCGATGCGGCCCAGTTCGGCCGGCTTCAGGCTGATGGTGATCTTGTCCACGCCATCCTTGACCGCGTCCTGGATCTGCACCTTCACCTGGTCCACCACGGGCTGGTGCGGCTGCTGCGGGGCGCGGGGCGCCTGGGGCTGCTGCGCGGCCTGGGTTTTCTGGGTGGCGGCGGTGTTGTTGGCGGCGGTGGCCTGGCCCACGCCCTGCAACTGCGGCTGGGCGCCGGCAGCGGCCTTGGCATCGCCGGTGCCCTGGGTCTGGGCGTTCAGCGCGGCCTGGAAGGCGGGAGACTGGGCGGCCTTGCCCTCGGTGGCGGCCTGGGCGTTCTCCAGCGCGCCGTTGGCGGCCAGACGCTGGCCGGCATTGACCAGGCCCTGGTTGCCCTGGGGCTTGTTGCCGGCCTGCTGCTGGGTGCCCTGGTCGGCCCCGTCCTCGCCGGTGGTGGCCAGGCCGGTCACGGCCTGGGCGTCCACGGCGCCGGTGGCCATCTGGGCGGTGGTCTGGGCAGAGACCGGCTTGCCGGCGTCCTTGGCCTCGGTGGTCACCTCGATGCTGTCGCCTTCACCGGCCATGGCGGCCAGCTGGGCAGCCTGGGCGCGGGCGGCCTGGTCGGCGGTCTGCTGGGCCTCGGGCTTGGCGGTCTTGGCGGCGGTCTGGGCCTGGGCGGTCACCTCGGCAAAATCTTCCGGGGTCACCTCGGTCATGCCCGCCATCACCTGCTCGCCGTCGGCTGGGCCTTGCTGCTGCAGCTTCGGCGCGGCGGCCTGGGCCTGGGTCTGGGTCTGCGGGCCGGCCACTTCGGCGGTCTCGGCGCCGTCGGTGGTCACCACCTGCTGCACCAGCGCGGCGGCGGCGGCGGCCTGCTGGCCGGCGGTGTCGGTGTCGGCCACCTTCACGTCGGCCACATTGGTTTCGGCCACCACGGTCACGGTGTCGCCGGTCTCGGCCTGGGGCTGGGCGGACTGCTCGGACTGGTTGGCGGCAGCCTGCTGCTGGCCCTCGCCCTCGGCCGGGGCGGCCTCGGCCTGCGGCTCGGCAGCTTTTTCCTGGCCCTCGGCCTGCTGGGGCCGCTCGGCGCGCTCGGCGGGGCGTTCGGCCTTGTCCGCCTTCTCGGCCTTCTTGGGCTTTTCGGGACGCTCGGGGCGCTCGGCCTTCTGGGCGTGCGCTTCGTCCGAGCGGGAATTCACGGGATGGCTGACCGCGCTGGTATAGCGGCCCATCAGGTCGGCCTGGGTGGCCGCGCCCCGCACGGCGCCGTGGCCCACGGAACCGCGCAGCAGCGCCGCGAAGGCTTCACGGCTCGAAGACGGCGTGGACTGGGCATCGGTCTCCTTGGAGCCGGCTTCCCGCATGGTCTTGTTGGTGATGCTGGACAGTTCCATCGCTTGGGTCCTCGAATGGCGCACAATTGCGTCGAGGGATCAGCAAGGCCCGTGCCAGATTCAGAAAATGGCGGAAATGCTTGGGTTTTGGTTGGGGTCCGGGCCAGTGGCCCGGCCCCAAGCGGCAAAAGAGTCACGGGGACCCGGCATTAGTTGCCGGGCGGCTCCACCGTCTGGCCGCATTCGGCGGCGGCGCGGCAGCCCTGGCGGGCCAGCTCGTCGGCGCGTTCGTTCTCGGGATGGCCGGCATGGCCCTTGACCCAGTGCCAGCTCACCGTGTGGCGGCGCGCGGCCTCGTCCAGGGCGCGCCACAGGTCGTCATTCTTGACCGGCTTCTTGTCGGCGGTCTTCCAGCCCCGGGCCTTCCAGCCGTGGATCCATTCCGAGATGCCTTTCTGAACATATTGGCTGTCGGTATAGACCTGGACCACGCAGGACCGCTTCAGGGCATTCAGCCCGCGAATCACCGCCAGCATTTCCATGCGGTTGTTGGTGGTTTCGGGCTCGCCGCCGAACAGCTCCTTCTCGGTGCCTTTCCAGCGCAGGATGGCGCCCCAGCCGCCCGGGCCGGGATTGCCGGAACAGGCGCCGTCGGTGAACAGCTGCACGGCGATGGGGGGCGGGGTGGGTTTGGCGGCGGGCTTGGTGTCGGGCATGGGGCCAGGGATAGGCGGTCGCGGCGGCGGGCGCAAGGGCCTTGACGGCAGAGAATATTTCTATAATTCTAGAACTATGGAAACAAAAGACGCCGTCATCGCCCTTGCCGCCCTGGCCCAGGCCCATCGCCTGGAAGCCTTCCGCCTGCTGGTCCAGGCCGGCCCGTCCGGCCTTCCCGCCGGCAAGCTGGCTGAACGCCTGGGCATTGCTCCCAACACCTTGTCCTTTCATGTGCGGGAACTGGCCCAGGCGGGCCTGGTCACCGCCAGCCGGGACGGGCGAACCATCCGCTATGCCGCGGATTTCACCGGGATGACGGCGCTTTTGGGGTTCCTGATCCAGGATTGCTGCGGCCTGACCCGCGATCAACTGGCGGGCTGCTGCACCGACAAGGAGTGTCTGTGATGAGCCGACTGCATGTGCATCTGGCGGTGCCCGAATTGCCCGCCGCCGTCCGCTTCTATTCCGCCCTGTTCGGGGCCGAGCCTTCGGTGCTCAAGGATGACTACGCCAAGTGGCAGTTGGAAGGTCCGCAGGTCAATTTCGCCATCAGCGCCCGAGGCGATACCCCCGGCCTGCATCATCTGGGCATCGAGGCCGAGGAGGGCGCCGAGATGGAGGCCCTGCGCGCCCGCATGCTCGACACCGGCGGTCCCCAGTTCGACCAGGACCGCACCACCTGCTGCTATCACCAGTCGGAAAAGCGGTGGGTCCGCGACCCGGCGGGCGTGGCCTGGGAAGGCTTTCTGACCAGCGGCCAGGTGGACGAGTTCGGCGACAGCCTCGGGCCTGACGCGCCCGTCACTGCCTGTTGCTCGCCCAAGGCGAAAGCGTCCAAGGCGAAAGCGTCCAAGGCTGGGGCCTGCTGCTAGGCAATGTGGCGGGTCAGGCGCCGGCCACGGCCTCCAGGCCGTAGGCGCCTGGCCCGGCCAGACCCCGGTGGAAGCGCAGCTTGTGCAGATATTCCAGCGGGTCCTCGCGAGAGACCAGCGCCCCGACCGGGGTGTTCAGCCAGTCGTAGAGCCGCGTCAGCAGAAAGCGCATGGCGGCACCCTGGGCCAGAATGGGCAGGGCCCGCCATTCCGCCGGGGACAGGGGCCTTACCTTCTGATAGCCCGCCAGCATCAGCCGCGCCTTGGTGGCGTTGAACGAGCCGTCGGGCTCGAAGCACC
>CAYOKN010000040.1:0-14910 GCA_964404545.1 uncultured Rhodospirillaceae bacterium | reverse complement strand
TCCAGGGCGCTGGCGGCGCGCAGCACCGCCGCCTCGCCCGCCGTCACCGGCAGCCGTTCGGGCGGCAGCACCACCAGGGCCCAGCGCCCGGCCCGCTCCCACACATGGGTGAAGGTATCCAGCCCCATGCTGCGCCCCGCATCGGGACCACTGTGCAGCAGCACCGCATTGGCCTCCAGGTCGTAGCCCAGCGCCACCGCGTAATGCCACCGGGGCGCGATGTCCAAGCCCAGATTCTGCAGCACGATCACCGGATGGCCGGCGGCCAATTCGGACAGGATGGCCTGCAGGCTGTCCAGTTCCACCGCCAGCCGGCCATGGCGGCGGGCGGCGGTCAGCATGTCCGCCTGCAGGCTGCCCTGGCGGCCCGGGGTGAAGACCTGGGCGGCCAGCGAACCGGCATCGGCGGGCAGGCCGCCCCAGCCCATGACCATGGCCAGGGCGGCAGGGCCGCAATGGTCCCGCTCCTGGGCCACGAAGGGCACGTCGGCCACCAGGGCCTGGCGCGGCAGGCCCTTGGCCAGGGCGGTCTGGCGCATCTCCACCGCCTCGGGCGCGGCACAGGCCGCCAGCACCAACAGCAGCGCGGCGGACAGCAGCAGGCGCATCAGCGGCTGCGTGCCGACTTGGTGAAGGGGAACACGTCGGTCAGGCCGGCGATGTCGGTGATCAGCAGGATGATGAAGATCAGCACGGCGGCGCCGATCACCGCGCCCACGGCGTCGCCGCCGGCGGGCATGGTCTCGATCTGGCCGGCAAGGCGCTGCACCTCGGCGTCGGACAGGGCCTCGGTGCGGGCCTTGGCCTCGTCGGGATTCACCCCCATGGCCTCCATCTGCCGGCGCACCTCGGCGCGGTCCAGGAACTGCCGCAGCTGCTCGCGCTGGGCCTCGGCGCCCACATGGGGGCCGGCCTCGGCATGGTCGATCACCGCATCGGTGGGCACCAGGCCGGCCCGGGCCTGGCCGGGCAGCAGGGTGGTGGCGGCCAGGGCGGCGGCGGCCACGCCGGAGACGAGCTTGCGGGCGGCTTGGGGCATCGGTGGGTCCTCCTCGCGGACGGGATTGGATCGCGCGGATGGTAGCCAGCCCCGCCCGCCCGGCGCCACGCGGCGGAGGGCCTAGGGACCAAGGGCAGCCCCCAGCCGGCTGGTCTTATCCCTAAGCAGAGTGTCCTTGAACAATGGTCTGCCCGGCTGCTAAGCAGTGTAACCCCCGTCACACAAAAGGCCCCCCATGCCCCGCCTTCTTTCCGCCAGCCTGCGCGTGGTCCGCGACTCCCTGGGTGTCTATTGGGAACTGGTCAAGATCATGGTCCCGGTGATGATCCTGGTGCGCCTGGCGGTGCAGTTCGGGCTGGTGGACCTGCTGGGTGCGGTGCTGGCGCCGGCCATGACGCTGGTGGGCCTGCCCGGCGAGATGGGGCTGGTCTGGGCCGCCGCCTGCCTGGTCAACATCTATGGCGGCGCCGCGGCGCTGATCGCCCTGCTGCCGCAGGTGCCGCTGACGGTGGCGCAGATGACCGTGCTGGGCTGCATGATCCTGGCCGCCCACTCCATGCCCATCGAGCTGCGGGTCTGCCAACGCGCCGGGGTTGGGCTGCTATTCGCCGCCGGACT
Organism: uncultured Rhodospirillaceae bacterium; assembly: GCA_964404545.1. GTDB lineage: Bacteria > Pseudomonadota > Alphaproteobacteria > Rhodospirillales > Magnetospirillaceae > CAYOKN01. Next base: position 13,292 of record CAYOKN010000040.1, on the reverse strand, counting down.
TCGCTTCGGCGCGGCGCTGGCCTATGGCGCCATCCTGGCGGCGGTCTATGGCGGGCTGGACCTGCTGACCCAGCCGGTGGAGGTGGCCTGGCTGCCCAGCACACCGCCCGACGCCGGCTGGCTGCGCTGGGCCTGGGACAGCGCGGTGTCGCTGGCCACCATCTATCTGATCATCCTGGCGCTGCTGGCGGTGCTGCGGGTGATGGAGGTTACCGGCATTACCAAGGCCCTGTCCAAGGCGCTGGAGCCGGTGCTGCGGCTGGTGGGCATCGGGCCGCAGGCGGTGCCGCTGACCATGGTGGGCATCCTGCTGGGCCTGTCCTATGGCGGGGCGCTGATCATCCGCGAGGCCCAGGCCGGGCACATGCCGCGGCGCGACATCCTGCTGGCGGTCAGCTTCATGGCCATCTGCCACAGCCTGATCGAGGACACCCTGTTCATCATGGCCCTGGGCGGCCATTGGAGCGGCGTGCTGGTGGGCCGGGTGATCTTCTCGCTGGCGCTGATGATCCTGCTGGCGCGGCTGGTCCATGCCCTGCCCGACCGTCAACTGGAACGCTGGATGCTCAGCCGTTCGGCTCCGGCACCGGCACCGGCGCCGGCAGGCAAACACTGAACACGCTCCCACGTCCCACGCGCGAGTGGACCTCCATGGAATAGTCGGCCAGCCGGGCCAGCCGCGCCACCGTGGCCAGCCCCAGCCCCAGGCCGCTATTGCGCCGGGCGCCGGTCTCGGGCAGGCGGGTGAATTCCTCGAAAATCACCCCCAGCTTGTCTTGGGGAATGCCCGGGCCGGTGTCCCAGACCTGGATCACCCAATACCGCTTGCGCCGGCGCAGGCTCAGCAGGATGCTTCCTGACTGGGTGTATTTCACCGCGTTGTTCAACAGATTGCGCACGATCCGCTCCACCACCAGCCGATCGGCGCGCGCGATGGCGCCGGGCGGCAGCCGCTCGCGCAGGTCCAGCCCGTGGGCCAGGGCCTGGGGGCGGGTCTGGGTGGCCAAGTCATGCAGCAGCGCGGTGAGGTCCAGCGGTTCCGGCTTGATCACCAGCCCGCCCCGCTCCAGCGCGGTGACGTCCATCAGACCGCCCAGCATTTCCTCGACCGAGCGCAAGGCGTCGCTTGCCCGGGCCAACAGCTCGCGCTGGGTGTCGTCGGTCAGCTTCGAACCCAGCAGGTGCAGGAAGATGCTCAGGCCTTGGATGGGCTGGCGCAGATCATGACTGGCGGCAGCCAGGAAGCGGGTCTTGTCGGCATTGGCCCCCTCGGCGATGGCGCGGGCCTGCAGCAGTTCGGCGCCCTTGGCCGCCAGGTCCTCGGCCTGGCGGCGCACCAGCACATAGGACCGGGCCACCACCGCCAACAGGAAGCTGATGGCAAGGCCCGCCGTCAGCATCACGAAGGGCAGCCAGACATCGGACTGGGCCTCGATTTCCGGGGTGGAAATGACCGTGATGAACCAGTGCACGCCATAAATTTCGAGCGGCAGGGTGCGCACGAACTCGGCCTCGGGCATCCGCTCCAGGGCTCCCGGCGTGACGAACATCAAATCCTCGCCCTCGGCATTGGCGTCGCGGATCACCACCTCCAGCGCCACCGTCTGCTCGTGAATGATCTGGCCCATCATGTCGGTGACGCGGAAAGGGGCATAAATGAAGCCCCGCAGCGCCTCGCGCCGCTCCCAGACGGTCAGCGGCACATCCATCGAGCGATAGACAGGCGCATAGATCAGGAAGCCGGCCTGCACATCCTCTTTTGTTTCCTGAACCAGGGTGACGCGGCTGGACGCCACCGGCGCCCCCCGGTCCATGGCGGCCCGAATGGCGGCGGCGCGGATCGGCTCGCTGAACATGTCGTAGCCGAAGGCCCGGCGGTTGCGCCAGTCGAAGGGCTCCAGATAGCGGATCGCCAGATAATGGGACCGCTCGCCTTCGGGCCAGATGTGAAAGCCCGGAAACCCGGCGGCGCGTACATCGGATTCGAACGCGGCCCGCTCGTCCTGGGACACCCACTGGGCGAAGCCATAGCCCTGCATGCCGGGGTAGAAATCCGCCAGGTTCAGGCGCTCGGCATAGACACGGAAGTTGCTGCGGTCCACATCCCCCATGGCATGGAACAGGGCCACCCCGCCTTGCAGCACCTGGGCGTAGCCGGTCAGATGGTCGGACACTTCCTCGCGCAGGTCGCGGGCGCGGGACAGGAAACGCTGTTCGGTGAGATGGTGGTTCTGCACGCTGGCCACGATCCAGCCCACCCCTGTCAGCACCAGCGGCAGGAGCAGGATGACCGCAGCCTCGATCCTGGTTTTCCAATGTCTCACGCAGGCACCAACAGCCTGGGAGGGGGAGAGGTTCAGACCTCAACCCAAGGCGGTGAGGCCGGCCACTCCGCCGAACACCAAGGCCACGCCCAGCCATTGCCCCCGATGCACCCGCTCCTTCAGCACCAGGAAGGCCAGCAGGATGGTCACCACACCGAATGTGGAGCTGAGCACCGTGGCGGTGGGCGACACTGCGCCGGCCAGCAGGAACAGGATGCCGCCGGTATCCAGGGTACCCTGGAGCAGCAACAGCCCGCCCAGGCGCCCGCGCAGCCCGGCCAGGGCGCGCAACGCCAGCACCGGCGCCAGCAGCACCGCGCAGCCCAACAGCCGCGCATACCACAAGGTCTCCAACTCGCCATGCAGGGCGATGGCCGGGCGGGCCAGCTGCAGCGACACCGCGAACATGACGCCCGAAATCAGGCCCATCACCACGGTGATGCCCTGGGACGGCGGCGGCGGCGCACCCTCGGGCTCGGGCGCGCCCTCGGCCCGGGCCACCACCCAGGCGCCGGCCATCACTGCGATCATGGCCGCCCAGGCCAGCGGCTCGGGCCGCAACCCATGGGCCACGTCCCAGGCCAGCGACCAGGCGGGATAGGCCCCGGCCAGCGGCGCCACCACGGATATGGGCCCGCGCCGCAACCCTTCATACAGGGTGCCCATGGCCACCAGCAGGGCGGCGGCATGGCCGGTCACCGGCAGCGACAGCTCGCCCAGGCCGGGCAGCCCCCGGCCGGTCAGCAGCAGCGCCAGGCTGAGCATCAGCAGCCCGGCCACGAACATGCCGAACAAGGCCCCCAACGCCCCCAGGGCGCGGCCGGTGAACCGGGCACAAAAATCGGCGGTGCCCCAACTGATGGCGGACAGGAGCCCCAGCAAGACGGCGGTCATGGCTCGGCGTGCCGGCGATGATGCTCGACCCTCATCCTGAGCTTGTCGAAGGATGAAGGCCCCGAGGTCGTGCCGCCTTCATGCTTCGACAGGCTCAGCATGAGGGAAACAGGGTGACGCACAGCCTCACGCCACCCGGATGTTCTTGAATTGCCACGGGTCGCTGGAGTCGATGTCCTCGGCGAACAGGCGGCCCCGGCCGGACAAAGGCGTCCAGTCGGTATAGCGGCCCACCACCGGCCCCAGATAGGGCCCGGCCACCTCCAGCACCCGGCGGAAGTCCAGATGTTCGGGCTCGATCACGCCGCAGCGGGGGTTTTCCATGGCCCAGACCACCCCGCCCAGAACGCTGGCCGTCACCTGCAGGCTGGTGGCGTTGTTGTGCGGGGCCAGGGCGCGGGCCTCGGCGATGGTCAGCTGCGAGCCGTACCAATAGGCGCCCTTGGGGCTGCCGGCCAACAGCACGCCCAACTCGTCCATGCCGTGGTCGATCTCGTCCATAAGCAGACGCTGGCGCGGCTGCATCTCCCAGGCCTTGCCCGCCAGTTCATGCACCGACAGCACCGCGTCGTCGCAGGGATGGTAGGCATAGTGGCAGGTGGGCCGGTAGGTCACCCGCCCGTCCTCGTCCGTCAGGCTGAAATAGTCGGCGATGGAGATGGCTTCGTTGTGGGTGATCAGGAAGCCGTGGAACGGCCCTTCATTGGGGGTCCAGGTGCGTACCCGCACCGAGGCGCCGGGCCGGTCCAGGAAAATGGCGGCGCCGCAGCCCTCGGCATGGCGGACGCCGTCGGCCGGAAAATGCCGCTCGTGGCTGCCCCAGCCCAGTTCGGCCGGCTGCTGGCCCTCGCCCACGAAGCCATCGATGGACCAGGTATTGACGAATTCGCCCACCCGCTTGGGCGTGGCGGAACACTGGGTGTCGCGCTCGGCCACATGCACCACCTTGACGCCCAGATCGCGCATCAGCCGGGCCCAGCCCTGGCGGTCCTGCGGCATCTCGGCCGCAAGGCCGGTGTCGGCGGCCATGGTCAACAGGGCCTGCTTGACCAGATGGCTGACCAGCCCGGGATTGGCGCCGTGGGCCACCACGGCAGTGGGAGTGCCCGCCTGCCGCAGGGTCAGCATTTCCTCGCGCAGGGCATAGTTCGAGCGTTCGGCCGGGCTCTTGCCGGGGTCGGTATAGCCGCCGGGCCAGGGCTCGATGCAGGTGTCCAGATAGAGCACTTCCTTGCGCCGCGCCAAGCGGACCAGATCGGCGCTGGACACCTCGACCGACAGATTGAGCAGGAAATCGCCGGGCTGCAGCAGCCCGTCCAGAACCTGGACATAGTTATCCGGCGTCAGCGGATTCACCACGAAACGGACGCCAAAGGAGCGGGCGACATCACGGCCGTTATCGTTGGCGGTGACGATGGTGATCCGGGACGGGTCGGTGTCGATATTGGCCAGCAGCAGCGGCAAAACGCCTTGTCCAATGCTGCCGAAGCCGACGATCACGATGCGGCCGGAGAAGGCAACCTTGCCCATGTCTCCCCTCCTGCGCAGGCAACGGCCACCCCTGTTCGGGCCGTTCAAGGGGAGAAACTGTAACCCAGCTGTCACAAGGGTCCAGTGAATTTTTTCCGCATAAGCGTTAGCGGAAAACCACCCCGGAGGATGAGGCGCCACCCTCCGGGATCGAACCCTGGGTCAGGTTTCGTGCGGCTGGCTGTCGCCATCCAGATCCGGGTGCCAGGGCTCGTCGCCCCCGGCGGGCGCCGGCTTGGGCGGGCTGGCCGCGCGGGCGCCGGGGCCGTCATGGCCCTCGGCCACCGCATCCAGCCGTTTCAGGCCCAGGGGCTGCGGCGGCGGGAACGCCTGGCCCTCGGCCTTCTGGGGCTGGATCAGGTTGGCATAATGGTCGATCAGCCGCATCACCGCCTCGGGCGGCTCGGTGGCCGAGAAGTCCAGTTCGATATCCACCGCGTCGGAATGGCGCCCGTCGGGGCCGTCATGGCGGGGCGAGACGCTGACCTTGAAGGCGGCGCGGGTGGCGTCGCTGTTCTCGACCGCATGGGTCGCCTCTTCGATGGTCAGTCCATGGACCCGCACCGCCAGGCTGGCCTTCATGCGTTCCAGCGACAGGCCGCGCGGCTGCACCAGCGAGACCAGCGGCACCATGATGAAATTGGTCTCGTCCAGCGCCACCCGCACCATCTTGGCCTGCAGGGTGCCGTCCGTCAGCTGGTCGAAATACTGGTCCAGCACGGTGATGTACTGGTTGGCGACAAGCGCCTGGGTGGCCTGCGCCGCATGCTGCAGGCCGCGGGTGATGTCGGTAAGGCTTCCCGCGCGCATGGGATCGTTCTCCAAGTCTTCGCCGCCGGCCTCGGGCGGCTCCGGGTCCCGGCCATCGCCGGCGGGGCCGGCATCGGCGGGCGCCGGGGTCGGTTGCTTCTTCCTGCCAAAAAGCCATCGGAACATGGTGGGTCCCCTTCTGGAACGCCGTGCCGGCCCGGCACCTGCGAGGGAGGGCGCCGGGCCGGTCCGGGGCCGCCGGCTAGGCGGCGTCCTTCTTCTTCGCGCCGGACTGGGCGTCCAGGCCGCTGGCCTTGGGGGTGGCCGGCAGGGCGTCCACCTTGTCGTTGCCGGGCATGATCACCGGCTTGGTGGCGGCATCGGTCAGGAAATCGATGACGCGCATCAAGGATTCCGGCGGGGGCTGGCGCTTGACCTGGGTATGCACGGCATAGCGCGCCCGGGTGTCGGTCTTGCGGGTCTGCTCGGCCTTGTGCGACACCGAGCCGGTGATCTTGACCGAGAACGGGCCCCAGCCCACCGAGGCTTCCAGGCTGGCCTGGGCTTCGGTCGAGGAGTGGGTCTCCTCGGACTGCGAGATGGTCAGCTCGAAGTCGATGGTGCCCTCTTCCACCGCGATGATGGGGTGGACGATGGCGGCCATCAGCGGAATGCGCATGGTCTTGGTGACCACGCCCTTGGCGTTGCCCGCCGAGTCGACCATGGTCTCCTCATAATCGAACTGGACCGACACCGCCTTGCCGTCCTTGATGCAGACGGACAGCAGGAAGTCGGCATAGGTGCGGGCGGCCTGGGCCTGGGCCGTGATCATGGCCTGCAGCGGGCCCGAGATCATGCGGTCCATGGGCAGGGCATTCAGCACCGAGCCGATGAAAGTGGGATCGATTGCCATCTGGTACGCTCCTTGGTTGGCGTCACGGGAGCCGGCTGGTGCCGGTCCCGCCCCTTAGACGCCGGGGCCGGAGCGGATGTGAATGACGATGGTGGGCCGGTCAGGCCGCCAGCGGCGCGGGCCGCAGGGGCAGGGTCACCTGCACGCGGGTGCCCTGGCCGGGCGTGCTGTCCAGCCGGATCGATCCGCCATGCAGCTCCACCAGCGCCTTGGACAAGGCCAGGCCCAGGCCGGTGCCGCGATTGGCGTTTTGGGCCGCCTCCACCTGCTCGAAGGGGCGCATCAGACGCGGCAGCTCATCGGGCGGGATTCCGATGCCCGTGTCGGCCACCGACAAGCTCAGGCCGCCCTCGGCGGGGCTGGCCGTCAGCTCCACCCTGCCGCCCGCCGGGGTGAACTTCACCGCGTTGGACAGAAGGTTCAGCAGCACCTGCTTCACCGCCCGGCGATCGGCCACCAGGCTGGGGCAGCAAGGGTCCAGATGCAGCCCCAGCGCCACCCCAGCCCCCTCGGCCTTCAGGCTGATCAGGCTGGCGCATTCCTCGGCCAAGCTCTGCACTTCCAGCGGCTCGGGCTGCAGCGCCCATTTGCCGGCTTCGACCTTGGCCATGTCCAGCACGTCATTGATCAAGTCCAGCAGATGACGCCCGGACATGCGGATGTCGTGGGCATATTCGGCATATTTGGGCAAGGTGGGGCCGAACAGCCCCTGTTCGATAATTTCGGCAAAGCCCAGGATGGCGTTCAACGGCGTGCGCAGCTCGTGGCTCATATTAGCCAGGAACTGGGACTTGGCGCGGTTGGCCCGCTCGGCCGCCAGCACGCTTTCGCGCAGGGCCAGCTCCAGGCGCTTGCGCTCGATGGCGTGCTGGGCCGCCTTCAGGATCACCCGGCCCGAAGCCTCGCCCTTGACCAGATAGTCCTGGGCGCCCTCGCGCAGCAGGGTGGTGGCCACATGCTCGGAATCCAGGCCGGTCAGCACCACCACCGGCAGGTCCGGCGCGATGGCGCTGATGGCCTGCAGCCCCTGCACCCCCTCGGCGTCGGGCAGCGACAGATCCAGCAGGCACACATCCGCCGACGCCAGCCGCAGGCGCTCCAGCGCCTTGGCCAGGGTGGGGGCGATGAACAGGTCGGGGACCGGGCCGACGCCGGCGCTGCACAGTTCCACCTGGATCAGGCGGGCGTCGCCCGGATTGTCCTCGACCAGAAGAATCGACAAGGGGCTCATTCGGCGGCCTCCCGCACCAACAGGTTGGCCGGCTGCAGCGGCCACAAGAATCGCACCACGGCGCCATCGGACACGGGATCGGCCCAGATTCGCCCGCCATGGGCTTCGACCACGGCGCGGCAAACCGCCAGTCCCAGGCCGGTTGAGTCCGGGTCCTGGGTGGTGCCGCGCTCGAATACCTGGAACGCCTTCTTGCGGGTCAGGTCATTGAAGCCCCGCCCGGTATCGCGCACCACGAACAGCCAGGCGTCCTCCCGCTCATGGGCGCTGATATGCACCTCCACCGGTTGGTCGGGCTTGCCATGGGCCAGGGAATTTTCCAGCAGATGTTCCCACAGGGCGGTCATCTGGGCGGCGTCCGCCGTCAGTTCCGCCGGCAGCCCATGCCGGTGCACCACCGCCCCGGTGCCCTGCAGGGTCGGGCCAAGCCGATCCTGGGCGGCCTGGACCAGCCGGGCCGGGTCCACCGTCTCGAGCCGAGGCTCGGTGGCCAGCAGGTCGGCGTAATAGCGGAAGTCGCGCAGCACCGCCTTCAACCGGATGCCGCCCACCTCCAGGAATTCCAGGCATTCATCCACCTCGGGCGCACGGCCCGCCAGGCGGCGGCGCGCCATCTGGGAATAGGAGACGATGGGACGGACCGGCTCTTGCAGGTGATGGGCCGCCACTTCGGCCAGCCGGCGCAGTTCCAGGTTCATGCTGGACAGGCGGCGGGCGCGCTGTTCGGCCACCCGCAGGGCGGTGTCCAGATCGCGGGTGCGGCGCACCACCTCCTGCTCCAACTGGCCCGCCTGGCGCTTCAGGCCGGCGGCGCGCAGGTCGGCCAGCCGGCCCCAGTAGTAGAGCGCCAGCACCAGCACCACGGCGATGAAGGATTCCAGATGCACCAGCCGCCACCAGTTCTCCAGCGCCTTGTCCATGGACAGGGCGCTGGTCACCACCAGCGGATAGCCGGCCAGCCGGCGATAGGACAACAGCTTGTCCACCCCATCGGACACCGCCGTCAGCCGGATCACATCGGCGGGCCGCGACGGCACCGCCTCGCGGAACAGAGGGCTCGAGGAGACATCCATGCCGAATTTGTCGGCATGCTGCGGCGCCCGGGCGATCATGCGGCCGTCCGAGCGGATCAGGGCCGAGGCGCCCAGGGGGTCCAGCAGAACGCCCTTCAGCATCTGGGCGAAATGGTCGGCATTGACCGCCGCCACCACCACCCCGGCGAAGCGGCCCTTGGCGTCGGCCACGGCGCGCGCCAGATGCAGGGTGCGCTCGCCGGTGGAGCGGCCCACCACCGGGCTGCCCACATGCAGGGTGGCCGAGGGGAAGTCGGCCCGCGCCGCCTTGAAATAGTCCCGGTCCGAAATGTCGAGCCCGTCCTCGGAGACGGCGATCGCCGGTACGGTGGTGGGCTGCAGCCGGCCGTCGCGGCTGATCAGTCCGACCCAGCGCACCTCGGGGAAGCCCTCCAGCCGGTCCGCCAGCCGGGCCATGATGCGCTGGTCCGGCCAGCGCCCCTGCTCGGCCGCCGAAGTCAGGTCGTCCAGCAGCCCTTCCACCCCGCGCAAGGCGCCGCCCACCTGCTGGGCGGTGGCGTCGGACATGGCCGAGACCAGAGTGCCCGCATGCTGCATTTCGATGCCGCGCACCAGCCACAGCTGCAGCGCCATGGCCAGCACCAGCACGGCCCCGGTGCCCAGGGCCAGAACGCGCGCGGCCCAATGCTCTGGGATCATGGCGCCACCTCGGACAGCTCCTGGCCGGTGGGCATGACCGGCAAGGTGAAGTGGAAGCGCGTTCCCTCCTCGGCCGGCTCGGCCCAGATGGCGCCGCCGTGCTGGGCCAGGATCTTGCGGCAGACCGCCAGGCCGATGCCGGTGCCCTCATACTCGCCCGATCCGTGCAGGCGCTGAAAGATGCCGAAGATGCGGTCGGCGGCCATGGGGTCGATGCCGATGCCGTTGTCGGCCAGGCAGAACATCCAGTGATTGTCGGCGCGGGCGCAGGTCAGGCGGATGCGCGGCGGGCGCACCGCATGGCGGTATTTCAGGGCGTTGCCCATCAGGTTCTGCAGCAGCCGCACCATCTCGGTGCGGTTGGCCGACACCCGGGGCAGGCTGGCCGGCAGGGACAGCTCGGCCCCCGCTTCGGCCACCGCCACTTCCAGATTGAGCAGGGCCTCGGCCACCACCTCGGTCATGGGGATCGGCTCACGCGGGCGGTCGCGGCCGATGCGGGAATATTCCAACAGGTCCAGGATCAGTTGGTCCATCCGCTTTGCGCCGTCGCGGGCGTAGCCCAGGAATTCGTGTTCCTCGGGCGCCAGCCGCTCGGCCAGGCGGCGCTCCAGCAGGGACAGATAGCTGGACACCATGCGCAGCGGTTGGCGCAGGTCGTGCGACGCCACATAGGCGAATTGCTCCAGCTCGGCATTGGAGCGGGCCAGCTCCTCGGCCTGGCGGGCCACCTCGCGCTGGGCGCTCAGGCGGTCGGTCACGTCATGCACGATGGCCAAGACCAGCACCTGGCCGGTCACCGTCACCGGGCCCCAATAGACCTCAACGTCGCGGAAGTCCCCCTCGGCGGTGCGCTGGCGCAACAGGGCGCTACGCTTCCTCTGCAGCCGCGCGCTCTCCAGTTCCGCCACCACCTCGTCCGGGGGCAGGCAGGTCAGATCGGCCAGGGGCTTGCCGCGCAGGGCCTCCAGCGCATGGCCATAAAAGGCTGCCGCAGCCGGATTGGCGTCCAGAATCAGGCCCGACCCCGGCTGGATCAGCAGCTTGACCGCCGTGTTCGAGTTGAACACATGCTCGAACAGCTCCTGGCGTTCCTGCTGGGCATGTTCGGCGGCCTTGCGGACGCTGATGTCGTCCACCACCCAAACCAGCCCGGCCTGGGGCCGCCGGACGTCGATCAGCCGCCCGGTCAGGGCGGCCCAGAATTCGCTGCCGTCGCCCCGGGACAGGCGCAATTCGCTGCGAAAGGTGTCGCTGTCCAGGATGGCGGGATAAGCCAACGCGCCGAACCGCTGCCAGTCCTCCTCGCGGCTATACAGCACGCGGGTGCTGTGCCCGGCCAATTCCTCGGGCCGGCGGCGGAACAGGGCGGCGAAACTGTCATTGACCTGCAGCAGCCGCCGCTCGGGCGAGACGATGGCCACCCCGACGGGAATGTTCTCGAGCACCGCCTCGGCCTGCAGCCGGGTGTCGCGGACCAGCCCCTGGGCGGCCACCAAGGGGGTGATGTCGGTAATCACGCCGACGATCTCGGCCCCCTCGCCGTCCTCGTCCTCCATCAGGCGGATCTGGTCGGACAGCCACAGCCAGCGCCCGTCGGCCGCCTGCAGGCGATAGGACAGCTGGACCCCGCCCGAGTCGGGCAGACGCTCAAGCTCGGCGGCATAGGCGTCACGGTCGTCGGGATGCAGCCGCTGCTGCCAGAAATCCGAGGCTTCCGCCAGGTCGTCGGGACTGATCCCCAGGCTGCGAATGCCGGCACTGCAAAAGGTCAGCGGATGCGGGGGCTGCGCGTCGCGGGCATAGAAAACGGCTGCCGTGGCCTCGACCATGGCTTCGAGCCGACGGCGCTGGCGGTCGGCGGCGCGTGGCCGGCGGACGACGTCAACCACCGCGCAGGCCAAAAGGCCCGAGCCTGCGTCGGCATCGGCCAGGCGATCGGGGGCCAGCAACACCAGGACCAGCAGGCAGGCCCCAAAACCAACCGGGCACCACAGGACAAGTACCATCGGAACGGTCGGGGCACGGCCGGTATTGCACATGTCTCCCCCTCATCGGCAACTCCCCCACCACCCCGAGCGGACCGACATCCATAATACCTTCGCAATCTTGGCGCTAATACCTTTGCGCTGTCAATCACCCTGTGGGCAATGCGGTCATACCAGCGCTGGGAATCCGGCGCCGTTCTGCCCATACTCCTTGCCATGATCGCCACAGCCACCCTGTCCTTGGCCGTTCTGGCCGGATTGCTCGGCACAGCCCGCTGGGCGGTGTGGCGCGGTTTCAAGGCGCCGCGCCAGCCGCACCCGCACGAGCCGGCGCAGTTCGGCCTGCCGGCCCGGGCGGTGCAAATTCCTACCGTTGATGGAAAAATGCTGTTCGCCTGGCATCTGGCGCCGCCTGGCGCGGCCCCTGGCCCAGCGGTGGCGGTGCTGCATGGCTGGGGCGCCAATGCGGGGCTGATGCTGCCCCTGGCCGCGCCCCTTTGGCGGGCCGGCTATGGGCTGCTGCTGCTGGATGCCCGCAACCACGGCCAGAGCGACGGCGACAGCTTTTCCTCCATGCCCCGCTTCGCCGAAGACCTGGAGGCCGGGCTGGACTGGCTGGCGGCGCAGCCCGAGACCGACCCGGCGCGGCTGGCGGCGCTGGGCCATTCCGTGGGCGGGGCGGCGGCGCTGCTGGCGGCATCGCGCCGGCCCGGCCGGCTGGCGGCGGTGATCAGCCTGTCCGCCTTCGACCATCCCGAGCGGGTGATGCGGGCCTATCTGCGCCGGGCCTTCATCCCCTATTGGCCGCTGGGATGGCTGGTCAGCCGCTATGTGGAGCGCATCATCGGCCACCGCTTCGACCGCATCGCCCCCACCGCCACCATCGCCGCCATCCGGTGCCCGGTGCTGATCGGCCATGGCGCGCTGGATTCCCTGGTGCCGCCCGACGCGGCCCAGGCCATCCATGCCCGCCGGGCCGGCGACTGGGTCGAGCTGGACCTGCTGGACGGCACCGGCCATGACGAGCCGGTGTGCTACGACACCCTGGGCGCGCGGCTGGTCACTTTCCTGGACCGGACCCTGTCCCGCCCTCGCCCACCAGGATAAAGGGCGCCCACACGGCAGGATGGGCCAGCATGGGGTCCGGCCCCTGCATCAGCGCCAGCGCCGAGCGGCGCAAGGCCTCGGCGCCGCCGCTTTCGGACAGCCGGCCGAACATGCCGGTGGTCAGGGCCACCGTGGGCTCGGACAGCACCGGCCAGTGCGACACCAGGAGCCGCCGGCTGCCGGCCTGGAAGAAGGCCCGGGCCAGGCCCGACAACCCTTCGGAGCCTGGACTGCCGTCGGACGCCGCCGTGTTGCAGGCCGACAGCACCACCCAATCGGCATCCAGCCGCAGTTGCGCCACCTCACTGGCCGACAGCAGCCCGTCATTATCGCGGCTGGCCTGATCCGGCGGGGTCAGCATCAGCGCCGGCTCGGCGAAGCGCGGCAGCTCGTCGGCCACCAGGGCATGGGTGGCGAAGGTCAGGATTCGGTAGGCGGACAGGTCCATGCCGCGCACCTGCGGCTCCACCGCCTGCTCGCGCAGCACCAGCTCGCCGCCGCCCAGGCTGGCGGACAGGGCGGCCAGCTCGTCGGCGGTCTCGGGCAGCGATGGCACCCGGCGCAGCAGGCGCACATCGGCCAGCCCGCCGCGATAGAGACCTTGATAGGCCTCGCCGTCCAGGCCCAGGCTGCGCTTGCCCTTGGACCGGCTGCCGCCATTGACCGGATGGTCCGCCAGCACCGGATCGCCGATGCCCAGGAAAGGCCGGCTGGCCAGGCTGGGCCGGGCGGTCAGGCGCAGCGCGCGCAGCGCGCCCGGCGAGGGTATGGTGCTGAGCGCATGGCGGCGCAGCAGCCAGGGCGCGGCGGCATGCTCGCCCC
>CAYOKN010000039.1:0-14911 GCA_964404545.1 uncultured Rhodospirillaceae bacterium | reverse complement strand
TGACCATTGCCCGGGACAGCGCGCCGCCGCCGTCTCTGGCATTGCAGGCGCCGACCGCCCCGGTGGCCCAGGCTCCGGCCGGCGACTCCGCCGCGCAGCAGGCCCCGGCAAGCGCCTCGCCTGCGTCCGCTCCCACCATCGCTCCCACGCTGACCGCGCCATCCGCGGCCACCTTCCAGGTGGTGGTGGCGGCACGGCCTGCGGCCGGCGGCGATACCCTGGTGGTCAATACGCCGGTCAGGGATACGGTCATCGCCGAGGGCAACCGGATCTCGGTGACGGTCCCGGCCGAAGCCTTTGCGCACACCAAGGCCGACGCGACCATCACCTTAACGGCGGTACAGGTGAACGGTGCCGCCCTGCCGGCATGGATGAGCTTCAACCCGCAGACCGGCACCTTTGAGGGCACTCCGCCGCCCGGCTTCCGGGGCGCGGTGGAGGTTCGCGTGGTGGCCCGCGACAACGAAGGCCGCGAGGCGGTGCAGACCTTCAAGATCGTGGTCGGCCAGGGCCAGGGCAATCTGGCCCCGAGCCAAGGCGAGGGCCGAGGCCAAGGCGAGGGCCGAGGCCAGGGTCAAGGTCAGGGGGGCCAGGGCCAGCCGCAGGGCGACGACGGCCAGGGCCAGGGGCTTCCGCAGGCTCCCGGCCAGACCGGCGAAGCGCCGAAGGACGGAGGCAAGCAGGCCGCCAAGCTGGTGGGCCGTGCCAGCCTGACCGACCAATTGCGGGATCTGAGCCAGGAAGGCCGGCTTGCCAAGCAGGCGGCCATGTTTGGATTGAAACGCGGCGGGAAGGCCGCGTGACGACGGGGGAAATGTTCAAGATGATCCGTGTTACCGGCGCCAAGCGCCTTATGGCGTCCGCCTCTCTGGTCGCGTTGCTGTCCGCCTGTGCGGTGGCGCCAGAGCCGTTCAGTCCCGAGCAGTTGGTCCAGTCGGCCAGGGATGACCGCGCCAGCATGTTCCAGTCGAACGAGGCCTTGGTTGCGCCGCTGACGGTGGCCGAAGCCGTGGCCCGGGCGTTGAAGTACAATCTGGACCGTCGCGCCAAGGTGATGGAAGAGGCCCTGGCGCTGAACCAGACCCAGGTGGACCGCTGGGACATGCTGCCCAAGCTGGCGGCCAATGCGGGCTTCACCTCGCGCTCGGAACCCAACGCCACCCGGTCCCGCGACCTCTATACCCAGACCACCAGCACCTCCAATCCCACCTATTCCACTGACCGCGACAATTATACCGGCGACCTGGGCGTGTCGTGGAACGTGCTGGATTTCGGCCTGTCCTATTTCACCGCCAAGCAGAACGCCGATCGCGCGCTGATCGCCGCCGAACGCAAGCGCAAGACTGTCCACAACCTGGTGCAGGAGGTGCGCTTCGCCTTCTGGCGCACCGCCGCTCATCAGGTGCTGAAGGACGAAGTGGAACTGGCGGTGGCCGAGGCCCGGGTCGCGCTGGACCGCGCCAAGACGGTGGAGCGGGAAAACCTGAAAGCGCCGGCCGAGGCCCTGCGTTATCAGAAGTCGCTGCTGGAGACCCTGCGCCAGCTGACGGCCATCCAACAGGAGCTGTCCACCGCCGAGATCGAGCTGGCCGCCCTGATCAACGCGCCGCCGGGCGCCAAGCTGACGCTGGAGGTGCCCGCCGAGCTGACGGTGCCAACCTGGACCATGGGGTTGGACCGGATGGAGGAACTGTCCTTCGTCAACAATGCCGACCTGCGCGAACAAGGCTATCTGGCCCGGATCAGCGTCAACGACACCCGTAAGGCCATCGCCCGGCTGTTTCCCGGCATCACCTTTTCCGCCAGCCGGCAATATGACCACAACTCGTTCCTGATGGATAACCGCTGGTACGAAGCCGGCGCCAAGCTGTCCTGGAACCTGATGACCCTGGTCAGCGGCCCCGACGCCATCCAATATGCCGAGACCAACGAGGAGGTGGCCAAGGCCAAGCGGCTGGCGCTGCGCATGGCCGTGCTGGCGCAGGTGCATGTGTCCGAGCGGCAATATCGCAACGCCATCAGCCAATACCAGCAGTCGGACGAGCTGTGGCGCATCGACCAGCGCCTGTTCGAGCTGTCCGAGGCCCGCGCCGCCAATGATGCCCAGGGCATGCTGGAACGGGTGGCGGGCCGGGCCTCGGCCATCGCCTCGCAGCTGCGGCGGTTTCAGACCTATGCCCAGGTGGAGCAGTCCTTTGCCAAGATGCAGACCAGCCTGGGGCACGACCTGATGCCCGAGACCGTGGCCAGCCATGACCTGCCCACCCTGTCGGCCGCCATCGCCGAGCGGCTTGCCGCCTGGAGCCGGGGCCAGGTGGAGCCGGCGCCGGCCATTGCCTTGCCCGCCGTCGAGCCCCCCACTCCCGCCGCCGCGCCCGTGGCGGCCGAGGAGGATCTGCTCCAGATGCTGGGGCAGTGGCTGGCCCAGGGCATGACCGGCTACGATGCCGAGGCCGGAGCCGGGGCCGACGCGGAACAGCGGGTTGCCGGGGTGCAGGAGGATTCGCCCAAGTGATCCGTCTGGCCGCCGTCCTCCTGGTCCTGCTTGCCGCCTTCCCGGCCGGTGCGCAGGAATTGCGAGCCCAGCTGACGCCGCGCGACTACACCACCTTGGCGGCCGAGATCAGCGCCAAGGTGGAAAAAATCGCCGTGCGTGAGGGGGACCGGTTCCGCAAGGGCGACACGCTCCTGGCCTTCGACTGCTCGATCCAGCGGGCGCAGCTGTTCGAGGCCCGGGCGGCATTGTCGGCGGCGGAAAAAACCGTGGCGGTGAACGCCCGGCTGCTGGAACTGCAGACCATCGGCAAGCTGGAAAGCGAGGTCGCCCAGGCCGAGCGGGACAAGGCCCGCGGCCGGCTGGACGCAAGCCTGGCGGTCATCGGCAAATGCGCGGTGGCGGCCCCCTTCCATGGCCGGGTGGTGGAGCAGAAGGTGCGCGCCCAGCAGTTCACCCAGCCGGGCCAGGCCCTGCTGGACATCCTGGACGATTCGGTGCTGGAGCTGGACTTCGTGATCCCCAGCAAATGGCTGGTCTGGCTGAAGCCCGGCCATCGCTTCGAGGTGGCCATCGACGAGACCGGCAAGACCTATCCGGTGGAACTGACCCGGGTGGGGGCCCGCATCGATCCGGTCAGCCAGTCGGTGCGGGTGACCGGCGCAATCGGCGGGCAGTTCCCCGAACTGGCGGCCGGCATGAGCGGGCGGGTGCTGCTCGCGCCCCCATGACCGACACGATCCTCGCTTGGCTCGAGCTTGAACATCGCCTCTTGAAGGCCAGCCGGCCGGTGGAGGTCGAGTTCGCCGCCGTCAACCTGGCCCATGCGCTGCTGCCTTATCGCCAGGCTGCGTTGTGGGATGGCGCCGTGGTCGCCCTGTCCGGTGCCGCCACGGTGGACGGCGGCTCGCCCTATGTGCTGTGGCTGCATGGCCTGTTCCGCCAGATCGCCGCCGACCGACCGACTCGGGTGGAGCCCGAAGGGCTTCCCGCCGCGATCCGCGACCAATGGGGCGAGTGGCTGCCGCCCCATGCGGTGGTGCTGCCCTGCGGCACCGCGCGGCTACTGTTCGCCCGTGACGAACCCTTCCTGGACCATGAATTGGGCCTGCTGGAGCGTCTGGCCGATCTTGCCGGCGTGACGCGCACGGCCCTGACACCCAAGCGGCTGGCCTTGCGGCTGCCGCAGGGTCGCAAGAGATGGGCCTGGGTGGTGGTCGGCATCTGGACACTGTTCTTCCCCGTGACCGGCTCGATCCTGGCGCCGGCGGAAAGCGTGCCGGCCCGTCCCGTGGTGGTCCGCGCCCCGCTGGAGGGTGTGATCGACAGCATCGCGGTCACGCCCAACGAGTCCGTCGCCGAAGGCCAGCTGCTGTTCAGCCTGGATGCCACCACCCTGGCCGGCCGGCTGGACGTGGCCCGCCAGCATCTCGCCACCGCCGAGGCGGAATACCGCCAGGCCGCCCAGGCCATGGTGTTCGACGCCAAGGCCAAAGCCCAGGTGGCCATCCTGTCCGGCAAAGCCGAGGAAAAAGCAGCCGAGGTGCGGTTGCTGGAAGGCCAGTTGGCGCGCATCCAGGTCAAGGCCCCCCGGGCCGGCATCGCCGTGTTCGACGACGCCTCGGACTGGATCGGCCGGCCGGTGGTGGTGGGCGAGAAGGTGATGGCGGTGGCCGACGAGACCGATACCGAGGTGGAGGCCTGGGTGTCGGTGGCCGATGTGGGCGAGGTGGCGCTGGGCGGCGAGCTGACCTTGTTCCTGAACACCACGCCGCTGGCGCCCTTGAAGGCGACGGTGCGCAGCATCGCCTATGAAGCCGCGGCCCGGCCCGACGGCAGCATCGCCCATCGCGTCCGCGCCGGCTTGTCCGGCGATGAGAAGCCCCGACTAGGCCTCAAGGGTACCGCCCGCATCGATGGCGATACGGTGCCGCTGGTCTGGTGGGCATTCCGCCGGCCACTGGCCGCCATTCGCCAGTTCATCGGGCTGTGACCGTGGCCGCCGCCCTGCTGCCTCCGCTGCGGGACGAATTGGCGGTGCTGCCCGGCCCTGCGGCCCATGACGGCGCCCCGACTTGGACCCTGCATGATCCGCTGTCCAACCGCTTCTTCCGCCTGTCCTGGCCGGCCTTCGAGATCTTGAGCCGCTGGCATCTGGGCGACCCCCTGGCAGTTGCCGACGGGGTTTGCACTGAGACGGTGCTGCATGTGGAGCCCGACGATGTAGCCGGCGTGGTGGACTTCCTGGCCCGCGGGCAATTGCTGAAGACCGAGACGGCCAAGGACGTGGACCGGCTGTTGGCGATCCATGACGCCGGCAAGGTGTCGACGCTGACCTGGCTGCTGCACCATTACCTGTTCTTCCGGGTGCCGCTGGTGCGGCCCGACGCCCTGCTGCAACATCTGCTGCCCCTGGTCGCCTGGATCGGCAGCCGCGCCTTCCTGGGGGTGAGTTTGGCCGCCCTGCTGGCAGGGCTCTGGCTTGTCGCACGCCAATGGGACCATTTCGCCGCCACCTTCGTGGATCACTTCTCGGTCACCGGGCTGGCGGCCTTCGGCCTTGCCCTGGGCTTTGCCAAGGTGGCCCATGAACTGGGCCATGCGCTCACCGCCAAGGCCTTCGGCTGCCGAGTGCCCACCATGGGGGTGGCCTTCCTGGTGCTGTGGCCCATGCTCTATACGGATGTGAACGAGGCCTGGAAGCTGACCGATCGCCGGCAGCGGCTGCTGGTGGGCGGTGCCGGCATCCTGGCCGAGCTGGCCATCGCCGCCTGGGCCACCCTGGCCTGGGGGCTGTTGCCCGACGGCACCGCCCGGGGGATGGCCTTCACCCTGGCGGCCACCACCTGGATCAGTTCGCTGGCCATCAATCTCAGCCCCTTCATGCGCTTTGACGGCTATTTCCTGGCCATGGACGCCCTGGGCCAGCCCAATCTGCATCCGCGCTCCTTCGCCCTGGCCCGCTGGCACCTGCGCGAGGTGCTATTCGGGCTGGACGAGCCGGAGCCGGAGCATCTGACACGCGGCAGCCGCTCGGCCATGGTCGCCTTTGCCTGGGCGGTGTGGATCTACCGGCTGATCCTGTTCCTGGGCATTGCCGTGCTGGTCTATCATTTCTTCATCAAGGCCGTGGGGGTGGTGCTGTTCGTGGTGGAGATCGGCTGGTTCGTGGTCAAGCCGCTTTGGGGCGAGATTGCCGAATGGCGCAAGCGCCTGCCGGCGATCCGGACCCGCGGCCGGGTCCGCTGGCCGCTCGGGCTGTTGCTTGTCGTCCTGCTGCTGCTGGCTGTGCCGTGGTCGGGGCGGGTGTCGGCCCCGGCGATCCTCAAGGCTGACCAGCATGTGGTCCTCTATGCCCCGTCTTCGGCGCTGCTGGGCGCGATCACGGTGGCCGAGGGGCAAGAGGTCCAGGCCGGCACCGTGCTCGCGGAATTGGACAATCCCGATGCCCGCCACAAGCTGGATCAGGCCGAGCGCCGCATCAGCGTCCTGAAATATGAACTCTCCTCGGTCGGCTTCGAGGAAAGCTTCCGCGCCCGCGCCCAGGCAATCACCGAGGAATTGTCCAGCGCCGTCGCGGAAAAGGCGGCGCTGTCTGCCGAATTGTCCCGCCTGACCCTGGCCGCTCCAATCGCCGGCACCGTCACCGACCTGTCGCCCATGCTCCAGCCCGGCCAGTGGATCAACGGCCGTGAACCGATCCTGGGGATCCGTGCCGGCGCCCAGGTGGAAGCCTATGTGGCCGAGGCCGATCTGGACCGTATCGCCGTCGGCGCCCACGCCAGCTTCATCCCCGAAGGCGCCGGAGCCGCCCTGGCCGCCACCATTGCGGCCATCGACCGGGTCGCGGTCAAGTCGCTGACCGAACCGGTCCTGGCCGCTCCGTATGGCGGCGACATCCCTGCCCGGTTCTCGGACAAGGCCCTGGTCCCCGACCGTGCCATCTACCGCGTTCGTCTTCTGCCAGACCGGCCGCAGCACGGACCGGCACCCTTGCGCGGACAGGTCCATATGGAAGGCGAGCGGCGTTCGCTGCTCGGCCACGCCCTGCGTACCACCGCCGCCATCCTGATCCGTGAGTTGGGTAGCTAGACTCTGTCTGGTTAAAGCAGAAGACCGCTGCCCGGAGCGTTGGTCAAACCGCGTCCACAGTGCAGAGCCAGTTGCGAAGGTGAACCGTCGATTTCCGGTCCGGGTCCGCCTTCCGGTCAGTCCTTCGCCCGTCTGATGGTGTTGCTGCCGCCCGAGGTGTAGAGCGTCCACGGTCGCCCGTTGGAATCCACATCCACCCGGTCGATCTGGGTGTTGTTCACATCGTCCCATGCGCAGAACCCCCGCAACGGAAAAAGCTTGCATTGTCGCAAGGTAATCCGTCGGCGCGGCAAGCGCCCCGATCCCTGGCTTATCAGGATCGGGGCGTGTCTTATCATCGGGCGCCTCAGACGTCACGCAGAAGACGGAAACAGATCCTTGAGCTTCTCTCTGGCGGTATCGAACTCAAGCCCATCGATATGGCCCCTGATAACGCCAAAAGCCTGGTGTTGTGGAGGAGCAAGAAGGGCCTCCAGGTCCGCAGCAGCGTCAAGGGCTGCCATGTCGCAGGCAGCCAAAAGACCACACAGCTTGTCCACATACGGCATCACATCAACGGCTGCGGCCGCTGGAACAGTTGGACTGGCGGTGGGCATCGCATCAAGCACGGCCAGGCCAGCCATGACCTCGTGCAGCTGCGCCATCATTGTGGGCAAAATGGTCTCTGCCTGCTCCTTCTGGTCCATCTTCAATGCTGTTTCAAGGGCACGGGTTGCCTCGTACAAGGCTTGGGCACCGACATTGCCGGCCACGCCCTTGAGGGCATGGGCCTGCGCCGCGGCGCCGCTCCAGTCGCCAGCCGCCATGGCCTCCCTGATGAAGTCCCCATCCCCGCCATGGCGGGTACGGAAATCCAGCAGCAGTTTCCGGTAAAGCGCGGCATTGCCCATCACCCGGGACAAGCCGGCAGACATTTGGATACTCGGCAGTTGGGCAGGCAATCCAATGGCATGACCGTCTTCCTGCGAGCGTGGGATAAGGTTGCTCCGCTGCGGGCGCGGCAGCCCCTCGAGGCAGGACGACAAGCTCTTAAGCAACTGGTTGGGGTCGATGGGCTTCGACACATGGTCGTTCATGCCGACGGCGAGGCAACGGTCGCGCTCGTCGGCCAGGGCGTGGGCGGTCATGGCGATCACCGGCAATTGGCCGAATCGACCATCGGCGCGGATGCGGCGGGTGGCCTCCAAGCCGTCCAGCACCGGCATCTGGATGTCCATCAGCACGGCGTCATAGCCGTCTGGTCCGGCGGCATCCAGGGCCATCAAGGCTTCCTCGCCGTTGTTGGCCAGTTCCACCGCCACCTGCCAATAGCCCAGGATTTCGGCGGCCACCTGCTGGTTGATCTCGTTGTCCTCCACCAGCAGGACGCGGCGGCCGCGCACATTGTCCAATTGCCGGGCGTCGCCGTCATGGCCGGCCGTCCTCATCTCGGCGGTCAAGCCGGGAACCTCCCCGCCCGAGGCCAGGATCATCATGGTGTCGAACAGCAAGGACGGGTTGACCGGCTTGACCAGCAGGCTGTCGATGACCTTGACCGCGTCGTCCTGCTCCAGCACTTCCTCGCGGTCGCTGGCGGTGACCATGATGATGACCGGCATCACCTTCAGCGCTTTGGTCCGCTTGATCTGGCGCGACGCCTCCAGGCCGTCCATCACCGGCATGCGCCAATCCATCAACACCATCTGATAGGGGGGTTCGCCGGCAGCCTCGGCCCGCATCACTTCCTCGATGGCCGCCTGTCCGTCGGCGCTTTCGGTGACCTGGCATTCCAGCGAGCGCAGCATCTCACCCAGCACGCCGCGGGTGGTGGCGTTGTCATCGACCACCAGCACCCGGGCGCCCCGCAGTTCCTGCCAGCGCGGCGCCACCGCTTCCGATGGCACCGGCAGGCAGGCGGTGAAGTTGAAGGTGCTGCCCTTGCCATATTCGCTGTCCACCCAGATGTCGCCGCCCATCAGCTCGACCATGCGGCGGCAGATGGACAACCCCAGGCCGGTGCCGCCGAATTGGCGGGTGGTCGAAGCGTCGGCCTGGCTGAAAGGCTGGAACAGCCGCGCCGCCTGCTCGGGGGTCAGGCCGATGCCGGTGTCGCGCACCGAGAATTGCAGCAACGCCTTGCCGGCCACCAGTTCCTTCAGATCCACGCGCACCAGGACTTCACCCACATGGGTGAACTTGATGGCATTGGTGCACAGGTTGGTGATCACCTGGGCCAGGCGCAACGGGTCACCCACCACCTTGGGCGGCAGGTCGCCGCTGGTGGCGAAGACGATTTCCAGGCCCTTTTCCTCGGCCCGGCGGGTGATCAGATTGGCGACGTCATCAAGCACATTGGTGATGGAGAATTCGATCTCCTCGAACTCCAGCCGCCCCGCCTCAATCTTCGAGAAGTCCAGAATGTCGTTGATGATGCCAAGCAAGGTTTGCGAAGCGTTCTGGATTTTCACCAGGTAATCGCGCTGGCGGCGGTCGAGGCCGGTGCGCAGGGCCAAGCCCGACAGACCGATGATGGCATTCATCGGGGTCCGGATCTCATGGCTCATATTGGCCAGAAAGGCGCTTTTCGCCTGATTGGCCTGGTTCGCCTCATCGCGGGCTTGGGACAGCGCATCCTCGCGCTGCCGGATGGCATCGACGAAATAGGCCAGCGAGCGGGCCATGTCGGCCACTTCGTCGTTGCCGTGGGTGGGGATGGGTACGGCCACGCCGTGGGCATGGCTGCTCATGGTTTCCTGCAGATGGACGAGGCGCCCCACCACCCGGCGATTGACATAAACCAGGACCAGCAAGCTGGTCAGAATGGCGCCGCCGGCCACCGCATACAGCACGGTGACATCGCGGTCGATGAAACCCGCGAAGGAGGTCCGGGCTTCCTCGGTTTCCTTTTCCAATTGGGCGAACAGATTGGAGGCGGCCAGTGACAGACGCGACATCAGGTTGTCGTTGTTGCGCAGCAGGCCGTTGACCCGCCCGTCCACTTCCAGCCAGCGGCGCCGCAAGTCAAAGACGCTGGCCTCGCCCTGGACCAGCGGTCGCAATTTCGCGACGGCCTGAACCAGCCGAGGGTTCGTCCCCCCAGCCTGGGCCGCCTCCAGCATCCGGATGGCCTCCAGTTCGATACTGTCCAGTTCAAATTGGCGGCTGGCGCCCTGTGCCCTCGTCATCAGGGTGACCGTCCGTTCCAGGGCCCAGGCCGCATTCGCTTCCGCCTGATTCAACTCGCCAAACCCCTGCGACAGGGCGGTCAGTTGACGAGCGGCCTCCACCTGCTTCTCCTCGAGGGCGATGCGCTCGCCTACCGCCACCACCAGCTGGTCCAGATTGGCGGCCATGGCATCGCGATGGACCGCCAGGGTCTTGCGGGCATCCTCGCCGACGCCACGCTGGGCCAAGTCATCGAAGGCCCGGGCCAGAACCGCCAGCTGGTCGTGGACCACCTCGCGCTTTCGCCGCAATTCATACACTCCGGTCGCCGACGACAGGCTGAGGCCGCTTTCCGACAGCGCCTCGCTGCGCTGGACCAAGCGGGACACCGCCAGCAGGCGGCCCATCTGCTCGTCGGCGATCTGGGAGAAGCCCTGGTCGAAACGGCTGGCGCCCACCAGGGCCACGAGCACCGCGGCCACCGTCATGGCGGTGACCGTCAGGATTCCCAGGGTCAGGCGGGTTGTCAGGCCGAGCCGCATGATGGATGGTCCCGGTCCAGGATCAGCGGAAAGGCGGTGCCCAAAGCAATCCGCCCTGACTGTGCAAGGCGTTCTGGCCCCGTTCCAAGCGCAGATTCCGGGTCAGGTTGCGCTCATAGATCTCGCCATAATTTCCGACCTGTTCGATGACCCTCAGGGCCCAGTTCTTGTCCAGGCCCAGCCGGTCCCCAGTCTCCCCCTCGCTCCCAAGAAGACGGCGCACCTCGGCATTGGGGCTGGTCAGGTGCTGTTTGACATTGGCCGCGGTCACCCCATGTTGCTCGGCGACCAGGGTGGCCATGATTGACCAGCGGATGATGTCTTCCCACTGGCGGTCCGATTTCAGCACCACCGGCGACAGCGGTTCATGGGTAATGCGGTCCGGCAGGAAGACGTAATCAGCGGGGTTGGGCGCCATCTGCTGTCGCAGCGAGGCCAGGATGATGCCATCGGTGGTGACCGCATCGCATTGCCGGTCGAAGAACGCCGCGAACGAGCCCTGGATGGACGAATATTCCTGGATCTTCATACCCAGGTTCAGCACCTTGTTGACGCGGTTTACCCCCTCGACCGAGGTGGCATGGCTGACCACACAGACGGGCCGGCCCTTCAGTTGCTGCAGGGTGGCGATGCCGGAATTCCCACGGACCAGGAAGCCTTGGCCGTCCATCATGAAGGGGGCGGGAAAGGACAGGCCAGCCAGGTCACGCTCCAAGGTCCAAGTGGTCGCTTCGGACAGCACGTCGATGGCCTTGTGCCGCAGCGCCTCGAAGCGGTCCTGGCTGGAAACCGAAACAAAATCCACGGCGCGCGCGTTGCCCAGCACAGCGGCGGCGAAGACCCGGCAAAAATCCGTGTAAAACCCGGCCCACTGGCCCTTTTCGTTCATGGCGGTCAGGGCCGGGCCGAATTCGTTGACGCCGCACCGCAGCACACCGCGCGCTTTGACCTCGTCCAGCGTACCGGCAACGGCAACGGACGGAGCGACGTAAGCCAGCCCCAACACGACCGCCAGGGCGGCCATAAAAGCTTTCAGCATGCTATCTCCTCCTTGTCCATCGCCTGCATTTCGATACGGTCGCGGCCCGCTTCCTTGGCCTGATAGAGCATGCGGTCGGCGACGCGCATCAAAGCCTTAAAGTCGGCGATGCCGCCATGGAACCACACCCCGCCGACCGAGGCGGTGACTTTCAGGATGACCTCACCCTCGCATGGGATGGATAGCGCCCGAGTCTGGCGTAACAGCCGCTGAGCGACTCCTTCCGCCTCGGCACCGTTGGTTTCCGGCAGGAACAGGGCGAACTCCTCGCCGCCCACCCGGCCCAGGATGTCGCAACCACGCAACTCGCGGCCCCATGTCTCAGTCACCGCCACCAGCACCTGGTCACCGGCGGCATGACCGTGGGTATCATTGATCCGCTTGAAATGGTCCAGGTCGATCAGCAGCAATGCCCCCGGATGGTGGCCGCGCTCGGCCCTCTCCAACTCGCGCCCGGTCAGCATCTCGAAATGGCCGCGATTGAAGATGCCGGTCAGATGGTCCAGCGCCGCCATGCGCTCCAGCTTTTCCTTGGCCTGGCGCAATTCGCGCGTGGTCCGAGCCAAAGTCAGGTGGTTACGCACCCGCGCCCGAACGCTGGTTGGCGAAAACGGCTTCACGATGTAGTCCAAGGCCCCCAGCATCAGCCCCTGCTCTTCCCAAACGCCCTCATTCAGGGCGGTGACGAAGATCACCGATGTCTCGCCTGGGCGTAAGGCCCCGGCCACCTCGCGGCAGATGTCGAACCCGTTCATGTCGGGCAACATGACATCCATCAAGACCACGTCGTAGCTGTACTCGCCCAGCTTGGCCTTGGCCTCGGCCCCGGTCATGGCGAAGGAAACGGAACCAAGCCCGGACAGCAGCTCGGCCAAAATCTGAATGTCAAGCGCAGAATCTTCCACTATCAAGATGTCTGTCCCGCGCTTCATAATATTTCAGACCCTCTGTTAAGCCCTTCCCCCAGGATAATCCTCTAATATATAAATCCAAGTGCCATCTTAGTTCTCCCAGATAGGCCGGCATGAGCACCCTTTTCGAGTGGCAGACTCTGCTGCTGCGCATTAACGGAAACCAGGAACTGGGCCGCCGCCTGCTGGCCGCCTTTCTGGCTGAACATGTGTCGCCGGCCGCTGCCCTTGCCGATATCGATCCCGCCGGTGCCCGTTTATTGCTGCATCGCATGGCGGGCAGTGCCGCTAATCTGGGTCTGGAGTCCTTGGCCCAGGCTTGCCGTCAAGGCGAAGCGCTGGTAGCCGGTGGGTCATTTCCCGGATCGGAATACTGGCGCCGGGTCGTGGCCGAGATTGAGGAAAGCCTGCGCGCCACCCGCAGCGAGATCACCGACTTCCTGGCCCAATCGACGACAGAAGCCCCCGCCCCTTCGACCGACCATCGCGACGCCGCCGTCCTGGCCACTGACTTGGCGGCAATGCTGGCGGAAAACGACCTGACCGCCCTGGCCTTGGCCGAACGCTGGGCGCAAGCCGCCGGCGGCGAGAGCGCGGCGGCGGTCCTGGAAAGGGTTCACGCCTTGGACTTCCCCGCCGCCATCCAGATGCTGCAACAGCAGAACCCGCACCATGACTGAGCCCATCCGCATCCTGATCGTCGATGACGAACCGGCCAATATCCAGATACTGCATGCCATGGTGTCGTCGCTGGGGCCGGTGCAGTTCGCCCGGTCCGGGGAACAGGCGCTGAAGCTGGCCGCGGACACCCCGCCCGATCTGGTTCTGCTGGACGTGATGATGCCGGGCATGGACGGGCTAGCAGTGACCCGCGCCCTGCGGGCCTCCCCCGCCAGCGCCGGGGCGATGGTGATCCTTGTTTCCGCCGGCACCAGCGATGCCGAGATCGAGGACGGCTTGGCCAGCGGCGCCGATGACTTCGTCTCGAAGCCGGTGTCACCGATGCTGCTGCGCCACAGGATTCGCCTTCTGGCCGAACTGGCCCGGCGGCGCAAGGCATGAGCGCCCCCAAAGACGTGGTGCTGGTGGTCGACGACGACCCGTCCAACATCCTGGTGATGTCCCAGACGCTGCGCCCCGATCACGACGTGCTGTTCGCCACCGACGCGCACAAGGCGCTGGCCCTCGCGGTCGAACGCCAGCCTGACTTGATCCTGCTGGACGTATTGATGCCCCAGATGGACGGCTACGAGCTGTGCCGCCGGCTAAAGGCGGAGCCGCGGACCACCGACATTCCCGTGGTGTTCATTACCAGCCTGGAACAGGCCGAATCCGAGGTCGAAGGGCTGCAATGCGGCGCCGTTGACTATATTCCAAAGCCATTCAATCCGCCGGTGGTGCGCGCGCGCGTCCATAATCACCTCGAGATCGTACGGTCCCGCCGTCGACTGCGGCAATACAACCGCCAACTCGAGGAAACCGGCCGCATGGTTGCAGCCGGAATCCGCTATGCCAGCCGCATCCAGGGGGCCATGTTGCCCGACTTGCGACGCCTGGATGGGCTGGTGGCCGAGACAGCCGTCTTGTGGAAGCCGTTGGACGTGGTCGGAGGCGACTTCTATTGGGCAGGGCTGCTTGGCGACAAGGTGGTGTTCGCCCTCATCGACTGCACCGGCCATGGCGTGCCCGGAGCCTTCATGGCGGTCGTCGCGGCGGCAAGCCTCGCCCAAGTGATGCGCGACAATCGTGATGGCGACCCAGCCAACATGCTCGCAGCCATGAACCAGGCGTTCCGCACCCTGCTGCAGCAGGACGAAGGCGGCCCCGCCGCCGATGATGGTTTCGATGCCGCCCTGTGCGTGCTGGATCCCGAACGCAGGCATCTGTGCTTTGCCGGCGCCAACATGCATCTGCTGATCGCCGATGCCGAAGGCATCAAGCGCATCCGGGGCGATCGAGTGGGGCTGGGCTATGCCACGGCACCCGCGCAGGCCCGCCTGACCAAACACCAGATTTCCCTGGCCGAGGGCAGCGTCTGCCACCTGTTCACTGACGGCGTGGTGGACAATATGGGCGGCGGGGAGCGCCCGCAATTGTTCGGCTGGCGCCGCCTGGCGGACGTGCTCGAACGACATCGTACCCGGCCACTGTCCGACCATATTGATGCCGTCACGTCCAGCCTGGCGAACTGGTGTGGCGACCAACCTCAGCGCGACGACATGACACTGCTGGCCTTCCGCCCTTGACGATCTGACAAGGACTGCGCTCAGTGTGACCTGTTCCCCGAACTCAACCCGGTCGAGAATATCGGGCAATTTGTCCACGAGAACTGGCTGTCGAACCGTGTCTTCGAATCCTACGACAGATCGTTGCCCTGTGCTGTCACGCATGGAACCGCCTCATCGACCAGCCATGGAAGATCATGTCCATCGGACGCCACCAGTGGGCCCATAGGTTCTAATCAGCGCAAGTTGGTATTGGAGCTTTGGAACCAGCATGTCCGAGTTCGGCCTTGCTCCAGCTTGCCTCAGCCGAATCTCCACCGCTTACCCCTCGCTGACCCGACCTGGCCGGACGCTCCGATCTTGGGCAACAAAAAACCCAGCAACCTGTTGAGGCTGCTGGGTTTTATTCTTGGTTGCGGGGGCAGGATTTGAACCTGCGACCTTCAGGTTATGAGCCTGACGAG
>CAYOKN010000038.1:0-15146 GCA_964404545.1 uncultured Rhodospirillaceae bacterium | reverse complement strand
CTTCGCAGACGCCGCCCTCATCGAGCCCGGCCATCTGGGCCTGATGATCCAGGAATTGCGGACACGCGGTTACCGGGTGATCGGTCCGCGCGCCCAGGACGGCGCCATCCGCTATGACGAAATCCAGACCATCGAGGACCTGCCGGCCGGCTTCGCCGACGAGCAGGCAGCCGGCCATTACCGGCTGAGGCGCGAGGCCGGTGCCGAGCTGTTCGGTTATACCCTGGCGCCCCAGGGGTGGAAACGCCATCTCTACCCGCCCGAACAGACCCTGTTTTCCGCCGAGCGGGCGGGGGCGGGCTTCCGTATCAGCCGCCGCGACCAGCCGGACGCGCCCCAGGCCTTCCTGGGGGTACGGGCCTGCGAACTGGCCGCCATGGCGGTGCAGGACAAGGTGTTCGACAATGGCAGCTATGCCGACAGCGGCTACATGGCCCGCCGGGGCGCGGCCTTCGTCATCGCCGTGGATTGTGCCCATGCCGGCAGCACCTGCTTTTGCGCCAGCATGGGCACCGGCCCGGCGGCCCAGGCCGGCTACGACATCCGGCTGGCCGAGCTGACCGACGGCGGCCGGCACCGCTTTCTGGTCATGGCCGGATCCGAGGCCGGGCGGTCGGTGCTGGACAAGATCCCGCGCCTGCCTGCCGCCGAGGCCGACCGCGCCCAGGCTGCCCGCCAGGTGGAAGCGGCCCGCGAGGGCCAGCGCCGCGCCCTGCATCCCCAGGCCGAGGGGCTGATCAAGCAGAACCTGGAAAGCCCGCACTGGGCCAAGGTCGCGCAGCGCTGCCTGACCTGCGCCTCCTGCACCATGGTCTGCCCCACCTGCTTCTGCTCGACCACCGAGGACGTGACCGACCTGACGGGCATGAAGTCCGAACGGGTGCGCAAATGGGACAGCTGCTTCACCCTGGATTTCTCGTACATCCATGGCGGCGTGGTGCGGGCCGATGCCGGGGCCCGCTATCGCCAGTGGATCAGCCACAAGCTGGCCCATTGGCACGACCAGTTCGGCATGTCCGGCTGCGTCGGCTGCGGACGCTGCATCACCTGGTGCCCCGTGGGCATCGACATCACCGCCGAGGTGGATGCCTTGGCCCAGGAGACCGCCGCCAAAGCGTAAGGAGAGCGCCCATGGGCAATTCCGACGACATGGCCCGCATGATCGAGGAGCACGCCTTTTTTGCCGGGGTGCACGGCTCCCTGCGCACGGCGCTGCTGGACCATGCGGCGCTGGAGATATATGGCCCGGGCCAACTGATCTTCCGCGAAGGCGAGCGCGCCGACCATTTCTACCTGATCCGCCAGGGCCAGGTGGCGGTGGAGGTGCATTGCCCAAACCGCCCCTCGCTGATCATCCAGACCCTGCAGGACCATGACGTGCTGGGTTGGTCCTGGCTGTCCGAGCCCCATCGCTGGAGCTTTGACGCCCGCGCCGTCACCCAGACCCGGCTGATCGCCCTGGACGCCGCCTCCTTGCGCGCCCGCATGGAGGCCGACCCGGCCCTGGGCTATGAGGTGCTGCGGCGCTTCGTGCCGGTGATGGCCGACCGCCTGCATGCGGCGCGGCTGCAGATGCTTGATCTCTACGGACCCCGTTCGGGGGGAGGCCTGCTATGACCATGCCCCACGCTCCGGCCCATGCGCCCGCGCCCAGCCCGGCGCTGCATCCGGCCGACCCCATGTTGCCGGTGCCCTTCCGCATCGAGCGGGTCAAGAAGGAGCTGTCCGACACCTTCACCATGGAGCTGACGCCCGAGGCCGGCGGCCGCTTCGCCTTCCAGGCCGGGCAGTTCAACATGCTCTATGTGTTCGGGGTGGGCGAGGTGCCCATCAGCATCTCGGGCGATCCCGACGACGGCCACCGGCTGATCCACACCACCCGGGCGGTGGGCGCCGTGACCCGCGCCATGGCCCATATGAAGAGCGGCGATGCCGTGGGCGTGCGCGGCCCCTTTGGCACCGCCTGGCCGGTGGAGCAGGCCTATGGCCGCGACCTGGTGTTCGTGGCCGGCGGTGTCGGCCTGGCGCCCTTGCGCCCGGCCATCTACCAGGCCCTGGCCCGGCGTGAAAACTTCAACCGGCTGCTGATCTGCTATGGCGCCCGCACGCCCGAGGACATCCTGTACCGGCGCGAACTGGAGAAATGGCGCGGACGCTTCGACCTGGACGTGCTGGTGACCGTGGACCGCGCCACCGGCGACTGGGCCGGCACCGTGGGCGTGGTGCCCAATCTGGTGACCCGGGGCGGCTTCGACCCGGGCAACACCGTGGCCTTCGTCTGCGGGCCCGAGGTGATGATGCGCTATACCGTGCAGGCCCTGGCCAAGCGCGGCGTGCCCCTGGACCGGGTGCATCTGTCCATGGAGCGCAACATGAAATGCGGCGTGGGCCTGTGCGGCCATTGCCAATGGGGCCCGCATTTCGTCTGCCGCACCGGCCCGGTGTTCGCCTATGCGGACATCGCCGAGCAATTCCAGATCAGGGAGCTGTGACCATGCCGGCGCCCAAACAGATCCAACGGTCGAAGCCCCGCCTGGCGGTGCACAAGTTCTCGTCCTGCGACGGCTGCCAGCTGTCGCTGCTGGACTGCGAGCTGGAACTGCTGGCCGTGTCCGAGGCGGTGGAGATCGCCTATTTTCTTGAAGCCACCCGCAAGGAGGCCAAGGGCCCCTGGGACGTGTCGCTGGTGGAGGGCTCGATCACCACCCCTCATGACATCGAGCGCATCCGCGAGGTGCGGCGCCAGAGCAAGGTGCTCATCACCATCGGCGCCTGCGCCACCGCCGGCGGCATCCAGGCCCTGCGCAATTTCAAGGACGTGACCGAGTTCATCAGCCTGGTCTATGCCCATCCCGAATTCATTGAGACCCTGGAGCATTCCACGCCCATCGCCGACCATGTGCCGGTGGATTTCGAGCTGCGCGGCTGCCCCATCAACAAGCACCAGCTGCTCGAGGTGCTGAATGCCTATCTGAACGGCCGCAAGTCCAATATTCCGCGCCATTCGGAATGCATCGAATGCAAGCGCAAGGGCACCGTCTGCGTGACCGTGGCCCAGGGCATCCCCTGCCTGGGGCCTGTGGTGCAGGCGGGCTGCGGCAATCTGTGCCCCTCGGTGGGGCGCGGCTGCTATGGCTGCTTCGGCCCCATGGAAAGCCCCAACACCCCTGCGCTGGCCGCCCGGTTCGCCCAGTTGGGCCAGGACCAGGACACGGTAATGCGCGC
This sequence comes from uncultured Rhodospirillaceae bacterium, assembly GCA_964404545.1. Classification (GTDB taxonomy): domain Bacteria; phylum Pseudomonadota; class Alphaproteobacteria; order Rhodospirillales; family Magnetospirillaceae; genus CAYOKN01. The sequence continues at coordinate 11,921 of CAYOKN010000038.1, read as the reverse complement.
CTTCCGCAGCTACAATGCCGGCGCGGAAGCCTTCCGCAAGGAGAGCGAACGCCATGACCAGCCGACTCATTAAGGTCGATGCCCTGGCCCGGGTGGAAGGCGAGGGCTCGCTGCATGTGAAGCTGAAGGACAACCAGATCCAGGAGCTGCGCTTCGGCATCTTCGAGCCGCCGCGCTTCTTCGAGGCCTTCCTGCGCGGGCGCTCCTTCATGGAGGTGCCGGACATCACCGCCCGCATCTGCGGCATCTGCCCCATCGCCTACCAGATGGGCTCGATCCAGGCCTTCGAGACCATGCTGGGCATCACCGTGCCCGAGCCCATCCGCCAGCTGCGCCGGCTGATCTATTGCGGCGAGTGGATCGAAAGCCACGCCCTGCACGTCTATCTGCTGCATGCGCCCGACTTCCTGGGCCTGCCCGACGCGCTGGAGCTGGCCAAGGTCAATCGCGGCCTGGTGGAGCGGGCGCTAAGGCTGAAGAAGATCGGCAATGACATCCTGGAGGTGGTGGGCGGGCGCGCCATCCATCCGGTAAATATGCGGGTGGGCGGCTTTTACCGCGCCCCCACCCGGCGCGAGATCCTGACGCTGGCCGACGAGCTGAAATGGGCCATCGAGGGCAGCCTGGAAACCATCCGCGTGGTGGGTGGCTTCGCCTTCCCCGAACTGGAGCAGGACTATGTGTTCCTGGCCCTGCGGCACGAGGACGAATACGCCATCCACGAAGGCCGGCTGACGACCAATACCGGCCTGGACCTGCCCATCGACCGCTTCCTGGATCATTTCGACGAAGAGCATGTGGCCCACTCCAACGCCCTGCACGGCTATATGAAGGGCAACCAGGGCATGGGCGGCGGCGGCGCCTACAAGGTGGGGCCGCTGGCCCGTTACAACATCAATTACGACCGGCTGGCGCCGGCGGTGCGCGAGGCCGCCGCCGATGCCGGGTTGGGCCCAAGCGTGCGCAATCCCTTCAAGAGCATCATCGTGCGGGCGGTGGAGCTGCTGCAGGTGTGCGAGGACGCCCTGGCCATCGTCCTGGACTACCGCGAACCCGACCGCCCCCACGAGCCCGTCGAGGTGCGGGCCGCCGAAGGGGCCGGCTGCACCGAGGCGCCGCGCGGCATCTGCTGGCACCGTTACCGCATGGATGACCAGGGGCTGATCCTGGACGCCCGCATCGTCCCGCCCACCGCCCAGAACCAGAAAGTCATCGAGGCCGACCTGGCGCGGGTGGTGCAGGCCAACCTGCATCTGTCAGACCACGACTTGCAGTGGTTGTGCGAACAGGCCATTCGCAACTATGATCCCTGTATTTCCTGTGCCACCCATTTCCTGCGCCTGACCGTGGAGAGAGTGTGAATGCTGCTGATTGGTATCGGGAACGCCTTCGGCCGCGACGATGGCGTGGGCTTGAAGGTGGCGGAAAGCTTCCTGGGCCGCCCCGGCCTGAAGGTGGTATCGCACCATGGCGAAGGGACCGAGCTGATGCAGCTCTGGCAGGGGCATGATGCGGTGGTTCTGGTGGATGCCTGCTCGTCGGGCCATGCGCCGGGCACGGTCATGCGCTTTGACGTCACCGCCGACGGACTGCCGCCCGCCTATGTGGGCTTTTCCTCCAGCCACCAGGTGGGCGTGCCCGAAGCCATCGAGCTGTCGCGCACCCTGGGCAGCCTGCCGCGCTGGGTGGTGATCGTGGCCATCGAAGGGGACGACTTCACCCCCGGCGTGGGCCTGACCCCGGCGGTGGAGGGTGCCTGTGAAGAGGCCCGCGCCATGGTGGAACGGGAACTGGCCGCGCTGGCCGCCGCGTCCTAGGAACCAGCAGCGCCCCTGCCCTGTTTTCGGGGCATGGCAGACCAGAAGACGCCGAAGTCCGACATCCCTGTCCGCGCCGCCACCACCACAACATCGGCCAAGTCCCTGGCCGACGACCGCACCGTGCTGGCCAATGAGCGCACCTATGCGGCCTGGCTGCGCACCGGCATCGCTGCCCTGGTGGCGGGCCTGGCGGTGGAAAAGCTGCAAGGCGACCTGATGCCCTTCTGGGCGGTGAACGGCATCGCCGCCGCCCTGGTCACGTTCTCGGCGGTCTCGTTCATCCTCGGCACCTGGCGCTATTACCGCATGGAACAAAAGCTCCAGGGCCTGACCACCCACCCGCTCCCCACCGCCGTCATTCTCGTGATCAGCGCCATGCTGGCCATGGCCGCCGCCCTGGGCGCCGTGGCGGTATTCTGGTTCTCGCCCTGGATGCGGACGGATTTGTGAGGGCACGGATGAACACGGATGACCTGATTGGCAAAGGCGCCAGGGCTTGCCTTTTGCTCCTGAGTCGGAGCATTCTCTCGCCCCATGAACTCCGTACCCCGTACTGCATTGATCACCGGCGCCGCCCACCGGATCGGCCGGGCACTGGCGCTGGAGCTGGCTGGCAAAGGCTGGGCGGTGGCCATCCACTACAACCAGTCGGCCGAGGCGGCCGAGTTGGTGGCGGACGAGATCGTCGGCAAGGGCGGCCGGGCCGTGACCCTGCGGGCCGATCTGGCGGTGGAAAACGACGTGGTGGGGCTGATCCCGCGCGCCATCGAGGCGTTGGGGCCGCTGGGGGCGCTTATCAACAACGCCTCGGTCTTTGAATATGACAGCGCGCTGTCGGCCACCCGCGCCACCTGGGATCTGCATCTCGAGACCAATCTGCGCGCGCCCTTCGTGCTGACCCAGGGCTTTGCCGCGCAGCTGCCCGAGGACGCGGACGGGGTGGTGGTCAACATCATCGACCAGCGGGTCTGGAACCTGACCCCCCATTTCACCACCTACACCCTGAGCAAGGCGGGGCTGTGGACCCTGACCCAGACCTTGGCCCTGGCCCTGGCGCCCCGCATCCGCGTCAATGCCATCGGTCCCGGGCCGGCCCTGCCCAGCATCCGCCAGACCAGCGAACAGTTCGCCCAGCAATGCGCCTCCATGCCGCTGCAGCGGGGCACCTCGCCCGAGGAAATCTGCCAGGCGGTGAATTTCATCCTGTCCGCGCCGGCCATGACCGGCCAGATGATCGCCCTGGACGGCGGCCAGCATCTGGGCTGGGCTCCGTCCGATGCCGGCCCCGAGGAATAATCATCCATGACCCAGCCCCTTTCCCAGGTGGTCCAGCCCCTGCGCATCGCCGATTCGGCCAAGAGCCTGCGGCATGTGTTCGTGCGCGACCTGACCCTGTCCTGCTCCATCGGCGTGCATGCCCATGAAAAGCATGCGCCCCAACGCATCCGGGTTAATCTGGACATGGCGGTGGACGAAGGCGACATCACCGTGATCGCCGACGACATCCGCAACGTGGTCTGCTATGAGCAGATGGTGAACGGGGTGCGGGCGCTGGTGGCCGCGGGCCATGTGAATCTGGTGGAGACCCTGGCCGAGCGCATCGCCGCCATGGCCATGACCGACCGCCGGGTGCGCACGGTGCGCGTGCGCGTGGAAAAGCTGGACGTCTTTCCCGATGCCCTCAGCGTGGGCGTCGAGATCGAGCGAGACAACCCCCGGCCCTGACCGTCAACCGCAAATTTCTGGCTGACCTTGGCGTCCCGCCGCGCGCGGTGACGAAATGTGAGAGTTTGCCTGGATTTCCGGCCTCTGCGGCATAAGTATGACCTTCGGAAAGGCCAATAGGTGATACCGGGCCGGACTTTTACACAGGCCGGTTCGGCTGCCCCAGCGCCCCCCTGCTGTCAAGGCCAATTTCCACATATTTTACGACAGCTTTACACTTGACAGCCGCTAACCTATTGAAAAATAACGATTTGACGCAAATGCTCAGTTTTTGGGCAAAGGGGTGAAAGCCTTGGGAGTCTTAGGGCGGCACCGTGACTCCCCAGAGTTCCCCCCAGACTTATCCACAGGAGTCGTGGATATCCGATTCGAGGTAGGATGATCCCACCCTATTCTTTGGATATCCTCCCTCCGTCTTCCGACCGAGAGCCATAGGCCTGCCCCGTGAGCCATAGCGACGCCCCGCCCAGCCTTTCCGCCAGTCCCGCCGAGCAGCCCCTGCAGGCGGGCGTCAGCGTGATCGAGGGCTACCTACGCACCATGCCCCAGAGCCCCGGCGTTTACCGCATGCTGGACCATCGCGGTGACGCCCTTTATGTGGGCAAAGCCAAGAACCTGAAGAAGCGGGTGGCCGCCTATACCCGGCCCGACCGCCTGCCCCTGCGCCTGCAGCGCATGATTGCCTCCACCGTCAGCATGGAGGTGGTCACCACCCACACCGAGGTGGAGGCGCTGCTGCTGGAATCGAACCTGATCAAGAAGCTGGCGCCGCGCTACAATATCCTGCTGCGCGACGACAAGAGCTTTCCCTATATCCTCATCACCGGCGACCATGACTGGCCGCAGATCGTCAAGCACCGGGGGGCCCGCAGCCGCAAGGGCGAATATTTCGGCCCCTTCGCCTCGGCCGGCGCGGTCAATGCCACCCTGGGCCAGTTGCAGCGCGCCTTCCTGCTGCGCTCCTGCACCGACACCGTGTTCCAGACCCGCAGCCGCCCCTGCCTGCTCTATCAAATCAAGCGTTGCGCCGCCCCCTGCGTCGAGCGCATCGCCGCCGACGATTACCGCCAGCTGGTGACCCAGGCCCGGGCCTTTCTGTCGGGCAAGAGCACCGAGGTGCAGAAGGACCTGCTGGAGCGCATGCAGGCCGCCTCGGACGCCATGAACTACGAGGAAGCCGCCCTGTTCCGCGACCGGGTGCGGGCGCTGACCCGCATCCAGGCGCATCAGGGCATTTCGGCCCAGGATGTGGACGAGGCCGACGTGATTGCCCTGCACCAGGCCGGCGGCATGAGCTGCATCCAGGTGTTCTTCTTCCGCACCGGCTGCAATTACGGCAACCGCGCCTATTTCCCGGCCCATGCCCAGGACCAGGAGGCGTCCGACGTGCTGGAGGCCTTCCTGGGCCAGTTCTATGCCGACAAGATGCCGCCCCGGGAAATCCTGCTGTCCCACCCCATCAGCCCCGAGGCCGAGGCGCTGGTGCAGGAAATGCTGAGCGAGAAGGCGGGCCGCAAGATCACCCTGCATGTGCCCAAGCGCGGCGACCGCAAGCGGCTGGTGGAGCATGCCTATGACAATGCGCGCGAGGCCCTGGGCCGGCGCATGGCGGAATCCTCGACCCAGCGCACCCTGCTGGAGGGCGTGGCCGAGCTGTTCAAGCTGGAGGCGCCGCCCCAGCGCATCGAGGTCTATGACAACTCCCACATCCAGGGCAGCAACGCCGTGGGCGGCATGATCGTGGCCGGGCCCGAGGGCTTCCTGAAGAACGAATACCGCAAGTTCAACATCCGCTCGTCAGAGCTGTCGCCGGGCGATGATTTCGGCATGATGCGCGAGGTGCTGACCCGGCGCTTCAAGCGCGCCCAGAAGGAAGACCCGGACCAGGACCGCGGCCTGTGGCCCTGGTGCTGATCGACGGCGGCCAGGGCCAGCTGACGGCGGCGCAGGAGGTATTCACCGAACTGGGTATCGAGGAGGTGGCGCTGGTGGCCATCTCGAAGGGCCCCGACCGCAATGCCGGACGCGAGAAGTTCCACATGGCCGGGCAGCCCATGTTCCAGCTGCCGGTGAACGACCCGGTGCTCTATTTCCTGCAGCGGCTGCGCGACGAGGCGCACCGCTTCGCCATCGGCAGCCACCGCGCCCGGCGCTCCAAGGCCATCGGCGTCAGCCTGCTGGACGAGGTGGCCGGCATCGGCGCCGCCCGCAAGAAGGCGCTGCTGCATCACTTCGGCTCGGCCCGCGAAGTGGCCGCCGCCGGGCTGGCCGACCTGGAGGCGGTGCCGGGCATCTCGCGGGCCCTGGCCAAAAAAATCTATGACCACTTCCACCCCAGCGGCTAAGATGCCGGCCGTCGCAGCCTATTTCCCGCGTCGCCAGCCCCCGAGCATCCCATGCTGACCAGCCTGCCCAATCTGCTCACCCTGTCGCGCATCGTCGTGATTCCGCTGGTGATCGCCACCTTCTACCTGCCCGGGGAAATGTTTCGCTGGGCCGCCTGCGGGCTGTTCGTGGTGGCCGCCATCACCGACTTCTTCGACGGTTGGCTGGCCCGGCGCACCAACCAGGTGAGCAGCTTCGGCCGTTTCCTGGACCCCATTGCCGACAAGCTTCTGGTCGCCGCCGTGCTGCTGATGCTGACCGCCTCCGACCGGGTGGACGGGCTGGCGGTGCTGCCGGCGCTGGTGATCCTGCTGCGCGAGATCCTGGTGTCGGGCTTGCGCGAATTCCTGTCCGAACTGCGGGTGGGCATGCCCGTGTCCAAGCTGGCCAAGTGGAAGACCGGCATCCAGATGGTGGCCCTGCCGGTGCTGCTGGTGGGCGATGCCGGCCAGGTGCTGATCCCGCTGCCCTGGCAGACCATCGGCGAGGTGGCGCTGTGGATCGCCGGCGGCCTGACCCTGATCACCGGCTATGACTATCTGCAGGCCGGCATGAAGCATATTCGCGCCCATCCGGTGCAGCCGGTGGCCGGCGGTGACGCCAAGAGCGGCATCGTCCCGTGAGGGTGTTCGGGATCGCCGGTCCCAGCGGCAGCGGCAAGACCACGCTGATCGAAAAATTACTGCCCGTGCTGGCCGAAGCAGGCCTGACGGTCTCGACCATCAAGCAGGCCAACCCCAAATTCGACATGGACCAGCCCGGCAAGGACAGCTGGCGCCACCGCCAGGCCGGCGCCGCCGAGGTGATGGTGGCGTCCGACGCCCGCTGGGTGCTGCAACGGACCCTGCCCCAGGGCGCGCCGCTGCCCGGCCTGGACGAGCTTTTGGCCCATATGAGCCCGGTGGACCTGGTGATCGTCGAGGGTTTCCGCGACTGGCCGCATGACCGCCTGCTGGTGTTCCGGCCCGAAGTGGACAAGCCGCTGACCCTGGACGAACGGGTGGTGGCGGTGGCCGCCACCGTCGCTTTGCCCAACGTCAAGGTGCCGGTGCTCGACCTGGACGATGCTGGCGCCGTGGCCCGGTTCATCCTGGGCCATCTGGGCCGCTGATCTCTTTCTGCTGGGAGGACCCCCATGTCCGCCGATTGCTTCGCCTGTTCCACCACCGGGCTGATGCGCCTGGATGACGCGCTGGACCGGCTGGACGCCGCGCTGTCGCCCGTGGCGCCGGTGGAAAGCGCCTCGCTGGTGCAGTCCCTGGGCCGCTTCCTGGCCGAGGATGTGGTGGCCCCGCACAATGTGCCGCCGCACGACAATTCCGCCGTGGATGGCTGGGCCGTGTTCACCGCCGACCTGGCCGAGGACGGCGGGACCACCCTGCCCATCGGCGGGCGCATCGCCGCCGGCCATGTGCTGGCGGGCGAGGCCAAGCGCGGCTTTGCCTATCGCATCTTCACCGGCGCCCCGGTGCCGCCGGGCCCCGACGCCATCCTGATGCAGGAGGACTGCCGCCAGGACGGCGAGACGGTCACCCTGCCCGCCCGCCCCAAGCCCGGCGCCAATCTGCGCAAGGCCGGCGAGGACATGCGCCAGGGCGAAGTCCAGCTGTTCAAGGGCAGCCGCGTCCGCCCGCAGGAGCTGGCGGTGTCCGCCGCCCTGGGCCGCATGCATCTGGAGGTCCATGCCCCGGTGCGGGTGGCCGTGTTCTCCACCGGCGACGAGCTGCGCGACCCCGGCCAGCCGCTGGAGCCCGGCTGCATCCACGACACCAACCGCTATGCCCTGCGCACCTTCCTGATCCAGATGGGCTGCGCCGTCACCGACCTGGGCATCCTCAAGGACGACCGCGCCGCCATCGCCGCCAAGCTGCGCCAGGCGGCCGAATGGCATGACGTGATCCTGACCTCGGGCGGCGTGTCCGTGGGCGAGGAGGACCATGTGAAGGGCGCTGTCGAAGACGCCGGCGGCGAGCTGCATCTGTGGCGGCTGGCCATCAAGCCCGGCAAGCCGCTGGCCATGGGCCGCATCGGCAAGGCGGTTTTCCTGGGCCTGCCCGGCAATCCGGTGGCGGTGATGGCCACCTTTGCCCTGGTGGCCCGGCCGGTGATCGAGCGCCTGGGCGGCGCCCTGAAATTCCGCCGGCCCCAGCGGTTCCCGGTCAAGGCCGGCTTCGACCTGTCGCGCAAGGGGGGCCGGCGCGACTTTGCCCGCGCCAGCCTGGTAAGCCGCGGCGGCGAGCTGTTCGCCGTGCCCTTCCGGTCGGAAAGCTCGGGCATCATCACCAGCATGACCCGCTGTGACGGCTTCCTGGACCTGCCCGAAGAGGGCGTCGAGGTGCGCCAGGGCGACCTGGTGGACTTCATCCCCTTCGCCGAGGCGCTGCCGGCATGAAGATCCTGTATTTCGCCTGGCTGCGCCAGAAGACCGGAACGTCCGAAGAAGACCTCTCCCGCCCCCAGGGGGTCGAGACCGTGGCCGACCTGGTGGCCCACCTGGCCGCCCGAGGCGGCGGCTTCGCCGAGGCCTTCGCCGATCTGGGTGTCGTGCGCTGCGCGGTGAACCAGGACTATGTGCCGCTGACCCATCCCGTGGCCGAGGGCGATGAAGTAGCCTTCTTCCCTCCGGTCACAGGGGGCTGACGCGCCATGATCCGGGTCCAGGCCGAGGATTTCGACGTGGGCGCCGAGCTCGCCGCCTTCGCCCCCGGCAACAAGCGGGTGGGCGCGGTGGCCCTGTTCGTGGGGCTGGTGCGCGACCTGAACGAGGGCGCCGACGTGGCCGCCATGACCCTGGAACATTATCCCGGCATGACCGAGCGCCAGTTGGAGGCCATCGAGGCCGAGGCCCGCAGCCGCTGGCCGCTGGAGGACTGCCTGGTGATCCACCGCTTCGGCCGGCTGGAGGCGGGCGACCGCATCGTCATGGTGGCCTGTGCCTCCTCGCACCGCGAGGCCGCCTTTGCCGCCTGCGAGTTCCTGATGGACTGGCTGAAGACCAAGGCGCCGTTCTGGAAATGCGAGGAAACCACCCAGGGCCGCCAATGGGTGGACGCGCGCCAGGGCGACGAAGACCGCGCCCGCCGCTGGAACATCTCGTCACCGTCCGGGGAATAAGACGGCGGGTTTTGTTGTTTCGCCGTTAACCATTCCACCTTATTATCCGGGGGGGATTTAATGGCAGAACGCCGAAACTATTTTTCGCGGGTGCCCTAGACAAGAATGTCCGACAGGTCCGAACTCGACGACCGTCCTAATGCGTCTTATAGACGCCGGAACGAGGAGCTTTTCAGCTATCTCGTGAAGACGTTCGTCAAATTCCTGGATGACGAACATGCCGCCGAGTTCCGGCGGGTGATCACCGTTCTGGAAAAATCGGTCGAGGACAACTGCCGCTCCTGCACCCTGGCCTTCGACCCCGGTGTCGCCGAGGAACGCTCCAAGCGTTTCCGCGACCCGCGCCGCCAGCGTTTCCTGCTGCGCCTGGTGGCGACCCGCATCTCGCACCTGTTCGCCGGCGAACGCGCCGTCTTCCCCCGCTCGGTGGTGGAAGGCATGGACAATTACCTGCGCAAGGCGCTGGGCGAGGTGATCTATGGCGAGATCAACGAGGAGACCGCCAGCCTCCTCAACAAAATCACCGCCAAGGACGATGACGAGCTGATGGACAAGATCCGGGGCAACCCGGAATGGAAGCGGTTCTACGACCTGATCCTGATCCGCATCCTGCTGCGCTTCGAGCAATTCCCCAAGGCGCAAAAGACCTTCATCACCATCATCGACCGCACCATGCAGGAGAAGTCCAACTTCACCTTCACGGACACTCACTTCCCCTGGCTGTTCAACGCCCTGTTCGGCGACATCTTCCAGCAGCTGAACGACGAGGAACAGCGCCTGCGCTGGGATTACATGTTCGGCGACGGCACCAGCCGCAAGCTGGAACTGATCTACAAGGCCAGCCGCCCCAAGGTGAAGGAAAAGCCCCCGAGCACCGGGCGGTATATCTGACGGAAGGGCCGCCCCCACCCTCTTCCGCCTGCGGGAGAGGGGCCGGGGATGAGGGCCGCGCGAAGCACAAAAAAAGCCGGGCACGTGGCCCGGCTTTTTCTTTGAAACCAACCCCCGCTTACTCGGCGGCCTGGGCAGCCTTGCCGCGCACCAGGGCGTCGTAGTCTTCCACCAGGGTGCGGGTGATGTCGCCGGGGGTGAAGCTGTATTGCCCGATCTCGCCCACCGGGGTCACTTCGGCGGCGGTGCCGGTCAGGAACACCTCCTGGGCGTTGGCCAGTTCCTCGGGCATGATGGCGCGCTCCACCACCTTGTAGCCGCGCTTCTTGGCCAGGTCGATGACCGTGCGGCGGGTGATGCCGTCCAGGAAGCAGTCCGGGGTGGGGGTGTGGATTTCGCCGTTCATCACCAGGAACAGGTTGGCGCCGGTGGCCTCGGCCAGCTGGCCGCGATAGTCCAGCATCAGGGCGTCGTGATACCCCTGGTTCTCGGCCGCATGCTTGGACATGGTGCAGATCATGTAGAGGCCGGCCGCCTTGGAGCGGGTGGGCGCGGTGTCGGGCGCCGGGCGCTTCCAGGGCGACATCATCAGGCGGATGCCCTTCATCTTGGCTTCCGGCGAGAAATAGCTGGGCCAGGTCCACACGGCCACGGCCAGATGCACCTTGGTGGCCTGGGCGGCCACGCCCATCATCTCGGAACCGCGCCAGGCGACGGGGCGCACATAGCCGTCCACGATGTTGTTGGCCTTGACCGCGTCCATGGTGGCCTGGTCGATCTGCTCGACGGTCCAGGGAATGTCGAAGCCCAGGATCTTGCCGGAATCGATCAGGCGCTGGGAGTGCTCGCGCAGCTTGAAGACGTTTCCGCCATAGACGCGCTCACCTTCGAAGACGCAGGACGCATAGTGCAGGGCGTGGGTCAGCACGTGAATCTTGGCGTCGCGCCACGGGATCAGCTGGCCGTCATACCAGATGAAGCCGTCACGATCGTCGAAGGGAATCACCGACATAGGGAATGTCCTTCAAAGCTAAGGAAGTTTCGGTTCGATCTTGCGTTGGGTAACATTTTTAGGCATATATGTCAACATGACTGACGTAAAAACCGGAATCAATCCGCTGTTCCTGCGTGAGGAGGAATTGCGGCAGGGCATGGAGATGCTGTTCTTCGCCTACCGCGACTTCACCGCGGAGCCGGACCAGATTCTGGATGAGTACGGCTTTGGCCGGGCGCATCACCGGGTGATCTATTTCGTCGGCCGCCATCCCGGCATCACGGTGTCGGACCTGTTGAAGATCCTGCGCATCACCAAGCAGAGCCTGTCGCGGGTGCTGTCGCAGCTGGTGGAGGAAGCCTTCATCACCCAGCGCCCCGGCCCGCGCGACCGGCGCCAGCGCCTGCTGGAACTGACCGAAAAGGGCCTGGAGCTGGAGCGCCGCCTGACCGAGCAGCAGCGCAGCCGTGTGGCCCGCGCCTACCGCGAGGCCGGCGCCGAGGCGGTGGAGGGCTTCCGCAAGGTCATGCTGGGCCTGATCGACGAGGCCGACCGCAGCCGCTTTCCGCTGTCCAGCCCCATGGTCCGGCCCCGCCGGGGAGGCGGGCAGCCGTGACCGAGCCCGCGCACATCCTGGTGGTGGACGACGACACCCGCCTGCGGGAGCTGTTGCGCAAATTCCTGACCGACAACGGCTATCTGGTGGCCACCGCCCAGGACGCCGCCGAGGCCCGGCAGCGGCTGGGCGCGCTGGAATTCGACCTGATCATCCTGGATGTGATGATGCCCGGCGAAACCGGGCTGGAGCTGACCCGCGCGCTGCGCACCGCCGGCCATGGGGTGCCGATCCTGCTGCTGACCGCCATGGGCGAGGTGGAGGACCGCATCAACGGCTTCGAGTCCGGGGCCGACGACTATCTGCCCAAGCCCTTCGAGCCGCGCGAGCTGCTCTTGCGCCTGGGCAGCATCCTGCGCCGCAGCGCCCGCGAGCC
>CAYOKN010000037.1:0-15299 GCA_964404545.1 uncultured Rhodospirillaceae bacterium | reverse complement strand
GATTGCCCGTATCGGCGATGCCCACCGCCGGCATGTTCATCTTGGCGCAGAGCTTCGGCAGCTCCTTGAGCTTGATGGCCCCCTCGGACAGCGAGTAGGCGGAATGAACGCGAAGATGAACGAAGGGGGCATGGGTCATGGGGCGGGATCATGGCATAGGCACCGAGCGCCTTCAACGGAGCTAATCCCTGGGAGCGCGGCCTTCCAGGCCGCTCGGCCTCAGCGCAAACGAGCGCTTGAATATGGCCACTCCTCGGCCTTCGCGACCAGTCCGGCCTTCACCGGATTTTGCTCCATGTACAGAATGGCAGCCGCCAAATGCCGGTCATCCCGAATGAAGCGGTCGAAATAATCAGGCTGCCAAACCCGCCCTCTGCGGCCACGCCGCGCGGAAATCCTGTTGGCGGTGAAGGATTTCCAGCTATGCACCAAATTCCCTACGGACCAGCCTTCCCGGGTTTCCACCAGCACATGCACATGATTAGGCATGACCACCCAGGCCAGCAGCCGATAGCGTTCGCCGTCGAAATGAAGAAAGGCGTTTTCGACCATGGCGGCATTCATGGGATCGGCCAGCAAGCAACTGCCAAGCCCCCGGTCCAACTCCCGTTCGACCAAGGTTCGCCGTTCCTCTTCTTCCGGTCTTTCCGCCAGGACGGCCCAAACCTGCTTCGGCAAGCTGTCCGCCAGCCGAAACGTGACGGCCTGGATCAGTCCAGGCGTATCTAGATGCGGGACATACCCACGGGAGTGCCAGCCGCGAGGCTGGGGCGGCCTGGAAGGCCGCGCTCCCAGGCGAGCCATCTCACACCCCCACCAGTTTTCCGTCGGCCAAGGTGATCATGCGGTCCATGCGGCGGGCCAGGTCGGGGTTGTGGGTGGCGATGAGGGCTGCCAGGCCTTCGCCGCGCACCAGGGCCAGGAGTTCGTTGAACACCGTTTCCGAGGTATGGGGGTCGAGGTTGCCGGTGGGCTCGTCGGCCAGCAGCAGGCGGGGCTGATTGGCCAGGGCGCGGCAGATGGCGACGCGCTGCTGTTCGCCGCCGGACAGCTGGCCGGGGCGGTGTTCGGCGCGGGCCGCAAGGCCCAGGCGCGACAGCAGCGACAGGCCGCGCTCACGCGCCGCCTCGCGGTTCAGCCCGGCCACCATCTGGGGCAGCACCACATTCTCGATGGCCGAAAATTCGGGCAGCAGGTGGTGGTACTGATAGACGAAGCCCAGATGCTCGCGGCGCAGCTTGGTACGGCGGTCGTCCGAGGCGCGGGCGGCGTCCTCGCCATTGATCAGCACTTGGCCGGAATCGGGCCGCTCCAGCAGGCCGGCGATTTGCAGCAGGGTGGATTTGCCGGCGCCCGAGGGGCCAACCAGGGCCACGATCTCGCCGGCCTTGACCTGCATCTCGGCACCGTCCAGCACCTGCAGCCGGGCCTCGCCCTTGCCGAAGCCGCGCTGCACCTGCACCAGTTGAAGCGCGACCTCACTCATAACGCAGGGCCTCCACGGGATCGAGGCGGCTGGCCCGCCAGCTGGGATAGATGGTGGCGCCGAAGGACAGGCCCAGAGCCATGACCACCACCAGCAGCACCTCGAGCGGGTCCACCTTGGCCGGCAGCTGGGACAGAAAATAGATTTCAGCCGAAAACAGCTCGGTGCCGGTCAGGGCCTGCAGCCCCTGGCGGATGTTCTCGATGTTGTAGGAGAAGGCCAGGCCCAGGGCCACTCCGAAGGCGGTACCCACCACCCCCACCGAGGCGCCGGCCAGAAAGAAGATGCGCATGATCGAGGCCTGGGTCGCGCCCATGGTGCGCAGGATGGCGATGTCGCGCCCCTTGTCCTTCACCAGCATGATCAGGCTGGAGATGATGTTGAAGGCCGCCACCAGGATGATCAGGGTCAGGATCAGGAACATCACATTGCGTTCCACCTGGATGGCGTTGAAGAAGCTGGCATTGGCCTGCATCCAGTCATAGATGCGCAAGTCACGCCGGGCGCCGGTCCAGATGGCCGCCGATACCTCGTTCACCCGGTCGGGATCGGCCACCATCACTTCCAGATGGGTCACGGCGTCGGGCGGCAGCTGGAAATAGACCTGGGCCGCCTCCATGGGCATGAACACGAACGAGCTGTCATATTCGAACATGCCAACATTGAAGGTGGCGGCGATCTCGTACGAGCGCACGCGCGGCACGGTGCCGAAGGCGGTCACCGAGCCCTTGGGGCTGATCAGGCTGATGCGGTCGCCGGCCTTGAGATTCAACTTCTCGGCCAGCCGGTCGCCGATCACCACCACATCCTCGCCCTGGAATTTGTCCAGCGAGCCCTGGCGGATGCCCTCGGCCACCACCTGGCGGCTTTTCAGGTCGGCAGGCCGGATGCCCCGCACCACCGCGCCCGAGGCGCCGCCAGTCTCGGGGCTGGTGACCATCACCTGGCCTTCGGTGATGGGGCGCACGGCGGTCACGCCGGGAATGCCCCGCACCATGTCGGCCAGGGGGTCGAAGTCCCGCAGATAGGCCTGGGTGCCATAAACGCCGATATGGCCATTCAGGCCCAGGATGCGCGACAGCAGTTCCTCACGGAAACCGTTCATCACGCTCATCACGATGATCAGGGTGGCCACGCCCAGGCCGATGCCCAGGAACGAGAACCCGGCGATCACCGAGATGAACCCTTCCTTGCGTCGGGCCCGCAGATAGCGGAAAGCGACCATGCGTTCAAAGGCACTGAAGGCCATGCAAACTCCCTGCTCCTGCCCCCTTTTCAAACGTCATGCCCGGACTTGATCCGGGCATCCATGTCTGCGGGGGAAAAATGGATGGCCGGGTCGAGCCCGGCCATGACGGCTTACTCGTGCCTCAGGCCGACAGCTTGGCCAGCGCCGCGTCCAGAGCCATTTCCTGCTTGTCGCCGGTACGGCGGCTCTTCAGTTCCACCATGCCATTGGCAATGCCCTTGGGGCCAACCACCACCTGCCAGGGCAGGCCGATCAGGTCCATGTCGGCGAACTTCACGCCGGCGCGCTCGCCGCGATCGTCATAGAGCACGTCCACGCCCTTGGCCTCGAGGGTCTTGTAGATGCGCTCGCAGGCTTCGTCGCAGGCCGCGTCGCCGGCCTTCAGGTTGATCAAGCCAACCTTGAAGGGCGCCACCTCTTCCGGCCAGATGATTCCGCCTTCGTCATGGGACGCTTCGATGATGGCGCCGATAAGGCGCGAGACGCCGATGCCGTAGGAGCCCATCTCCACCGTCACCTGCTCGCCGCCCTGACCGGCCACGACGGCATTCATGGGCTTGGAATATTTGGTGCCGAAATAGAAGATGTGGCCCACCTCGATGCCCCGCGCCGACACAAGGCGGTCACCCAACTCCTCGGCCTTCTTGGGATCGTGCATTTCCTCGGTGGCGGCATATTTGGTGGTCAACTCGTCCACCATGGGCTGCAGGTCGGCGTTGTAGTCCACCTCGCGGTCCTGCCAGTCCATCTCCAGCAGTTGGCGATCCACGAACACCGCCGACTCGCCGGTTTCGGCCAGGATCTGGAATTCGTGCGACAGGTCGCCGCCGATGGGGCCGGTGTCGGCGCGCATGGGAATGGCCTTCAAGCCCATGCGGGCGAAAGTTCGCAGATAGGCCACGAACATCTTGTTATAGGAATGGCGCGCCGCTTCCGGAGTCAGATCGAAGCTGTAGGCGTCCTTCATCAAGAATTCTCGGCCGCGCATGACGCCGAAGCGGGGGCGGACCTCGTCGCGGAACTTCCACTGGATGTTATAGAGAATCTTGGGGCAGTCGCGGTAGCTCTTCACATTGTCGCGGAAGACGGCGGTGATCACTTCCTCGGCGGTGGGGCCGAACAGCATGTCGCGCTCGTGCCGGTCGGTGATTCGCAGCATCTCCTTGCCGTAATCGTCATAGCGGCCGGATTCGCGCCACAGGTCAGCGGGCTGGATGGCGGCCATCAGCACTTCCTGGGCGCCGGCGCGGTCCTGTTCCTCGCGCACAATCTGTTCCACCTTGCGCAACACGCGGTAACCAAGCGGCAGCCAGGTATAGATGCCCGCCGCCGTCTGCCGGATCATGCCCGCGCGCAGCATCAGCCGGTGCGAGACGATCTGCGCCTCCGAGGGGGTTTCCTTCAGGGTCGGCAGGAAATAGGCGGACATGCGCATGGCGGGCAGCTCACGAATGGAGGAAGGACGGAAAGTGCGGTGACTTTAGGCAAAGCCCGCTGGTCTGGCAACCAGCCGAAATTCAGCGGACCGCCCGCTGGGCGCAGGCCGCGCGCAGGGCCTGTTCCTGGCCCCCGGTCATTGGCTTGCCGTTGAAGGTCATTTCGCCGGTCTTCAGGTTGTAGGCCACCGTGCCGACGGACATGGTCACCTCGTCCAGTCCGCGCGCACTTTGCCCCGCCAGTTTGCCTTCGGCGCCGGTGATCTTCAGCTCCTGGGCCGACTTGGCGGCAGGGGCGTCACTGATCACCTTATTGTTGGCGGCGATGTCCTTGTCGATCTGGGTCAGGGCGGCGTCATTGCTGGCACGGCGGGACTGGTAGTCGCGGTAGGCCGGGTCCAGGCTGCGGTGGTGGTCATAGACGTCGATGCGGTTCTGCCGCGATTGCAGACGGAACGGATCAGTCTCGCCGGCTCCGCCGGTGGCGGCGATGATGTCGTTGACCGCGGCGGTGCGGGCGGCGTCGAACTGCGCCTTCTCCCCATCCAGGCTGGTCCGGCTGTCCTGCAGCTTGGTCTTCTGTTCGGTCAGCTTGGGCTGTTTGGCCGTGGCCGCCTTTTCGGCCGCGTCATTGTCCAGGATGGCCTGCGAGGCCTGGGCCTTTTCCCGGTTGGCGGCCATGCGCTCGGCGCGGCCCACCGGATTGATGGAGATGTCGAAGCTGACCACCTCGGGCAGGTCGATGCCGTAGTCGCCGCCGTTCAGGTCGGCCGGCTTGACCTTGCGTCCGCCCGCCCCCTGGCCCGGCTGGTAGGCCACATCGGCCCGAGGCTTGTGGCGGGACAACAGGCGGCAGTCGGATTCGCGCACCACCACCAGGGCATCGGGCCCGAACGTCACCACGCCGCCTGCCCCCTGGGCCAAGGCCGGCAGGGGCAGGAGCAGGCAAAGCAGCAAGGGCGACAAGCGGCGCATGGATCGGCCTCCCGGCATCGGACCTTGGAATCCTCGCGCAATCGGCCCCACGCTTCAAGCGCGACAGCGTGACCGAAGGGGGGCATAATGCGCGCCAAATTTTTCCACAGCCCTCGCGGAGAGGATCATGTTCGAGCGCCTGTTCAAGCTGACGGAGCATAACACCACCGTCCGCACCGAGCTGATGGCCGGACTCACCACCTTCCTGACCATGGCTTACATCATCTTCGTCAACCCCAACATCCTGGGCGATGCCGGCATGCCCAAGGGCGCCGTGTTCGTGGCCACCTGCCTGGCCGCCGCCTTCGGCTCGATCCTGATGGGGATGCTGGCCAACTATCCCATCGCCCAGGCGCCGGGCATGGGCATGAATGCCTTCTTCGCCTACACGGTGGTGCTGGGCATGGGCTATAGCTGGCAGGTGGCGCTGGGCTGCGTGTTCCTGTCGGGCGTGCTGTTCGTGGGGCTGTCGGCCTTCAAGGTGCGCGAGTGGGTGATCAATGCGGTGCCCACCAGCCTGAAGATGGCGGTGGCTGCCGGCATCGGCTTTTTCATCGGCTTCATCGGCCTGAAGAACGCCGGCATCATCGTGGCCCACCCGGCCACTTTCGTCACCCTGGGCGACATCACCTCGGCCGGGCCGATGTTGGCCATCGCCTGCTTCTTCATCATCGCCGCCCTGCATGGCCGCATCCCCGGCGGCATCCTGGTGGGCATCCTGGCCACCACCCTGGTGGCGGTGGCGCTGGGCCTGCAGCCCTTCGGCGGGCTGGTATCCATGCCGCCGGACCTGGCTCCCACCTTCCTGCAGATGGACCTGGGCGCCGCCCTGCAGCCGGCCCTGATCACGGTGATCCTGACCCTGCTGTTCGTGGACCTGTTCGACACCGCCGGAACCCTGATCGGGACCGGCCATGCCGCCGGCCTGCTGGACGAGAAGGGTCGCCTGCCCCGCATCGGCCGCGCCCTGATGGCCGATTCCACCGCCACGGTGGCGGGCGCGGTCTTCGGGACCTCGAACACCACCAGCTATATCGAGAGCCTGGCCGGCATCGAAGCCGGCGGCCGCACCGGCCTGACCGCGGTTACCGTCGGTCTGCTGTTCCTGATGGCCCTGTTCTTCGCCCCGCTGGCCGGCACCGTGCCCGCCTATGCCACCGCTGGCGCGCTGCTCTATATCGCCTGCCTGATGAGCCGCACCCTGACCGAGGTGAATTGGAGCGACTTCACCGATTATGCCCCGGCGGTGATCACCGCCCTGGCCATGCCGCTGTCCTTCTCCATCGCCACCGGCATCGGCCTGGGCTTCATCAGCTATTGCGTCCTGAAGGCCCTGACCGGCCGCGCCGGCGAGGTGCCCCTGCCCACCTATCTGATCGCACTGGCTTTTGTGCTGAAGTTCGCCCTGATCTAATACCTTCGGCCGATACGAAATTTTTTTTACAAAAACGGGTGACATGCGGAAGGAAATTTCGTAAGGTCCCTCTCACGCAATAAACGGAGCCGGCTTTCGGTAACGAAATGGCTCAAGTTTAGGGAGGAGACCTTCTCCTACGCTGGATCAACCGGCGAGGTCATGAAGGTGAGACGAAGGGTCTCAAAAAATGCGAAAACGGCGGTTGCCCCTGGCAGCCGCCGTTTTTCACTTCCTATGGCTGGTTCAGCCTCTGCTGCACCGGACAGTCGGGACGGTGGGCGCCGGGCAGTTTGCCGATGCTCATCAGGAATTCCCCCACCACCTCGCCGCCCATGAAGACGAAGGTCTGCTTGAACAGCTTGACCCAGGCCGACTTGTCGCGGGGGTGATGGGCGTCGATCCAGGCGGCGAAGCCACCATGGCTGGTGCGCAGGGCCTTCAGGCGGCGGGCGTTCTCGATGATGGCGCCGATCTTGCGGCGGTTGCGGATGATGCGGGCGTCGGCCAGCAGCCGTTCCACGTCATCGGGCCCATAGGCGGCCACGCGGTCCACCTGGAAGCCGTCAAAGGCCTGGACCGTGCCGACGCGCTTCTTCAGCACGATTTCCCAGGACAGCCCGGCCTGGAAGATTTCCAGACACAGGCGCTCGAACAGCCCGGCCTCGTCGGTCAGGGGAAAACCATATTCGGTGTCGTGATAGGGCCCGTGGACCGGATGGCCGGGTGCCACGTCGCAATACCAGTTGGTCTGGTCGGGCATGGGGGCCGCTCCTTCAAGGCTGGCGGGTGAGGACGGCGCAGACCCTCACCCTCCCCGCTCTGGACGAATGGCGGCCGCCACAGCGGCCGACTGGCCCATTGAGACCCGAACTTAAGCCTGCTCGAGCTCAACCAGGGTGCCGTTGAAGTCCTTGGGGTGCAGGAACAGCACGGGCTTGTCATGGGCGCCGATCTTGGGCTCGCCGTCGCCCAGCACGCGCATGCCGTTGGCCTTCATCTTGTCGCGGGCGGACAGGATGTCCTCGACCTCGTAGCAGACATGATGGATGCCGCCCGAGGGGTTCTTGTCCAGGAAGGCCTGGATCGGCGACTTGTCGCCCAGCGGGTGCAGCAGTTCCACCTTGGTGTTGGGCAGTTCCACGAACACCACGGTCACGCCGTGGGCGGGCTGGGGCACGGGGGCGGACACCTTGGCGCCCAGGACGTCACGGTAGGTCGCGGTGGCGGCCTCGAGGTCCGGGACGGCGATGGCGACATGGTTCAGCTTGCCGATCATGGGGGGCACACTCCTGCTGGAGAAAAAGACCGCACAGTTATAAGCGCCCGCCCCCCATCCCGCAATGTGCGCGGCATGACACCCATGCGCCGACCAGGGTCAGACGCGCACCAGGTGAACGTCGGTCATCGGCTTCTTGCCGTGGCTGTCGCGCAGATGGCGGCGCACCGCGAGGCGGGCGGCTTCCTTGACCACGGTATCATCCATCCGGGCCTTGTGCGGCAGTTCATGCAGGGCATCGCGCACCGCCTCGACCACGGCATCATGCTCATCGGCCTCGTTCTCGGCGCACAGAAGGCCCTGGGCCGTCACCTGCGGATCGCCCAGCAGCTTGCCCATGCGGTCCATGACCACGGTGACCACGGCGGCACCGTTGTGGATCATGCGGTGGCGGCTTTTCAGGATGGCGCTGTCCATGCGCACCAGCCGCACGCCGTCCACGGCCAGCCGGCCGGTTTCCACATAATCCACCACCTCGGGCTCACCGGGCGCCAGACGCAGCATATGTCCGTTCTCGACGGTCACCGGATGGGGCACCTGGCAGGCAGCGGCCAAGGCCGCATGCTCGGTCATGTGGCGCACCTCGCCATGCACCGGCACGGCGATGGTGGGCCGCACCAGCTGGTACATCTCGGTCAGTTCCTCGCGATAGGGATGGCCCGAGACATGGACGAAATGGTCCCGCTCGGTCAGCACCTTGACGCCCTGCTTCACCAGCTGGTTCTGCACCTTGCCGATGGCGATCTCGTTGCCCGGAATCATGCGTGAGGAAAAGATCACCGTGTCGCCCTTGCCCAG
The DNA here is from genome assembly GCA_964404545.1 of uncultured Rhodospirillaceae bacterium. Taxonomy (GTDB): domain Bacteria; phylum Pseudomonadota; class Alphaproteobacteria; order Rhodospirillales; family Magnetospirillaceae; genus CAYOKN01. The sequence continues at coordinate 6,662 of CAYOKN010000037.1, read as the reverse complement.
GGTGACATGGGGGTGGCTGTCGGTGGCGATGCGCGACAAGGCGGCGCGGGGCTCGCCCTGGCTGCCGGTGCAGATCAGCAGCACCTCCTCGCGCGGCAAATACCCGATGTCATGTTCCGACAGAAATTCGGGCACATCCCGCAGATAGCCGTTCTCGCGGGCCGCCTTCTCGATGCGCCACAGGCTGCGGCCCACCAGAGCCACCCGGCGGCCATTGGCCTCGGCGGCCTTGGCGATGGACTCCACGCGGGCCACGTTGGTGGCGAAGCAGGCCACCGCCACCCGGCCGGTCTTGAATTCGCCGATCAGCTTGGTCAGGGCAGCGCGCACATCCGACTCGGACCCGGAATGGCCCGGATTGAACACATTGGTGGAATCGCCCACCAGCGCCAGCACGCCCTCATCGCCCAGCTGGCGCAAACGCGCAGTGTCGGCCACCTCGCCCACCAGCGGGTCGGGGTCGAACTTCCAGTCACCCGTATGCAGGATGGTGCCATAGGGCGTGGTGATGGCCAGGGCGTTGGGCTCGGGGATGGAATGGGTCAGGGTGACCATCTCGACCCCGAAGGGGCCCACCTCGAACCGGCTGCCCAGGTCCATCACATGCAGCGGCACCTCGTTCTGCAGGCCGGCGTCAGCCAACTTTGACTTCAGGATCGAAGCGGCAAAGGGGCTGGCATAGACCGGGCAGCCCAGGCGGCGCCACAAATAGGGAATGGCGCCCAGATGGTCCTCGTGGCCATGGGTGACCACGATGCCGGCCAGGCTCTTGCGGCGCTCGGCGATGAAGGTCGGGTCGGCCATGAAAACATCCACGCCGGGCGTGGCGTCGTCGGCAAAGGAGACTCCGCAATCCACCATGAGCCACCGCCCCCGGCAGCCGTAGAGGTTCATGTTCATGCCGATCTCACCGGCGCCGCCCAGCGGCAGGAAGATCAGTTCGTCAGTGGGGGCCAGAGGCTTGTCTTGGTTGGTCATCAGTCCTGATTGCGTCGATGGATTTCAAGGAGACCCCGCAGGGTCAGGTCGGGGTCCAGATGGTCGATGGCCGATGTCGCATCCATGAACAGAGGAGCCAGCCCGCCGGTGGCAACCACCGTCATCTCCTGGCCGAACTCCTGCTCAATGCGCTGCACCATGCCCTCGATAAGCCCCAGATAGCCCCAATAGATGCCCGACTTCATGGCGGGCACGGTGGATTTGCCGATCACCTCACGCGGGCGGCCGATAGCCACCCGGGGCAGCTTGGCGGCAGCCATGTGCAGCGCCTCGAGCGACAGATTGATGCCCGGGCAGATGGCGCCGCCGCAGTAATTGCCGGCCGCATCCACCACATCGAAGGTGGTGGCGGTGCCAAAGTCGATGACGATCAGCGGCCCCTTATAGAACTTGTGTGCCGCCACCGCATTCACCAGTCGGTCGGCGCCCACTTCTTCGGGCCGGTCCATCTGGATGTTAAGGCCCAGCTTGACCCCGGAATCGCCCACCACCAGCGGCTCGCATTTGAAATACTTGCGGCACAGGGTCTTCAGGTTGAACAGGTTGGCCGGCACCACGGTGGCCACGATGCAGCGCGTGATCTCGCGCCGGTCGATGTCGGCGATGGACAACAGCTGGCACAGCCAGACGCCGAACTCGTCGGCAGTCCGGGTGACATTGGTGGAGGACCGCCATTCGCCCTTCACCTGCTCCCCGTCGAACACGGCAAAGACGATGTTCGTATTACCCGAATCAATAGCCAGCAGCATGGGGGTCCGCCTTCAGAGATGGGAGCCGGCGAAGAACACATCGCCGGCCAGCACGCGGCGCGGGGCGCCGTGGCCGGTATCGAGCAGCAGCGCTCCGGTTTCGTCAAGGCCCGAGAACACTCCCTGGGCGGTTTCCGTATCCAGCCGCACAGTAACCGGGCCGCCCAGGCCATAGGCGCGCTGCAGCCAAGCAGTCCGCACGGGGGCAAACCCCTGGGCCAGCCAGACGTCCCGCCAATGGCCGAACCGGGCCACCAGGGCGGCCAGAACTTCGGCCGGCTCGGCCAGGCAGCCCAGGGCACGCAGGCTGGTGGTGGGATAGAGCGCAGGGTCGGGCGCATGCACCACATCCACGCCGATGCCCACGATCACGAAAGGCGGCACCGCCTCCAGCAGCATGCCCGAGATCTTGCAGCCGCCGGCCAGCACGTCATTGGGCCATTTGCAGCGGATATCGGCGCCGGGCGCCAGACCGGCCAGGGCTTCGGACACCGAAAGCCCGGCCACGAACGACAATTGCGCCGCGTCCGCCAGCGGGCGGTCAGGGCGCACCAGGATGGAACAATGCAGATTTCCCTCGGGCGAGATCCAGGCCCGGCCTCGGCGGCCGCGCCCCTGGGTCTGCGTGCGGGCCCACAGGACCTCATCCGGCCGGGCCTGGCCGGACGCGGCCCGCCGCCGCCCTTCCTCGTTGGTGCTGTCGATGCTCTCGAAGGCAACCAGCGAGAAGGACGGCGGCAGGTCCGGAGACCTCATCCGCCGAACAGAACGGCGGCGGCGGCTTCGGCGCCCGACATCAGCGGAGCCGGAGCCAGGGTGAACAGCACGATCAGCACGGCCGACCCACCCATCACCGTGGCCAGGGACTTCGGCATGGGACGGTCGAAGGACTCGGCCGGCTCATCGAAATACATGACCTTGATGATGCGCAGATAGTAGTAGGCGCCCACCACGCTGGTCAGCACGCCCACGATGGCCAGGAAGATCAGGCCGGAGTCGATGGCGGCCATGAACACCGCCAGCTTGGACCAGAAACCAGCCAGCGGCGGGATGCCGGCCATCGAGAACATGAAGATGGCCAGCACCAGCGCCATCATGGGGTTGGTGCGGGACAGGCCGGCCAGGTCGCCGATACCCTCGACCATGCGGCCCTTCTGGCGCATGGCCAGGATCACCGCAAAGGTTCCCACATTCATGAACAGGTAGATGGCCAGATAGACCAGCACGCCGCGAATGCCGTCGGTGTTGCCGCAGGCCAGGCCCATCAGGGCATAGCCCATGTGACCGATGGAGCTGTAGGCCATCAGACGCTTGATGTTGTTCTGGCCGATGGCGGCGAAGGCACCCAGGATCATGGAGCCCAGCGAGATCAGCACCACCACCTGCTGCCACTGCTCGAACAGCTCGGCGAAGGGGCCCACCATCACGCGGACGAACAGGGCAAAGGCCGCCACCTTGGGGGCCACCGCGAAGAACGAGGTGACCGGGGTGGGCGCACCCTCATAGACGTCCGGGGTCCACATGTGGAAGGGCACGGCCGAGATCTTGAAGGCCAGGCCGGCCATCACGAACACCATGCCGATGATCACGCCCACGCCGACCGAACCCTCGGCCTCGTGGAACACCTTGGCCAGCACCTCGAAGCTGGTGGAACCGGCAAAGCCGTACACCATGGAGGCACCGTAGAGCAGCATGCCCGAGGCCAGCGAACCCAGCACGAAGTACTTCAGGCCGGCTTCGGTGGCCTTGGAGGAATCCCGCTGATAGGCCGCCAGGACATAGAGCGACAGCGACTGCAGCTCCAGGCCCAGATAGAGGCTCATCAGGTCGTTGGCCGAGATCATCATCAGCATGCCGATGGTGGCGAACAGCATGACCACCGGATATTCGAACCGGGCGATCTTTTCGCGCACCAGGAAGTTGACGGACATGATCACCGCCACAGCGGCGGCCAACAGGACCAGGATCTTGGTGAAGACGGCAAAGCCGTCGGTCACGAACATGCCATTGAAGGCAAGCGCCCGGGCCCCGCCCCCGCTCCAGATCATGAAGGCGGCGATGGCCATCACCGCCACCACGGCAGCGGCGGTGAAGCGGGTGCTGTCCTCCTTGCGGAAGACGCCCAGCAGCAGGAGAGCCATGGCGGCGACCGCCATGACGATCTCGGGCAGCGCCGGGGCCAGCATCGACATTTCCATCTCTCAGCTCTCCGAGGTCAGCGAACCGCCACCGAGACACCCTCGGCACCGGTCAGGGCCAGGTTGTACTTGGTGATCAGGTTGTCCACGGCCGCATGCATGGGCTCGAGGAAGGTGTTGGGGTAGATGCCCATCCACAGGACCAGCACGATCAGCGGCACGAAGATGGCGATCTCACGCGGGTTCAGGTCCAGGATGGACTTCAGGTCCTCGCGGGTCAGCTTGCCGAACACCACGCGGCGGTACAGGTACAGCATGTAGGCGGCACCCAGCACCAGGCCGGTGGCGGCGAACAGGGCCACCCAGGTGTTGTCGCGGAACGCCCCCAGCAGGATCAGGAATTCGCCCACGAAGCCAGAGGTGCCCGGCAGGCCCACCGACGCCATGGTGAACAGCATGAAGATGGCGGCATATTTCGGCATGCGGGTGGCAAGGCCGCCATAGCGGGCGATCTCGCGGGTGTGCATGCGGTCATAGACCACGCCCACGCAGAGGAACAGGGCGCCCGACACGATGCCGTGCGACAGCATCTGGAACATGGCGCCTTCGACGCCCTGCTGGGTCAGCGTGAAGATGCCGATGGTCACGAAGCCCATATGGGCCACCGACGAATAGGCGATCAGCTTCTTCATGTCGTCCTGCACCAGGGCCACCAGCGAGGTGTAGATCACCGCGATGATGGACAGGGTGTAGATCAGCGGGGTGAAGAACTCGGACGCCAGCGGGAACATGGGCACCGAGAACCGCAGGAAGCCATAGGCACCCATCTTCAGCAGCACGCCGGCCAGGATGACGGAGCCTGCGGTGGGCGCCTCAACGTGGGCGTCGGGCAGCCAGGTGTGCACCGGCCACATGGGAACCTTCACCGCGAAGGAGGCGAAGAAAGCCAGCCAGAGCCAGATCTGCAGCTCGAACGGGAACTTCACCGCCATCAGGGCGGGGATCTCGGTGGTGTGCGGGGCGGCGTAGAAATACATGGCCAGCATGGCCAGCAGCATCAGCACCGAACCCAGCAGGGTATAGAGGAACAGCTTGAAGGCCGCATAGACACGGCGCGCACCGCCCCAGACGCCGATGATGATGAACATCGGGATCAGGACGCCCTCGAAGAACATGTAGAACAGCACCATGTCGAGGGCGCAGAACATGCCCACCATCATGGTTTCGAGGATCAGGAACGACACCATGTATTCCTTCACCCGATGCTCCACCGCCCCATAGGACGACAGGATGCAGAGCGGGGTCAGGAAGGTGGACAGCAGCACGAACCACATGCTGATGCCGTCGACACCCATGTAGTAGCTGATGCCGTAGCCAGGCAGCCAGTCGGCCTTGTCCACCAGCTGGAAGCCGGCGTCGGCCGGGTTGAAGTTGGCCCAGATCAGCAGGGACACCAGGAAGGTGGCCACCGAGACGATCATCGCCACATTGCGGGACGCACGGGCGGTGACCTCGGGGTTGGGATCCCGCGCCATCACCAGGATGAGGAACGCTCCGACCAGCGGAAGGAACGTAGTTACGGTAAGCAGAGGCCAGTCAGACATCGCTCGCTCACTTGCCCAGGTTGACGACGTAGTAGGTGACGATCGCCGCCACGCCCACGATCATCGCGAAGGCGTAGTGGTAGAGATAGCCGGACTGCAGACGCACCATGCGGCGCGCGATGTCGCGGGTAGCGGCGGCAACGCCGTCCGGGCCCACGCCATCAATCAGGGCGGCGTCACCGCCCTTCCACAGGCCCCGGCCCAGCCAGAACGCGGGCTTCACGAACACCATGTGATAGAGCTCGTCGAAGTACCACTTGTTCAGCAGGAACAGATAGACCGGGCGGAAAGCCGCGGCGATCTTGCCCGGCACGCTGGGCATGCCCAGATAGAGGGCATAGGCCAGGGCAATGCCCGACACGGCCATCACCAGCGGCAGCAGCTTGACCCAGGCTTCCACATGATGGGCCGCCTCGACGCCGCCGTGGGTGGTCAGCACCCGGACGGATTCGCCCCAGAAATGCTCCATGTCATGGCCCACGAAGACCTCGTAGCCCACCAGGCCCGAGAAGATCGCGCCCACCGACAGGACCAGCAGCGGCACCAGCATCACCGCCGGGCTTTCATGCACATGGGCCATGACCCGCTCGTCCGCCCGCGGCTTGCCGTGGAAGGTCAGAATGAGCAGGCGCCAGGAGTAGAAGGCGGTCAGGAAAGCGCCGGTCACGCCCAGCACATAGGCGAACACGCCCTGCGGGGTATGCGCGGCCCAGGCCGCTTCCAGGATCATGTCCTTGGAGAAGTAGCCGGCGAAGGGCCAGATGCCGGCCAGCGCGATGCTGCCGATGAACATCATGGCGTAGGTGACCTTCACATGCTTCCAGATGCCGCCCATCTTGCGGATATCCTGCTCGTCGGACATGGCATGGATCACCGAGCCGGCGCCCAAGAACAGCAGGGCCTTGAAGAAGGCGTGGGTCATCAGGTGGAAGATGGCGGCCTGGTAAGCCGACACACCGATGGCGAAGAACATGTAGCCCAGCTGCGAGCAGGTCGAGTAGGCGATGATGCGCTTGATGTCGTTCTGCACCAGGCCGACCGACGCCGCGAAGATGGCGGTCGAGGCACCCACGATGGTCACCACCATCAGGGCAGTGTCCGACAGCTCGAACAGCGGCGACATGCGGGTGACCATGAACACGCCGGCGGTCACCATGGTGGCGGCATGGATC
>CAYOKN010000036.1:0-15365 GCA_964404545.1 uncultured Rhodospirillaceae bacterium | reverse complement strand
AGCTACAGCGAGCCGGTGGCCTATGGGCCGCCGCCGGGGCTCGATCGGCTGGCCGAGTCGCTGGCGGCGGGGCGGGTGGGGACCCTGGTGGTGCTGGGCGCCGATCCGGCGCGCACCGCGCCCTGGCTGCCCCTGGGCCGGGCCGGAACCATCCTCCATGCCGGCCTGCATGCCGATGCCACGGCCCAAGCAGCCAGTTGGCACATTCCCCTGGCCCATACGCTGGAAAGCTGGTCCGACGCGCGGGCGGTGGATGGCACCGCAACGGTGATCCAGCCCGCCCTGCGCCCCCTGTTCGGCGGCCGGCCGGTGCATGAGGTGGTGGCATTGCTGGCCGGCGAGGGAGCGGTCTCGGTCCGCGACCTGGTCCGCACCACCTGGCGCGGGGCCGGCCCGTGGGAGCGCATCCTGCAAGCCGGTTGGGTGCCGGGCAGCGGACCTGCCGCTCTGGACCCGGCACCGCGCCTGCCCTTGCGCCCGCCGCCCGAGCTGCCCGAGGGTCCGGTGGCGCTGATCCAGCCCGACCCGACCTTGTGGGATGGCAGCTTTGCCGCCAATGCCTGGCTGCAGGAGCTGCCCAAGCCCTTTACCACCGTGACCTGGGACAGCGTGGCCTGGGTTCCGCCCGAGCCAGCCCTGACCCGGGGGCGCCTGGCCGAGTTGCGCGCCGGCGAGCAATCCGTTCGCCTGCCGGTGGTGCCGCTGCCGGGCCAGCCGGCGGGGGTGGTGACCCTGTTCCTATCGGGCGACATCCATGCCCTGCGCCCGCCGGACAGCCCCTGGCTGGTGCCGCTGGATGCCCTCGACCCCCTGGACGAGGAGCGCGAACTGGCCGCCACCCAGGACTGGTTCCGCATGATCGGCGAAGAGGACCTGGTGCGCCGGGTGGCCCCCGGCGAGAGCCTGCCGCCCCTGCCCGAGCATCCCAGCCTTTACCCCGAGTACCAGTATCCGGCCGAACGCTGGGCCATGGCCATCGACCTGGACCTGTGCATCGGCTGCAATGCCTGCGTGGTGGCCTGCCAGGCCGAGAATGCGGTGCCGGTGGTGGGAGCCGAGCAGGTGCGCATGGGCCGGCACATGCACTGGCTGCGGGTGGACACCTATTACGAGGGGGACCGCGCCCTGTTCCTGCCGGTGCCCTGCATGCATTGCGAAAAGGCGCCTTGCGAGATGGGCTGTCCGGTGAATGCCACCGTGCATGGGCCCGAGGGGCTGAACCAGATGATCTATAACCGCTGTATCGGCACCCGTACCTGCTCCAGCTATTGCCCCTACAAGGTGCGGCGCTTCAACTGGTTCGACTATGCCGACGCGGAAATGGGCCGCACCCCCCAGCGTAATCCCGAGGTGACGGTGCGCTCCCGGGGCGTCATGGAGAAATGCACCTATTGCATCCAGCGCATCCGCCAGGCCCAGATCAGCGCCAGGATCCAGGACCGGGACTTGCGCCAGGGCGAGGTGACCACCGCCTGCGCCTCGGCCTGTCCGACCCGCGCCATCCGCTTCGGCGACCTGAACCAGCCCCAGTCCCAGGTGCTGCAGGACCGGCAAAGCCCCCGGGCCTATCTGCTGCTGGACCATCTGAACACCCAGCCGCGCACCAGCTATCTGGCCCGGTGGCGGCTGCCGGGACTGGACCGGGCATGAAGCCCGGGCGGCTGCTTCTGTGGCTGTTGCTGCTGGCCGCCTGCGACGACATGTCCCAGCAGGCGAAATACGAGGCCTATGAGGCGGCGGAGCTGTTTCCCGACAACAAGGTGAACCAGACCCCGGTGCCCGGCACCGTGCCCCGCGACGCGGTGCTGACACCCCGCCGCCCGCCGCAGCCCACGCCGGACCTGATCGCCCGGGGGGCGGACCGCTACGCCATCTTCTGCGCCCCCTGCCACGGCCCCGCCGGTGCCGGTGACGGGCCGGTGGCCCAGCGCACCATTCCCACCCCGCCCGACCTGCTGTCTCCCCAAGTGACCGCCAAAGGCCCCGCCCATCTGGTCTGGGCCATGGAGACCGGCCCGGGGGTGATGTACAGCTATGCCGACCGCCTGGACTTCGACGACCGCTGGGCCATCGCCTATTGGTTGGCCGAGCAGAGGGGCATCGGCAGATGAAGGCGGATGACGGGGGAATGCCGTCCTCATGTGAGCCTGTCGAAGCACGCAGGGCAGTGAACCAACCTGGACCAAACTTTCCTTCGCGTTCCTTCGCCCCTTCGTGCCTCGCATAACGCCGAAGCGGCTATGGTGAAAAGGTTTCCAGGCTACACCGCTTCAGCGCATCTCTTGCTCCACCACCCGGAACGGACCCGGCGCCTGGCCCTTTTTCGAGGGATCGAACAGAAGGTCCAATTGGCCTTCCACCAGCAGTAGCCGCTGGCCCTGGACGGCCAGGGTGGTGGGGGTTTTCAGTCCGTCGGACAGGGGGCTCAGGCTGGCGCGGTTGCCGTCGATCGTGACCAGGGTGGCGCCGCCGCGGCCACCTTCGACCACGGCGAAGCGGGCGCCGTCCATGCGTTTCAGGCCGTCGGCCTGGGCCAGGGGGCGGGGCAGGGCGATTTCGGCCACCGTGCGCCGGGCCGGGTCGATGCGGAACATCTGGCCGGAATTGTAGCGCACCGCGTAAAGCTGGCTGTCTGCGCCAAAATCCAGGCCGTTCAGCGAAAATCCTTCGCCCCGGAAGGCTTCGTGCACCAGCCAGTCCTCCAACTGCTGTCCGCCCGGCGGCAGGCGCAGGATGCGCGGGTTCAGGCTGTCGGTGACATAGAGACTGCCGTCCGGCCCCAGCGCCATGTCGTTGCAGAAGCCGCCGCCGGGCAGCTCGTACCGGGCCTTGGGCATGCCGCCGGCCAGGTCGAAGGCCAGCACGGCCGGCGGGGCGCTGCCGGTGCGCGGGCTGACGCCGGGATCGCTGGAGCAGACCCACAACAAGCCGCGCGCCGCATCGGCCAGCAGCCCCACCGCCGAGACCAGGCCGTTGCTGCCGGCCGGGATGAAGGGTTCGGCGGCCTTTGCGCCGGCGGAGGCACGCCAGACCGCACCCTGGCGCAGGCTGCCCACATAGGCGGTGCCGTCGGGTGCCAGGGCGATGCCCTCGGGAAAGGCGTCGGCGGGCAGGGCGATGTCAGCCCGTGCCGGCGCCGCCATCAGCAGGCCGGCCAGCAGGGCCAGGGGCAGGAACGATTTGGTCATGGGATCCTCCGTCGGTGACTGACGGAGGCAGACTAGGGCAAGGCTCAGGCGGCGGGCGCGCCCGGGGCGCTCAAACTCGCGCCCGATCGGATCACCTGGCTGGGGGTCAGGCCATAACGCCGCTTGAAACTGGCAGCAAAGCGGGACGGCGACTGATAGCCCACCCGCCAGGCCACCTCGGACACCTCGGCGCCGTCTTCGGACAACAGGCCGGCGGCATGCATCAGCCGCACCTGCTCCACCAGGGCATGGGCGGTGGTCCCGGCCTCGCGCAGGCGGCGGTTCAGAGTGGCGGTGCTGGTGCCCAGGGCGTCGGCCAGGCGGGCGCTGGACCAGTCTGCGGCGGGATCCAGCCGCACCAGGCCGCACACCCGGTCGGCCAGGCTGCCCGCATGGCCGGCCAGGATGTCGGCCAGCCGGCCCGCCTCGGCCATCACCAGCAAAACCTCCATCAGCCGGTGGGCGGCCAGGGTCTCGGAGGGCTGGGCGGCGGCCCGCAGCACTTGTACCACCGCCTCGGCCAGCCCGGGCGTGGTCTTCAGCCCGATGGAGCGGCAGGGCGCCGGGGCCTCGAGGGCCTGGCGCACCAGGTCGGGATAGGCGGCGCGGAACCGCTCCAGCAGGCTGGCCTGGAATTCCAGCACCAGCGCCCGGTACAGGCCGCTGCCGGGATTAGGCTCGTTGATCACGGTGATGGGCAGCCCGGCGGGAAACAGGATCTGTTGCCCGGGCTCGAACACCTCGGCGCTGCCGGGGCCATAGACGGTCTTGCGGCCCTCAACCACCAGGGCGATGCCGGCCTGGGGCGGCTGCAGGGTGTGCAGAACTTCGCGGCTGCGGGTGAAATACCGCCCCACCCGGGCCAGGCTGGACACCCGCAAACCATCAGGCCCCGCCGCCGTCAGGCTGCGGTCCACCTGACACAAAAGGTGGGCGAGGGTGTCTTCCATGGCGTGATGATAGCCGGCCTTCACTCGCGCCAAAAGGGTTTGCGGGCTTCCATCTGCGCATCATAGCGATTGATCCCCATGTCGCGCAGGAAGCGGTCGTCCAGCCGGGCCAGGGCCTGGCGCTCACGCGCCCGCGCCAGCCAGACGCCGAGGGTGGACAACAGCCGGCCCAGGCGGCCGATGCATTTGTGGCCGGTGCACTTGTGGCCGGTGCACTCTGGGGAGTGAGGGGCGCATTGTTGCGACAATGAGCGGGGATCATCCATGATTGACACCATGTCAATATGTCAATTGCCCATCAATTGACTGCATTGACACCGTGCTCTTGACCGAAAATGAGTTCAACTGTAATATTGCACCCATGTCAATTTGGACCCCAGACCTGCAGGGGCGCGGCGGCCCCCTCTATCGCGCCATCGTGGACGCACTGGCCGACGATGTGCGCGACGGCCGCCTGGCCGTGGGCAGCCGTCTGCCGCCGCAGCGCGATCTGGCCTTCCGCCTGGGCGTGACCGTGGGCACCGTGGCGCGCGCCTATGCCGAGGCGGAAAAGCGCGGCCTGGTCTCGGGCGAGGTGGGGCGCGGCACCTATGTGCGCGATCCCCGCACCACGCCCGAGCCCAGCATCGCCGACTACTTCGCCGTGCGCCGGGGCATCGAGGAACCGGTGCTGGGGATGACCTGCAACCATCCCAGCCGCGAGAGCTTTGCCACCGAGGCGATCCGCCAGGCCCTGCACCGGCTGGCGGCCAGCCCCGACCTGCCGCGCTTCCTGGAATACCAGCTGGAACTGGGCGGCTCGCACACCAACCTGGCGGCGGCCCGCTGGCTGCAACGCCATGGCGTCGAGGTTCCGGGGGACCGCGCCCTGATGACCGTGGGCGGCCAGCAGGCCATGCTGGCGGTGGTGGCCGCCGCCACCGTGGCGGGCGAGGCGGTGATGTGCGAGGAGTTGACCTATCCCGGCCTGAAGACCGCCGCCGCCATGCTGGACCGCCGGCTGATCGGTCTGCCGTTGGACCGCCATGGGCTGGATCCCAAGGCGCTGGAACGCTGCCTGGCGGCGCGTCAGAGCCGGGTGCTCTATTGCGTGCCCACCAACCAGAACCCCACCAATGCGGTGATGCCGGCCGAGCGCCGGGCCGAGATCGCCCGGCTGCTGCGCCAGTACGACGCCATCCTGATCGAGGACGGCACCTATGCCTTCCTGTCCAGCGAGCCGCCCCAGCCCATCGCCGCCCTGGTGCCCGAGCGGGCCTTCTTCATCACCTCGCTGTCCAAGTCGGTAGCCCCGTCCATCCGCATCGGCGTCGTGGGCCTGCCCGACGGCCAGTTCGCCCGGGTGGCGGGCGGGGTCTCGGCCAGCTCGCTGCAGGTGCCCACGCTGATGGCCGAACTGGCCTCGATCCTGATCATGGAGGGCACCGCCGACCAGGCCGCCCGCACCCAGCTCGAGGAAATGAAGGCCCGCCAGGCCATTGCCCGCCAGATCCTGGGCGACTTCATCGTGCGGTCCGAGGCCGCCTATGCCCTGTGGCTGCCCCTGCCGGCCGGCTGGCGTGCCGACACCTTCGTGAACGAAGGCTATCGGCGCGGCGTGGCCTTCACCCCGGCCGGCGCCTTTGCCGTGCCCAAGGCCCAGGTGCCCGAGGCGGTGCGAATCTCCATCTGCGCCGCCGACAACCGCGACGAACTGGTGCGCGGCCTGAAGATCATCCGCCAAATGCTGGAAGCCTCTCCCACCGCCTTCGTCACCGTCTAGCTGCTAGATTTGTGGGGCGGGAAGTCAGGGCGGGCAGCGGAGCGGTGGCCGCCAGCACCGCCAGGATCACCAACCCGCCGCCGGCCAACTGCAGTCCGCTGGGCGCCGTTCCGGTCGCCGCCGACAGGATCATGGTCGACACCGGCACCAGGTTGAGGAACAAGGCGGTGCGTCCAGCGCCCAGCGTCTTGATGCCCTCGTTCCAGAACAGGTAAGCCAGCACCGAACCCAGCAGCCCCATGGCCAGCAGGGCCGACAGGCCAGCCGGGCCGGGCAGGGTGACCGGCGCGCCCTGGGCCAGGGCGGCCAGGGTCAGGATGCCGGCGCCCACCGCCATGATGGCCGTGCTGTCGGCCAATCCGCCCACCACCGGCAGCAGCCGGCGTCCCGCCACCGTATAGCCGGCCCAGCACAGGTTGGCGGCCAGCATCAAGCCGTCGCCGGCAGAGATGGACAGGGCCAGCATCCGGGCCGGGTCGCCGCCGCTGATCACCAAGGACACCCCCAGGAGGGCCACCGGCAGGGCCAGCATGACCCGGACCGAGGGCCGCTCGCCCAGGGCCAGCCAGGCCAGCAGGGCGGTTACCAGCGGATTGGTGGCCATGATCAGGGCGCCGTTGATGGGCGAGGTCAGGGTCATGGCGGCAAAGAACAGCAGGTTGAAGCCGCCCACCCCCAGAATGCCCAGGCCGGCATAGGCCAGCAGGCCCCGCCGGTTCGGCATTCGCAGGCTTTCGCGGCGCCAGGCCAGGATCAGGCCCAGTGCAGCGGCGGCCACCAGGAACCGCCCGGCACCGGCCCAGGCCGGCGCCATCTCGGCCAGCACCGGGCCCGCCAGGTTGAAATTGGCGCCCCAAAACACGGCCGAAAGGGCCACAAGCCCATAGACCAGGGTCTTGCCCATGTCGCGCACTCCATCAGAAAAATTTAAGGGCTTTCGGCGCTCCGGATCGCCAGCCCTGACGCTAATTGACCGCTGCGCGGCAGGCAAACTAGGATTACTGCAGCTTTCGATTAAGGAAAACTAATGGCTAGGCATCTTCCGCCGCTGAAGGCCCTGCGCGCCGTCGAGGCGGTGGCCCGGCATCTGTCCATCAGCCGGGCGGCCGAGGAACTGCATGTCACCCCGGCGGCGGTGAGCCAGCAGGTGAAGGCGCTCGAGGATCTGCTGGGGGTGCCCCTGTTCCGGCGCGGCCGCAGTCTGGCCATTGCCGAGCCGCTGGCGGCGGCCCTGCCGCATCTGCGCGACGGCTTCGACGCGTTGGAGCGGGCGGCCGAGCATCTGCGGGCCGGTGCCCAGGCGGGGCCTTTGCTGGTGACCGCGCCTCCGGCCTTTGCCGCCCGCTGGCTGATCCCGCGCCTGGAACGCTTTCAGGACGACCATCCCGAGGTGGAGATCCGGTTGACCGCCACCATCCGCGTGGTCGATCTCGAGGCCGAGGATGCCGACGTGGCCTTGCGCTATGGCTCGGGTCATTATCCGGGCCTTGTGGTGGACCGGCTGTTGGACGAGGAGGTCTTGCCCGTCTGCACCGCGGAACTGGCGGCTTCGGTGGCTCAGCCCGCCGACCTTTTGTCCCAGCCTCTGCTGCATGATGACAATGTGGTGTGGGATGTCAGCTTTCCCGACTGGCCGAGCTGGCTGCGGGCCCATGGGGTGGATCTGCCGCCGGGCACCGAGCTGAAGGGACGCCATTTCGGCGACAGCAGCCTGATCCTGGAAGCGGCGGCGCGTGGTCTCGGCGTGGCCCTGGTCCGGCGCAGCCTGGTGGCCGAGGACCTGGCGGCAGGGCGGCTGGTGCGGCTGTTCGGGTTCTCGCATCCCATCGCCTATGGCTATCACTTTGTCTGCCTGCCCCGTCGGCTGCACAGCCCGAAGGTCTCCGCCTTCCGCGCCTGGCTGCTGGCCGAGGCCGCTGCCTATAAAGATTCTAGCTGCTAGATTATGGGCGGCGAAGGTGCGTTGTGGTATCAGCAATGACCGTTATCTTCCTGAATACACGATGTTTTCCTTGGGCCAGAAGAGTCCGAATCTAGCTGCTAGATACAATGATTGGCGTCACGGCGCAGAATCATGGACTCTTTAAAATTCCGATAATTCTTTGAAAATTCGCCGCAGGCGCGCAAAATACAGTTAGGAAACCGTGGCAGGTCCGGCCTCTGGAAGGAGGCAGGGCTGGAGATCGCCGGAAGAAGTCCGCCGGTCCGGGCCATGGGTGCCAGAGGGAACAGCATCATGTCCGCAGCCGCTCGAGTCGGGTCTGCGACCTCGTCCAATGCCGTCCAGCCGTCGGCAAACTGGTCGTCGTTGCAGCATAAAGATTCCATGGTGGCCTCGGTGCGCGACCGCATCGAGGGGTCGGGCGATTCTGCCTTCATCCGTGGCTATGACCAATGGACCCAGCCCGAGGGCTGGTACCAGCGCGAGGAACGCCAGGAGCAGCCGAAAAAGGACGGTCCCCGGCGCTCCCTGTCCTGGATGAACAACCGCTATCCCGGAGCCTATCAGGTGAACGAGATGTCCGGCGGCGGCAGCGGCCCGGACTATCTGCCCTTCGCCCAGGAATTGGGGCGGGGCATCACCTCCTATGAGCACATCATGCGCGTGGTCAGCGGCGCCGACCGCCTGCTGGGCGAAAACCACAGCACCCTTCTCTAAGCCTGGCTGGGACGCCTGCGGTTTTCGAGGCCGGCATGGTTATGTTTAATCGCTAGATCGGTTGGGCGCGCCCTGACCGGACAAGTCGACGGAGCCTTTCTCCGAGCCAATCCCGCAGACCGGCGGTACCGCACGGCCCTTCGTGCCTCTGTGCTTCTGTGGCAAGAATCTAGCGGCTAGATGGTTGGCGGAGGGGGCGTCAGTCGGCGGCGGCGGCGATTTCGTCCAGGCCGCAGGGGGTTTCCATCATCTCGACCACGGCCGGGTCGTCGAACACCACCTCGTAGATGGTGTCCACATGCTCGGTCATCAGGCGGCGCAGGGCGTCCGGGTCATTGGCCGGCAGGCGGGCCAGCTGGTCGAACAGGGGCAGGGCCCAGAGTTGCGGGTGGCCGCGCTGGGTGCGATAGACCGGCAGGCAGACGCCGCGCCCTTCGTCGGGGTCGAAGGCATCCATCATGCGCTCGAAATGCCGGGCGGTGATCGCGGTCATGCCGTCCGGGCAGATCAGCACGCCGTCGATGTCCGGCGGCAGGATCTTGCGCACGGCGGCCAGCGAGGGCAGAAGGCCGGGGTCCTCGGTCTCGACGATGCGCACCGCCAGGCCGTCCAGGGCGCGGTCCAGCGCGGCGCGGGCACCGGCTGCCACCATCACCACCGGCTCGGCGCGCGAGGCCAGGGCGGCTTCCACCACCCAGCGCAGCATGGGCCGGCCCGAGACCGGCTGCAGGGCAGCGGCGCCGTCCAGATAGAGATTGGGCGCGATGGTGGCCGGGATCACGGCGGCAAAGCGGGCCTGGCGCGGCGAGCGTTCGCGCGGCGGCTGGGCATCGCGCCGGGTGGCCCGCATGGGCAGGTCCTTGAGCAGACCGCCGGCGCCGGTCAGCATGATGTCGCGGGCGCTGACCCGCTGGCCGGCCAGCAGGCGGCGCAGTACCCAGTCCAGGCCGTTCAGCTTGGGCGTGCGGGCGCAGCCCGGCATGTCCACGATGGGGACGGGGCCCAAATAGGCCAGCAGCAGCAGGTTGCCGGGGTCCACCGGCATGCCGAAATGCTCTACCTGTCCGCCGGCGCGCTCGATGCCGCGCGGCACCACGTCGCGCCGATCCACGGTGGCGGTGGCGCCCGAGATCAGCAGGAAGTCGCAGCCCTGGGCCACCAGCTTGGCGATGGTGCGTTCCACCGCGCCCTCGTTATGGGCGCAGCGCGCCTCGGCCACCACCGCCGAGCCCAGGCTTTCCACCCGCTCGCGCATGGCCAGGGCGGTGCGCTCCAGCAATTGCGGATTGATGCGCGGCAATTCGGTCAGGATCAAGCCCACCTGGCGCGGCTGGAAGGGCTGTACCGACAGCAGCGGCGTGCCGGCGCCGGCAAAGGCGGCGCAGGCCTCCACCAGACGGCGGTCCACCGCCAGGGGGATCACCTTCACGGTGGCCACCACCTGGCGCGGCTCCAGCATCTCGAAGGGCGGCACCGTGGCCACGGTGATGGCCTCGTCCACCAGATTCATCTTGTCCAGGCGGTCGCGGTCATAGATGGCCAGGCCATGCACCGCCGAGAACAGGTTGACCCGGCCGGTGAAGGCGGCGCTGCGCACGATATTGGGGCCCATCAGCCGCTCCGCCAGGATGGCGGCGGCCTCGTCCTCGCCCACATCGTCCGGACCCAGGCGCACGGCGGCCACGGTGCGGACCTGGGCGGCGCGCAGGGCGGCGATGTCGTCGGGGCTGATGCGGCGGCCCTTCTTCAGGATGCGGTCGGCCAGCGGCAGGCTATGGGCCAGGATCAGGCCCTCCGACTCCTCGATGCGGACGTCCAGGAAATCCATGCCTATTTGCGCACCCACTTGCCCGAGGCATCCATCACGAAGCTGCCGGCGGGCGCCTGGGCGGTCAGCTTCTGCCCGGCGATGGCCTGCACGGCGGTGACATTGGTGCCGTTGCGTCCGGCGATGGCCCGGTATTCCTCCAGGCGGCGGGCGTTGATCTGGTCCACCAGGGCGCGCACGGCGGGCGGGGCGTCGGCCACCACGCCCACCAGGCCATCGGGGCGTTCGCCCACCTGGCCGGCGGCCTTGGCCTGGTCCAGGCTTTGGGCGGCGGCGGGCTGGGCGGCCACCAGGGACAAGCCCAGCAGGGCGGCAGCGAGGAAACGGATCATGGCCATGCCTCCCTTTTAGAACAGACCGGGATTGTTCTGCATCAGGCTTTCCACGTCCTTCTCCACCTTGATCCGGACCTCCTGTTCCACCTTGATATTCAGATTGATGACGATGGGCTTGTCCGGCGGCTCGATCCTGACGGTGGGCTGGCAAGCCGCCAGGGCCAGGGCCCCGACCATGGGCGCCAATGTCGCCAGGACGATTGAACGTCGTGCGCTCACATTTACTCCTTCCCGCCTTGGGGACTGCCGAACTCGGTCATCCGCTGGCGAATTCTATCCGGTATTTGGTACCCCGTCAGGGCCTGATCCAGAATGGTATCCAGTTTTCCGGCAAGATTAAGGTTGAGTTCCAGCGGATAGCCGTCGTGAAAGGCCGGATTGGCCCCGGCCAGATGCAGCGCGGCGGTTGTTTCGCCGCCGGCGGTGCCGTTCAGGACCAGTTCGAGCCGGCCATAGCGGAAGTCATCCAGGGCCTGCAGCAGCATCTGCACCGGCTGGCCGCCGCCGGCCAAGGCGGCGGGCGGCTCGGCAGGGCGATAGCGCAGCAGGCCCGGCTCCTGGGCGGCCAGGCGGCCCACCACGATGCTGGCGGTGCCGTCATGCAGCGCCAGGGGCAGGCGGCCCGACAGCCGGCCGGTGGCGCTGAGGCCTTCGAGCCCGGTCAGCGCCACGATCTGCGCCAGGTCCACCTCCTGCACCTGCAGGCCCAGGGTCAGCCGAGGCGCCGACAGGTCCAGGACCGTGGGCTCCAGCCGCACCCGGCCACCGGCCAGCGAGAGGGCGCCTTCCTCGAGCCGCAGCCGGCCCTGATCCAACTGGAAGCGCACCAGCCCGTCGGTCATGGGCAGGCCGGCGCTCAGCAGCGCCACCGAGACCTCTTGGCCCGGCGGGGTGGACAGGGGCGACAGCCTGGTCAACCGCGCCACCCCGTTCAGGCCCTGGAAGGCTACCGGCCCGGCGGTGCCGGACAGATTCTGCAGCAAAAGGTCCAGCCGGGGCCGCAGCCCGCCCGCGGGGTCCCAGGCCAGGTGTCCGCCGGCGGCCACCGTGCCCGTGACACCGCGCAGGCTTGCCAGGGCCGGCAGCAATTCGGCCGGTTGCAGCCCCTCCGGCTGAAAGCGGAGCGGGCGCAGGCGCAAATCGGCTTCGCCCCGGCCATCGGCCTCCTGGCGCCCTGCCAGGGGCAGGCGCAGGAGGTTCTGGGGATCACTCATCTGACCGGCCAGGGCCAGGGCGCCATCGGGCTGCGGCGTCACCTGGGCGTCGAAGCGCAGGGGCAGCACCGGAGCCTCGGGGCCCAGGGGCTGCAGCCGGCCCGACAGCGCCATGCGGCCGTCGCCGGTCCAGGCCGCGTCCACTCCTTCCAGCGCCATCCGCCATCCGGGGGCAGCCAGGGCACCGCCGCTCAGCCGCAGGTCCGGCTGGAAGCCCTCGGCGGGCGACCAGCGCCACCACAGGGCCGATCGCGGCCAGGTCAGGCGTGCCGGGTTCTGGCCCAGGCGTCCCTCGGCCCGAGCATCCTCCAGCACCAGGGCCGAGGACAGTGCGCCATCCTGCAGCCGCAACAGGTCGCCGGCTGCCACGGGTAAGTCCAGCCGGGGCAGATGCAGGCCGGCGGCCAGGTCCAGCCCTTCGGCGGTCAGCAGCCCGGACTCGGCCAGCACCAGCGCCAAGCCGCCGCGCTCCAGTCTCAGTTCGCCCGGCCCGTCGAGGGTCAGGCGTCGGGCCCGCAGGCCGGGCAGTTCCAGGCCGTTGCTTTCCAGATGCAGGCGGCCGTCCTGCAGGCGCAGGCCGTGGCGGCCTTCCGGCCGCTCGAGCAGCAGGGCGGCGGCTTGTTCATGCTCGTGCAGGACAATGCTGCCGCTCAGTCGGCCCCAGGGGGCGGCCAGTTCCAGGTCATGCACCGCCAGGGTATTCGGCAGGCCGGGCAGCGCGGGCAGGGGGCGGGCGGGGGCGTCTGTTGGAGCCTCGGCCTGGGCCAGGCGGGGACGGTACAGCACCAGCCGGTCCAGCCGCCCGGACAGAATGGCGGGCCAGGACCATCCCAGCTCGGCCCGCTCGATGCTCAGGCCCTCGGCGCTGATGCCGGTGGCCAGCAGATGGCGGGGCGAAGCCTCGGCCACGGTCAGGGTGACGCCCTGGCGGGCGGCGGCCCAGGCCAGAAGGTCACCGATCCGCCACAAGGCCAGCCCTCCGGCCAGCAGGAGCAGGCCAAGGGTCAGGAGGGTCAGGGCGAGGCGGCGCGACATGGGGCGGGGGCGATGGTCCAAAAGTCCCGAGAGGCCTTGAGAAGGGAGCGGTCCAGGCCGTAATCTACACCAGTTACCTCTCGGGGAGTCAGGCACTCATGGCCATCGCCGCCGTTGAGTCGAGTTTCGACATCGCCCACTGGTTTTATGACCGGGCGCTCAACGACAATGAATATCTGCAGCCGCAGAAGATGCATCGGCTGATGTATCTGGCCCAGGCCTATTTCGCCGTGGCCTATTCCCGGCCGCTGATGCCGGGGGTGTTCGTGGCCACCGACATGGGGCCCATCGAGCCCAATGTCTATCGTGCCTGGGAGGTGCAGCGCCCGGCCATCGAGCCCAAGCCTCTGCCCGAGATGGTGCGGGATTTCCTGGATTCCATCTGGCGCCGCTTCGGGGCCCATTCGGTGGACCACCTGACCCGCGTGATCATGGGGCACCAGCCCTATGCCGACGCCATCAAGAAGGGCAAGCGGTCCGAAATCCCGCTCGAAGACATGCGCTTGTTCTATGGCACCAAGCCTTCGGCGGAACAGGGCGCCCCGCCCTTGAAGGACGTGCTGCGGCCCAAGGTGCTGAAATCCTCGACCGGCCGCCCGGTCACGGTACAGCGGTGGATCCCCCCTGCGGCAAAGCCCAGCAAGGGCTGACCCGTCCATTCGGCGCGTCGTGGAACCCTTACGGCGGTGGTGCTGTTTCCAAGGGACAGCATCAAGCAAGGAGGACTCCATGCGACGCCTGTTCCTCGCCACCGTCGCCACGGCCCTGATGGCGGCCCCGGCCTTTGCCCAGACCGGCGAGCCGCGTAATGCACCCGATGTGATCCTGGTGGTGCCGGAAAGCCAGCCCGCCCCGAACGCGGTCATCCAGCAGCCCATGCCGCAGCAGCAGGGCCTGCAGCAGGGACCTGCCATGCGCGACCAGACCGCCACAGTGCCCAGCGGCGAATACGGCATCGAAGGGTGCCAGCCGGGCGACACCCGAATCACCTGCCGGCAGGAATCCCTGATCAATCCGCCGAGCAATGAGGGTGACCCGGCCGAGACCTATACCCCGGGCTTCGGCGGCGGCCAGTAAGCGCCCCCGACAGGAGGGCCCGCCGCCGGGCCCTCCTGTCCTCTATCTGGGCGGGAATGGGGTTTCTGACCAATAAACCTCGAATGCGGGTCGTGTTTGCATTATGCGAACACTGTTCCGCATATTGCGGAACAGTGACGGTCAAGACCCCGACCGGGTGCCAAAATATCTGCGCTGTATTGTGGCAGGTTGTTACAGGCTTGTGACTTGCATATGCGTAAGGCGCATGGCTGTCATGACTTGAGCGAATGGCAATGTCTGCGGCATCAGGATTCCCGCCAGTCGCAGTATTTGCATCAAATTTTACAAGTTATTGTTTTAACTGCCTCATGCTTCTGGCCCGTGCATTGCCCCTTCTAAAGGATTACCGGAGGGGGAGTTCCCACAGCGATGACACTGCAAATCCAGACGGTTTCAGCCACTCCAATAACCTCGCGCCGATCGGAGCGGCGGTCCGAGCGCCTTGCCGAGATTCATCGGTTGATCTGCACCGGCGCCCGCTACCGCGACATCGCCGGCCGGTTGGGCATTGCCGAGATCACGGTGAAAATCTATGCCAGCCAGATCATGCGCCAGCATGGGGTACGCAGTCGGGCGGCCCTGGCCGCCTGTCACCGCGCCAGCCTGCCCGGCGGAGTGGCCGACGAAGCCCTGTACGAGCCCACCGGGCGGCAGTCCGAGGTGCTGGACCTGATCTTGCGGGGCTGCTCCAACAAGGAGATCGCCTATCAGCTGGGGATGGCCGAACAGACAGTGAAGTTCCATGTACGCTGCCTGCTGTTGGGCTTCCGCGTGCAGAACCGCTCGGCCCTGATCGCGGTCGCCCCCTGACCCAACCCTATTTTTCCCGTTCCGGCCCGGGACGACTGCCGCCTGTCGGTGTTAACCGGGGGCGGGCCCAGGAGGCCCGGTAACAGGGAGACGGGAAAAATGCGACATCTTCTGACCGTCAGCGCGGTGGCGCTGTTGATGGGAGCCCCGGCTTGGGCCCAGACCGGGACCGAGCCCATGGTTGGCGGCTCACCTCAGGATCGATCGGGCGTCACCACGAGCCGCCCGGCGGACTGCCTGCCGAATGATCCCCGTGCGGAATGCCAGATCGGCGCCTTGCCCCTCGACCCGGCCGAGGATCGGGCTCCGGGATTCGGCGGCGAAGCGGGGGACCAGACGGCCGAAGGCGTGGATGACGGCTTGGACGACGGCTCCGACACTGGTCTGGGGGACACGGGCCTGGGGGGGAGCGACGATCAATCGGCCGCCACCGGCGAGGATGGCGGCACGGCGGATGATCTGTTCGGTCACCGGAGCGTCCACGTC
>CAYOKN010000035.1:0-15497 GCA_964404545.1 uncultured Rhodospirillaceae bacterium | reverse complement strand
CGGCGGAGATGAAGCGCAGGCCGCCCGGCGCCGAGCTGCGCGGCAGCACGTCCTCGTCGCCCTCCTGGGCCTGGACCGGTTGGGCCCCGGCGCCCAGCAGCAGCAGGGCGGAAATCAGGGCGAAACGGAGTGAAAAGCGCGGCATCGGCAGGGTTTCCGGACATGGATCCAAGCGAGGATGGCAATCTAACACCGAAGGGTAAATCTGTCTCGCCGTATGATTGACAGGGTCTTTCGCTGTTGCCAGAGTGCCGGAGGACTTTTCTGAAGGGGGGATCATGTCCAAGAAGAATATGGCTGTCGCCTGCATGGTTTCGGTGTCTGTTCTGCTGTCGGGTTGCGTTGCGAACCAGCCCGGTGGCGGTTTCCTGGCCTCGCACAGTGCTGATCCGAACGATGTCTGCGGCGTGCAGCGTGCCGAGCTGCTGAATTCCAAGGGATATTTCGAGCGGTCCATCATGGAAGGCGCCATGACCGGCGCCCTGGTGGGCGCTCTGGCCGGCCTGGCCATCGGCGCCGCCGGTGGTGGCAAGAACATGGGCCAGGCGGTGGCCATCGGCGCCGTGGGCGGCATGGTGGCCGGCGGCATTGGCGGCTATTTCCAGGCGCAGCAGCAGCAGAACCAGGACATGGGCCAGCTGTCCAACGCGGTCTATGGCGACATCTCCAAGGAAGCCGCCGAGGTGCAGCGCGCCACCGTTGCTTTCCAGCGCATCGTGGACTGCCGCCAGGCGGCTGCCACCCGCATCAAGTCGGACTTCAAGGCCGGCCTGCTGACCAAGGCCGTGGCCGAGCAGAAGCTGGCCGAGCAGAAGGCCAAGTTCGCCGAGGAATTGGCCGAGGCCGAGCGCATCGGCGCCAAGATGACCGAGCGCCGCGCCGAGATGAACTTCGCTTCGGAAAAGCTCCTGGAGTCCGATCCCTCGGCCAAGCAGGCCTGGGAAGCCCAGGTGGCCGCCCGCAAGCTCGAAGAGCAGAAGGAAGCCGAGCGTCAGGCCGCCCTGGCCCGCAAGAAGGCCGCCGAGCAGAAGAAGAAGGCCGCGCAAAAGAAGAAGATGGCCGAGCCCGAGCCCATGCCCGTGGTCGCCGCCGCTCCGTCGGCCGATCCCTGGCCGGTGGTTCAGCCGCAGGGCCAGGCCAAGCCCACCGAGGTTGCCGCCATGAACGACAACCTGAACAAGCGTAGCGGCGACTATGATGCGGCCCTGGCCCAGGGCAAGCAGCTGGCCGCCAGCGGCTTCGATCTGGCCGGCTGATCGTCCGGCCATGATCGGCATGCTTCGCGGCACCCTGGCGGCCTCGCTTCTGGGGCTGCTGGTGGCGACCGGGTTCACGGCGGCAAACGCCGCCGTGACCGAAGGCAAGTCCGTGGCCTTGGGCGAACCGCCCAAGGCCCCGATCCTGCGCATCGAACCCGGCATGCACACGGCCATGATCAACCGCATGGCCGTGTCCGGCGGCACCCTGGTGACCGCCTCGGACGACAAGACCGCCCGCCTTTGGGACCTGTCCACGGGGCGGCCGCTGTCGGTGCTGCGTCCTCCCATCGCCACCGATGACGAAGGCGCGCTGTATGCCGTCGCCGCCGCTCCGTCCATGATCGCCGTGGGCGGCCGCACGGGCCGCGCCTGGGACCCGGACGGTGCCTTCTGCATCTATTTGTTCGCTCCCGACGGCAGCCGCATGCTGGGCCGCATCGGCAATTTGCGGGCGCCGGTTATCTCGCTGGCCTTCTCGCCCGATGGCCGCTATCTGGCCGTGGGCATGCAGGGCAAGGGCGGCCTGCGCGTGTTGGACATGCAGGCCAAGGGCGTGGCCCTGGAGCAGCCCTTCAACGACACCGTGACCTGGATCGACTTCGACCGCACCGGCCGCATGGCCGTGGCCTCGGCCGAGGGCGTGGTCAAGACCTTCACCGCCGCCATGCAGCCCGAGGGCGAGGTCCGGGTGGACCAGCCTTGGGGTTTGGCCTTCTCGCCCGATGGCAACCGCCTGGCCGTGGGCGGCAACAGCGTCACCGTCCTGGATGCCCGCCGCCTGACCCCGCTGGCCGCCCTGGCCGGCGATGGCGCCAAGAAAGGCAATCTGTCCGTGGTGGCCTGGAGCGGCGACGGCACCGCCCTGCTGGCGGGCGGCGGCTATACCGACGGCCGCAGCTGGTATCTGCGCCGTTGGTCCGGCGCCAATCTGGCCAAGGCCGACGACCTGCCGGTGGCGGGCCGCACCATCACCAGCCTGCAGTCTCTGCCCGACGGCCGGCTGGCGGTGGCCACCACTGAGCCGCGCTGGAGCGTGGTGGATCAGGCCGGCAAGCAGGCGGTGGGCCGGGGCCCGCTGTCGCCGGAATTCCGCCAGGGCTACCAGAACTGGCTCAAGGTCTCGTTGGACGGTGCCGTGGTGGAGTTTCCCTTCGACGTCGAGGCCAAGCGGGTCATGCGCTTCGATTTGAACAAGCGCAGCCTGAGCGCGGCCAGCGGCGGCGCCGACCTGGTCAAGCCGGGCATCGCGCCCGCCGCCGGCAACGAGGTGTCGGGCTGGCAGAACGGCACCGTGCCCACCATCGGCGGCGTGCCGGTCGCCCTGGATGCCAACGAAATCTCGCGCAGCCTGGCCGCCCAGGGCGACATGGTGGTGCTGGGCACCGACTTCTATCTGCGCGCCTATCGCAGCCGCAAGCCGCTGTGGTCGGCGGTGCTGCCGGCGGCGGCCTGGGGTGTTTCGCTGACCCCGGACGGCCGCAAGGTGGTGGCGGCGCTGGCCGACGGCTCCATCCGCTGGTTCGCCCGCGACACCGGCAAGGAGCAGATGGCCCTGTTCACCCATGCGGACGGCAAGCGGTGGGTGGTCTGGACCCCCGCCGGCTATTTCGACACCAATCCGGTGTCCGAGGGCTCGGGCCGGGGTGACGCGCTGGTGGGGTATCATGTGAACCGCGAGCGCAACCGCGAAGGCGAGTTCGTGCGCGTGGAGCAGCTCTATTCCAAGTTCGCCCGCCGCGACATGGTGATGGCCGCCTTCCGGGGCACCACCGCCGCTGCCGTCGAGGCCAAGGCCCTGACCGAGGCCTTCTCGGCCGGCCTGCCGCCCAAGGTGGGGCAGGTGGAATATTGCGACACCGCTGGCTGCAAGGCCCAGGCCACCCGCAGCGTCGAGGCGGTTTCGGCGAACCAGTCCGAAGTGACCCTGAAGGTCAAGGTCGAGGACCGCGGGGCGGGCATCGGCAAGGTGCGCGTGGTGCGCAACGGCGTGGTGGTGGACAGCCAGCCCACGGTGATCAGCCAGGACAAGGCGGGCCGCGTGGAAACCCACCGCGTGGCCCTGGAAGCCGGCGAGAACGAGGTGCTGGTTTCGGCCTTCGACGCCAAGGGCGTGATGGAGGCCAAGGACGAGGACCGCTCCATCGTCCGCATCAAATACAGTCCGCCCGCCAGCGATGGCCGCAAGCGGCCCACGCTCTATGTGTTCTCGGTGGGCGTCAGCCAGTATCCGTCCTATCCGGGCCTGACCTCGCTGGACAACACGGTCAACGACGCCCGCGCCGTGTCCACGGCCATGCTTCAGGGCAAGCTCGAGGACTATGAGAAGGTCCACAGCTACACCCTGTTGGACAAGCAGGCCACCAAGGCCGAGATCATGGCGCAACTGGCCGACCTGGCCTCGCGCGCCAAGCCCGAGGACAGCTTCGTGTTCTTCCTGGCCGGGCACGGCTTCGCGGTGGATGGGCGCTATTACTTCGTGCCGTCCGACGTGGGGCAGGGGGGCAAGACCTTCAACCAGTCCATCATCACCCGCGATGGCGTGTCCCAGGCCGACCTGTCGGCGGCGCTGGCCAAGGTCAAGGCGGCGCGCGGCCTGCTGCTGCTGGACACCTGCTTCTCGTCCTCGCTGCAGATCAAGGACGATAACGAGACCACCAGCGCCCAGCTGTCCGAGGAGGTGCGCCGTCCCATCCTGGCGGCGGCGGTCAAGGAGGCGCTGGACGGCCCGCAGGAGGCGGTCAAGGGACTGGCCGAGAGCCATGGCAACTTCACCACTTTCCTGCTTCTGGGCATGAAGGGCGAGGCTGACCTGAACAAGAACGGCAAGATCGACATCATGGAACTCGCCTATTACGTGATGGAGCGGGTTCCCGAGGAGGCCAAGAAGCAGGAATGGGTGCAGGAACCCACCTTCACGGCCACCGCGCTGCGTAAGTTCGACGTGTCCGCCGCCAAGAAGTGACGGCAGGGGTTTGACAAGGGTTTCACTAGGAAGGGGGATATTCATGCGTTCGAAGACGTACCTGACCAAGGCGGTGGCGTCCGTCGCCGTCCTTGGCCTGCTGGCTGGCTGCGCCCAGCCCAATCCGCAGACCGCCAGCATCGCCGCCGGTCCCAAGACCCCGGCGCAGAAGACCATCACCAGCTTCACGCCGGCGCTTCGCTGCATGGACGACCTGCTTCTGAACTACGGCAAGCGCGACATCGTCATGACCACCGCCGGCATTCCCGACTCCACCGGCAAGGTGGCGGCCGGCACCAAGGAAATGCTGATCAGCGCCGTGTCCAAGATGTCGGTGAAGTCCAAGGCCATCACGTTCGTGGACTATGACACCGAGCGCACCGATCTTTTGCAGCTGTTCCAGGACATTCAGCTGGCCGGCGCCGGCAACAACCGCAAGCTGCCCAACTACTATATCCGTGGCGCCGTCACACAGTTGGATGAAAACGCCCTGGATTCCCAGCAGAGCGTGGGCATCGCGCTGCCCTTCGCCGATCTGGGCGTGTCGCGTGACCAGGTGGTTTCGCTGCTGTCCGTGGACATGAACATTGGCGATTCCGTCAGCCGCACCATCATCCCCGGCGTGAACGCCAGCAACTCCATGGCCATTGTCCGCTCGGGCAAGGCCGGCGAGGCGGGCGGCAAGATCGGCAAGGCCGGCTTGTCCATCTCCATGTCGCTGAACCAGTCCGAAGGCGTGGGCGCCGGCACCCGGGCTCTGATCGAGCTGGGCCTGATCGAACTGATGGGCAAGCTGACCAACGTGCCCTATTGGAAGTGCCTGGAGATCGAAAAGACCAATCCCTCCATGCAGCAGCAGGCCCGGGACTGGTATGACGTGATGACCGACGCCGACAAGGTGACCTTCGTGCAGCGCAAGCTGGGCGGCCTTGGCACCTATCGCGGTGCGGTGAACGGCCAGATGGACCGCGCCACCGTGGACGCCATCAGCCGCTTCAAGGCCGAGAACGGCCTGATCGCCGACGGCCGGATCGACTTCGACCTCTACTATGCCCTGCTGGATGCCGACGGTTCGGCCATCGGCGAGGACAAGGTGGGCGCGTCCATCACCGCTCCGGCCCGGCCGCAGGCCCCCGCCGGCACCAAGGTCAGCCTGACCTCGGACCGCGGCGACCGTCCGGTCTATCGCCCGCGTGAGGACCTGAAGGGCCAGGTGAGCCTGTCCAGCGACGGCTTCCTGTACTGCTATTACAAGGACAGCACCAACACCATCGCCCGAATCTTCCCGAACCGCTTCCAGCCGGATCCGTTCGTGACGGGCGGCAAGACCATGTCCCTGCCGGGCGACAATGTTCCCTTCAAGATCCGCTTTGACAAGCCGGGCTCGCGCGAGCAGGTGCTGTGCCTGGGCAGCGATCGCGACGTCGCCCTGCCGCCCGAGCTGAAGGCCGGCGACCTGACTCCGCTGAAGGTGGGCTCCATCGACGAGGTGGTGGCCGCCTTCAAGAAGTCGAACCCCATGGTGTCCCAGGCCAAGATGGACATTTCGGTCCAGTAAGGCGGGGAATGCCCTGACCGAGAGGGGGCGGCCGGTCTGACCGGCCGCCCTTTTCTCTTGGCAGGGCGGGGCTTATGCTGAACCCCTCAAAGCACGCTGCAAGGACACGCCATGGCTGGCCAGGATGCCGCCTCGCCCGCGCGGGGCAGTTCGTCGATGAAGAAATGGTGGCGCCGCAATCACCGCGTTGCCAGCGCTTGGCTGTGTACCCTGCTGGCGGTGGGGACGGTGCTGTTGGCTGGGCCGCGCACCATCCTGGACGGCACCTTGTTCGACCTGGGCGTGGCGGTGCGCTGGCACCTGACCGGCACCCGTCCGGTCACCCAAGTGGCGGTGGTCGCCATCGACCGCGAATCCCTGGCCGATGACGAAACCCTCAGCATGCCTCGGGCCATGTTGCAGCCCCTGTGGGGCGAACTGGCCGACACCATGATGGATGCCGGCGCCCGGGTCGTGGTCTATGACCTGATCTTCCAGTTTGCCGGCAACCGCTTTGTGCCCAACCATGACCGTTCGCTGCTGCAGGCCCTGGACCGCGCCAAGGGCAAGGTGGTGCTGGGTCGCACCGCCGACACTTTTCCCGCCACGCCCTTCCAGGTCGCTGCCGGCGTCCGGAAGAATGTGCATGCGCTGGGCTTGACCGAGATGCTGCATGATGACGATGGCGTGGTGCGCACCATCGAAACCATGTTCGACGGCGCCGATGGCAAGCGCTACCCAACACTGGTGGGATCGGCCCTGAACCTGGTCGGGATCGACCTGAAGGGCCAGCCGGTGCGCTGGCTGCCTGCCGGCCCGGTGGAGACGGCGGTGCCCACCTATCGCTTCCTGGATGTGCTGCGTTGCGGCCGCACCGAAGAGGGGCGGGCCCGGCTGCAGGCGTTGTTCGGCGGCCGGCTGGTGTTCGTGGGCAGCAATCTGCCGGTGGAAGACCGCAAGGTGCCGCCGGACCGCTTCTTGCTGGGGCAGGGGCCCGACCCGGTGCCGCCGCCTCTGGCCGCCGAGGGCTGCAGACTGCCGGTGATGGGCTTTTCCGGCATCAGCACCAAAACCGTGCCGGGTGTGCATCTGCATGCCATGGCCGCCGAGGCGGTGCTGACCGGCCGCACCCTGGCCGAAACGCCCTTGGCGGCGGTGGCGGCCCTGGCGGGCGTGGCCGCCGCCCTGGCGGCTCTTCTGGGCACTGCCTTCTCGTGGTGGCGGGCCGCCGTGGGCGTGTGGGTGATCATGGGCAGCCTGGTGTTGGCCAGCTGGCTGGCGGCGCCGCTGGGGCTGGACCTGCCGGTCAGCCTGCCGTTGATCGCCGCCGCCGGCTCCATGCCCATCGCCTTCGGTATCCGCTATCTGGTGGAGGAACGGCGCCGCCGGCAGCTGCAGCATGCCTTCGGCCATTATCTGGCGCCCGCCATCGTCACCCAGCTGGCCGAAGACGAGAAGGGACCCCGTCTGGGCGGCGAGGACCGGGTGATCACCTGCATGTTCGCCGACCTTTCGGGCTTCACCGCCCTGTCCACCAAGGTGCCGCCCGAGCGGCTGATGCAAATCACCAACCGCTATCTGTCCCTGCTGGTGGATGCGGTGGATCAATCGGGCGGCTATGTGGACAAGTTCATCGGCGATGCGGTGATGGCCATGTGGAATGCCCCCATGGAGCTGCCCGACCATGCCGACGCGGCAGTCAGGGCCGGCCTGCATGCGGTGGAGCTGGTGACCCGGACGGCGGCCGAGGATGCCAAGGACGGCCTGCCCAGCTTCACCGTCAAAATCGGCCTGAACAGCGGTCACGCCATTGTCGGCAATCTGGGGGCGGAAAAGCGGTTCAGCTATTCGGCGGTGGGCGAGACCATCAACATCGCCTCGCGCCTGGAAGGGCTGCCGCCCAATTACGGCCTGTCCCTGGTGATTGCCGAGGACACCGCCCGGCTGCTGGGGCCGGACTGGTGGCTGGTGGAGCTGGACCTGGCGCGGGTCAAGGGGCGCGAGAAGCCGGTGCCGCTGTTCATGCCTCTGCCGGCGGGCGACGACAAGGCCGGCTTTGACCGGTTCCTGTCCGCTTGGACCGAGGCCTTGCAGGCCTATCGGGCCGGCCACTTCACCCAGGCGGCCCAGGGCTGGCGGACGCTGCCGCCCTTGCCCGGCTGGCCGGACCGCGAGTTTCCGCCGGCCGAGGTGCTGGCCGGCCGGGCCGACAAGCTGGCCGCCGATCCGCCGGCCCAATGGGAGGGAGTCTGGGTCTTCGCCAAGGGCTGAGTTTCCAGTTGCCAGCTGCGCCATCCGGTTGGACAGTAGGCGCCAGGGGATATACCGAGGGGGAAGACATGAAGTCTCGGCTGAACGGAATGCTGTGCGCCACCGCTTTGACCGTGGGGTTGGCGCTGGCGCAGGGCGCGGCTGCCGAACTGCCGCAGCCGGGCATGGCCGGCTACCGGCAGATGCTGGACAACCGCACCGCCGAGCTGCAGGTCTTCACCTATGTGGGCAATCCCGACATCCTGGTGCTGGACATCCCCACCCTGGAGCAGCAGGGGGCCATGTTCAATCGCTTGGTCACGCTGATCGAGCGCATGGGCGCGCCTCGTGACCGGGTTCTGGATGATGCCCAGTTGGACGAATATATCCGCTCCATCGGCCGCACCCCGGCCACCTTCGCCTTCGGTAATGATTTCCGCACCAGCGAGCTGACCGTCTTCTTCAACCTGGCTGACCATGCCGGCATCCAGCTGAACGACCAGGAGCTGATGCTGCGCGATTTCCTGATCACCCAGGGCTTCATGGCGGAACGGCGCGGCTTCTATCAGAAGCTGGGGCCCGACCGGGTGATCCTGTCGGTGCCGCAGGAACAGCAGCACCGGCTGCCCAGCGGCCAGACGCTGCGCATCACCCCGCTGGCGCGCCAAACCATCCTGCGGCACGAGCTGTCGCATGGGGAATATTACGCCAACCGCGATTATCGGGCCTATTGCCGGCGCTTCTGGGCCGAGCAGATGACCGATGCCGACCGGGCCGTTTTCCGCAAGTTCCTGGGCGAACGCGCCTATGACATGGAAAACGAGGAAATGATGATCAACGAGACCCAGGCCTATCTGATGCACACGCCGGACCCGGGGGCCTTCAATCCCGACCGCTTCGGTCTGAAGCGCGCCCGGATCGAGGAATTGCGCCGGGCCTTCCTGGCTGGAAATCCGCCCTCGGTGCTGTTCCAGGACCAGTAGAAGGGCCAGGGTTATGTTTGGCCGCCGCCTGAATGGCGGCTGACCGCTCCGCGCGTCAGCTTCTCGCCGCGCGGGCGCTTTAGCGGCAGTTGCTGTTCAGGGTATAGACGTCGCGGGTCGAGGTGGAGCCCGAGGCCGCGCCGCCTTCGCCGATGCCCCCCACCAACACGCTGCCGCAGGGCTTCTGGCCCTGCTGATAGGCGCGGGCCTTGTTCAGGTCCACCTGCATGCGGGTGGGATTGTCCAGGTGGGTGCCGTCCGGCAGCATCTTGATCTCGCCATCCTCGATCACCAGCACGCTGCCGGCATCCAGCTTCACCCCGCCAGTTTCCACACCGCCCGCCTCGTCGCCATAGGCGCGGGCTCGGTCGGTGGCGTCCTCGGCCGAGCGGCGGCTGTCCTGGCCGGCATCGCCGGTTCGCGCCGGGCGCTGGCCCGGCTGCTCGACCGGCTCCAGGATAATGAGCGAGCCGCTGCCTTGGGGCGCCTGGTCGCGGTAGCTGCGGGCGCGGTCGGTGCCGGTGCGGCTTTGCAGGGCGGGGTCGCGGCCCGGCGAAGGGGCGCGCTGCACGGTGCCCGACAGGGGGTCCACCAGCAGCACTTCGTCGGCGCTGGCGGGCGCGGCCCACAGCATCAAGGGCAACAACAGCCAGCCAGTACGATTATGCATCAGGTTTCCCCCCAATCTTGTGCAACCCCTTGTTTATTCTTCTTATCAGGGGTTGGCTTTTCCGGCAATCTCCGCAAGGTCTCGGGGGCGAGGGGGATTATGGACGGGCACAGCGGCAACATGGCGGCACGCTTCTTCATGCTGCTCATGGTGGTGTTCATCGTGCTGTTCTCTGGCGCCGTCTATTGGGCCGACTACCGCCAGGAAATGCGCCAGGCCGAGGAACTGGGCCGCGCCGTGGCCCAGGCCGCCGACGAGCAGATCAACGGCTCGCTGCGTACCGTGGACCTGATGCTGCAATATGCCGCCGACCATGTGGCGGCCCGTCCCGATGACCTGCCGGCGATCGAGAATACCCTTGCGCTGCAGGCGGCGGCGGTTCCCGAAGTAGAGCAGTTGCTGGTCACCGACGCCTGGGGCCGGCGCATCGCCGCCAGCCGCGCCAGTCCCGCCTTTCAGGCAGTGGCGGGCGAGAATTTCTTCAGCGTGCAGCAGTCCATCTTCCAGTTCCGCAATGTGGTCATCGACGGCCCGCTTGCGAGCGAGCGGGGCGCCCGCATCGTGGTGTCGCGGCCCATCATCGGCAGGGACGAGACCTTTCTGGGCGTGGTGGCGGCGGTGCTGGAGCCGCGCTTTTTCGGCGGCCCATTGCAGCAGCTGGCGCCCGAGCGGGTGGCCAGCACCACCTTGTTCAATGTCAACGGCGTGGTGCTGTCGCATTTCCCCGATGCCGGGCTGGTGGGCGACAGCCTGGCCGGCACCCGCCTGTTCACCCACGAGCTGCGCACCAACTCGGCCGGCGTCTGGCGCAGCCGGGGCGAGGGCGAGGGAGGGGATGCGCTGGTGGCCTGGCGCTCGCTGGCCAATTATCCGCTGATCGTGGCCGCCGGCATTCCTCTGGATGCGGTGGTCAGCGACTGGTGGAACGCCACCCGCCGCAACCTTCTGATCGAAACCGGGTTCGTGCTGATCCTGGCTTTCGTCGGTCGCATGCTCTATCGCCGCGAACAGGTCCTGGCCCGTACCGCCCGCGACCTGATCAAGCTGAATGCCGAGTTGGAGGAGCGGGTCGCTGAGCGTACCGAAAACCTGACCCGTGAGGTGGCGGAACGCCGCCGCGTCGAGGAAGCCTTGCGCGACGCAAAGGAAGCGGCCGAGGCCGCCAGCCTGTCCAAGAGCCGGTTCCTGGCGGTGGCCAGCCATGATCTGCGCCAGCCGGTCCAGGCCCTGAACCTCTATGCCAATGTACTGGCCGGCAAGGCGCTGGAGCCGGAGGTGGCGGGCATCGTCCAACGCATGCGCGCTTCCACCGGGGCGCTGGCCGGCCTGCTGGACTCGCTGCTGGACATTTCGAAGTTGGACGCCAATGTGGTGAACCCACAGACCCGGCCGGTGCCGCTGGGAGTGATGCTGACCCGCCTGTGGGACGATTTCAGCCCGGTGGCCGAGACCGCCGGCGTGTCCTTGAGCATGGTGCCGGGTGAGCGGTGGGTCTGGTCCGATCCGGCGCTGCTGGAACGCATCATCCAGAACCTGATCTCCAACGCCATCCGCTATACCCCGGCGGGCGGCAAGATCCTGGTGGGTTGCCGGCCCCGGGGCAACCGGGTGGCGGTCCAGGTCTGGGACACCGGCATCGGCATCCCGTCCGACAAGGCCGACGAGGTGTTCCAGGAATTCACCCAGCTGGGCGAGGCTCAGGGGCGGCGCCAGGGCCTGGGGCTGGGGCTGGCCATCGTGCGCCGCCTGGTGCGCCTGCTGGGCCACAGCATCAGCCTGCGCTCGGCACCGGGCAAGGGCAGCATGTTCGAACTGGTGGTGGCCCGCGCCCACCCCGCCCAGGACACGGCGCCCGGCGGTCCCGGCGCGGTGGCGGTGGGCGACTGGGTGCTGGTGGTGGACGACGAGCCCGAGGTTCGGCACAGCCTGGGCCTGCAATTGTCGGTCTGGGGTGCGCGGGTGCTGGAAGCCGGCGACGAGGCCGAGGCGCTGGAGGCCTGCGGGCGGGCCCCCATCTCCGCCCTGGTGGCTGACCTGCGCCTGAATGGCGAGGTGGTGGGCATCCAGCTGGCCGAGCGCATCCGCCAGCGCCTGGGCCGGCCGCTTCCGGTGGTGCTGCTGACCGGAGACACCGAGGCCCACCGGCTACGCGAGGCGGTGGCCAGCGGTCTGCGTCTTCTGCACAAGCCGGTGCGCCCCGAAGAGCTGCGCCAGGCCCTGTTCGGATAGGGCGCCTTGGCCCGTTCCAGCTGTTCAGGCCTTTGCATCACGGCAAAGGAGCCCCCCATGTTCCGCTTGAAGCTGCTTACCCCACCGGCAGCCGGATGGTGACCGCCAGACCGCCGCTCGGGAGGTTGGCGGCGGTCACCGTGCCGGCGGCGGCGGTGATGTTGCGGCGGGTGATCCACAGCCCGACACCGAAATGGCTGGCAGCTGCGTGCTGGCCGGGCCGATGCGACACATAGCGTTCAAACATTCGGTCCAACACAAGCGGTGGGGCGCCCGGGCCGTCATCCTCGATCACCAGGCAAAGGCTGCGGTCCTCGCGCCGCAGCCGCACCCGCACGGCGCCGCTGGGGGGCGAGAAGCTGACCGCATTGTCCAGCACATTGCCCAGGGCGGTTTCCAGCAGGTCCTCGCTGGCCAGGGTGATGCAGCCGGCCTCCACCTCGCGGTGGAAGCGGACGGTGGTGTGGGCTTCCTCGGCCTCGTCCACCAGGCCATGCACCAGGGCCGACAGGTTGACCGGGTCGCGCGGCGGGTCCACCAGTTCGGCATCGGCGGCGTCCATGCGGCGGGCGGCCTGCACCAGGGCTTCCAGCCGCGCCAGGGCGGTTTCGATCAGGGTCAGCGACCGCTGGGCCCGGCCATCGCTGCCGGCCAGGGCGCGGCGCACCGGCTCCAGGCTCTGGGTGATGGTGGCGATGGGGGTCTTGAAGGCGTGTGCATTGTCCTCGGCGGCCTGGCGCATGGTGTCGGCGGCGGCGCGCAGCCGCGCCACCATGCCGTCGAACTCGGCGGCGATGCCGTCCAGTTCGGGGATGCGGTTGAGGTCGCGGAAGCTGGTCTCGCGCCCGCCGCCGGCCACCAGCCGGGCCTGGGCGCGGAAGCGGCGCAGGCTGCCCAGCAGGCCCGCCAGCACGGCGAACACCAGGCCCGCCAGCCCGGCATAGAGGGCGGCGGACAGCAGGCCCAGGGGGGATTGCCAGCCCGGCCGGGCCAACTGGCGGCCCATGAAGTCCTCGAGGCTGTGCGAGGTCACCACCGCCCAGCAGCCGGCCTTGGTGGTGAAGGGGGTGAGCGAGGTCAGCAATTCCGTCCCGCCGTCCGAGGCGCGGTAGTCCAGGTCCAGACCCTGGCCTTCGGCCTGGCAGCCCTGGGGCAGCAGCGCGGCCACCCCGGCGTCCAGCAGTTGGCGCCGTTCCGCCTCCAATTGCGGTTCCGTCAGGCCGGGGCGGGCGGCCACCAGGAATACGGCCCCGTCCTGGCGCCCTTGCGGCCGGAACAGCAGCCGCACCGACATGTCCGGCGGCGCCAGCCGCTCCAGCGCCATGCGGGCCTCGGCCACGCCCACGGTCTGGGCGTCCTCGACCACCAGGCGGATGGCGGCGGCCACCACCCGGCCCTGGCTCTGCAGGGCACGCAGCAGGGCGGTGCGCTTGGCGTCCTCGGCCTCGCGGAATTGGCCAAGCAGCAGCAAGGGCAAGAGCGCGAAGGCCAGCGCCAGCAGCACGATGCGCGCCCACAGTGACCGCACCAGCTGGTCGGGACTCAGCCGCCTAGGCTTGGGGGCGCCAGGCATAGCCGAACCCCGCATAGTTCATGATCTCGTCAAAGCCGGGGTCCAGGTCGCGGAATTTCTGGCGGATGCGCTTCATATGGCTGCGCACATTGGTGCGGAAGCCATCCGCCCCCGAACCGGCCACGAAGCCTTCGCCATGCACCACGTCATAGAGGGCGCGGTAGGACTGGTCGCGGCCGGCGCGGCGGGCCAGATGCTCGACGATGCGGAATTCGGTCAGTGTCAGCTCCACCGGCTGGCCCCGCCAGCGGGCGCGGGCGCCGTCCAGGTCCAGGCTGAGCGGGCCCAGTTCCAGCAGGCTCGTCCCGGCGTTGGCGGCGGGGCCGGCGGCGGCCTCGGCGGCGGCTTGTCCCTTGCTGCCGCCCAGGATCAGGCGCAGCCGCTTCATCAGGATGCCGAAGGACCGGGACTTCTCGACGAAATCCACGGCGCCGCCCGACAGGGCCGCCTCCTCGAAGATCTGGTCGGACAGGGTGGTCAGGAACAGCACCGGCCGGCCGTCGCCGGTCTCGCGCAGCCGGCGCAGCACCTCGATCCCGGTCATTTCCGGCATCTTCCAGTCCAGGATGATCAGGTCACCGGGGCCGGACGGGATCTTGTCCAGCGCCACCGGCCCCGACGGGAAGGCGCGCACGATGAAGCCCGCGTCCTCCAGGTTCTGGGCCAGGCTTTCGCGGAACAGGTCGTCGTCATCGACCAGGATGATGGTCTCTGGCATGGAGCTCCCGGGGGATGTGTCACCGCATCCCCCGAGAATAGCGGGAAAAGTGTTAATCGACGATCTCCCACTGGCCATCGGGCTGGCGGCAGGCGGTGCCATAGGTGGCCTGGCGGCGGCCGCCTACGGTGGCGGTGGTCTGGTATTCGCGGCAATAGCGGCCATTGCCGGTCTCCCAGGACCGCACCGGCATCACCGCATAATCATAGCCCCGGTCGCCGTTCCAGCGGATCTGGCGGTGGTCGGGGGCATAGTCCAGGGCGCCTTCCACGCAGCCATGGTCCACCGTGTCCATGGTCTGGCCTACGGCGCCGCCCACCAGCACACCCATGATGGTGCCGCCGATGATGGCGGCGGTGTTGCCCTTGCCCTTGCCGATCTGGCTGCCGGCCAGGCCGCCGGCGGCGCCGCCCAGCACATTGCCCATCAGCTCGGCCGACAGCAGGCCCCGGTCGCAGGTGCCCCGGTCGAAGCCATAGGGCGCGCCGCGGCGGGCTGGCATGGGCCGGACCGCCTGATACTGATAGACCGGAACTGGCACATAGACCACGTCGTCGTCATGGCGGTGCTGCTTGTGCTTTTGCTTGTGTTTGTAGTGGCCATGGGCTTCGGCCCAGGGCGGGGGATCGGCGGCGGCCGGGCCGGCGGTCAGCAGCAGGCTGGCGGACAGGCCCAGGGCGGCAGCGAAGGCGAGGGGGAAGCGCAGGGTGGCCATGGGGGTGGCTCCGAGGTGTTCGAGGGGAGAGGGGTTAGCGGGACTTGCCGTCGCTGGTCAGCGCGCCCACGGCGGCGCCGGCGCCGGCACCGATCAGGGCGCCGGTGACCGCATAGCCGCCCACCAGGGCGCCGGCCACGGCGCCGCCGGCGGCACCGATGGCACCGCCCGACAGGGCGCGCTGCTGCTGGCGGGTCATGTCCGAGCAGCCGGCGGTGGCCAGCAGCAGGAGACACAGGAGGGGCACGGCACGGGGAGACATGGCAGCTTCGTCCTCTGTTAAGGCTGTGACGGGCATCATTTCGACGCCGCGTCTCATCCCTTAGCGTGTGCCAACCGCCTCCAACGGAGCAAGGTATTGAAAGGATTAAACTTTATTTGTCACGGCTGGGCCCCTTGCCGCCCCGGGGCGGTCACCGAAAAGTCACAGCCGCCCCATTTGGAGGGGTTGCCCAGACCGACGGGGGATGGCACCGTGGCGCCCATGAAGAGCTTTCTGCCCCTGATCCTGGCCTCGGCGCTGCTGGCCGGATGTGCCCAGGTGACCGATCTCCTGGAGCCTGACGCCGCTCCCTGGGTGCCGCCCCGGGCCGAGGCGCCG
>CAYOKN010000034.1:0-15594 GCA_964404545.1 uncultured Rhodospirillaceae bacterium | reverse complement strand
CCGCTGCCGGGGCCGCTGCTGCGGGCACCGGCACCGCCGCGCGCTAGGGGCGACGGCCATGAAGCGGGTCCTTCTTCCGGCCGCGGCCTTGATGCTGCTGGCCTTGCCGGCGCGGGCCGACCTGGCCGCCGGCCAAGCCGCCTATGCCAATGGCGAATACCGCACCGCGCGCGAAGAGCTGGCCCAGCCGGCCCAGGCGGGCGAGGCCGAGGCGCGCTATCTGCTAGGTGTAATGTATGAGCGCGGCCTGGGCGGCGAGCGGTCCGACAGCCGCGCTTGGGGCTGGTACAAGGGCGCCGCCACCGCCGGCCACTTGGATGCCATCCTGGCCCTGGCGGCCCTGCACGAGTTCGGACAAGGTGTGCCGCGCAGCACCCAGAAGGCGCTGGAGCTTTATACCCAGGCCGCCGAGAAGGGCTCGCTCAAGGCCATGGCCCGCCTGGGGGTGATGGCCCTGCGCGGCCAGGGCCGCAAGCCCGACCTGCAGGTGGCCCTGAAATGGCTGTCCCGGGCGGCCGAGGGCGGCGAGCCCGAGGCGCTGACCGTGCTGGACGAGCTGCGCGCCAAGGGCCTGGTGCCCCGCATGGCGCCCCGTCCGTCCGAACTGCATGACCCCGAGGTGGCCGCCATCGTGGCCGATGTGGGCGGCCTGCTGGAGCCGATGGGCAAGTCCATCGACGGCACCCGCATCAAGCTGGGCGGCACCCTGTCCGCTTATCGCCAGGGCGAGGCGGTGGTGCTGCTGGTGCCGCAGTTGGACATCGTGGACCAGGACCAGACCATCCGCCTGGGCACCGTGCGCGCCGCCTTCACCAAGGACGGCGAGGATTACAAGGTGGACCTGGCCTTTTCGTCCAAGGCGCGGGTGCTGGACCGGCGCGGCCGCGAGGTGGGCTCGCTTGCCGTGGGCGGCCAGTCCATCACCGGCCGCTGGTCGCCGCAGCTGAAAGCGATCCTGGATTTGCGGGCCGAGCTGACCCGAGTGGCCTGGGTGGCCGGGGGTGGTCAGCTGCGCCTGACCGCCGACCGGGTGCAGCACAGCCGCAGCCTGGTGCCCACGGCCGATGGACGCCATGACCTGCGCCAGGTGGAGCAGCTGACCAACGCGCAGCTGCAAGCGGGCAATCCCCGCCGGGGCGGCACCGTGCGGCTGGGCAGCCTGGTGCTGCGGACCGAATTGCTGGCGGTGGACCTGGCGGCCCTGACCGAGCTGGGCAGCAAGCTTGGCCTGGACTGGCGCACCGGGGCGGTCAGCCCCGACCTGCTGGTGCGCGGCTTCGACCTGCCCGGCGAATTGCCGGCCCTGGCCCGCGACACCGCCATGGCGCTGCTGGTGGAGGACTTCACCCTGCTGGCCGACGGCCGCCCGGTGATGAGCCTGGCCAGCCTGGATAGCGGCGGCTTGGTGGCCGGCCTGGATGCGGACCTGGGGCGGGGCACCCTGACCGTCGGGCTGACCGGCCTGACCCTGCCGCTGGCCGATCCCTCGACCCAGGCGGCTTTGCCCGAGAAACTGCGCCTGGCCCTGACCCTGGACCGCCTGCCCACCCGCCATCTGGCGCGCAGCTGGCTCGCCCGCAAGATGGATATGGTGACCCTGGGCGCCTTGTCGCCGGGCCTGCGTCCGGTGGGGGCGGGGCAGCTGAAAGGGCTGCTGGACCAGGCTCTGGCCGAGCATGACGCCGAGGACGCCCGCGCCATGGCCGAGGCGGGCACCAAGCTGCAGGTGGACAACATCGAGCTGGCCGGGCCGGGCTATGGCCTGACCATGCGCGGCGGCTTTGCGCCATCGGGGGATCGCTGGTCCGGCGGGCTGGATGTGGAAGCCCAGGGCCTGCCCGCCCTGCTGGCCCTGCTGGCCCGCATGGAGGATGAGCCCGACCAGGCCCGCCTGGGCCAGGACGAGGGCAGCCTGTCCTCCATCCTGCGCCAGGACGCCATCGAGGAAACCGGGCCCGACGGCAAGCCGGTCCATCGGCTGCAACTGGTGCTGACCCCCGCCGGTCAATTGCTGATCAACGGCCGCATCCTGGGCGACGACCAGCCGGCGGCGCGCTAGGCCGCCGCCTCAATGGCGGCGGGGGGCCTAGAGCAGCCCCTGGCTCTTGAAGCTGGCGTGGCCGGTGCGGCCCACGATCACATGGTCGTGCAGGGTGATGCCCACGGGGGCCAGGGCGTCGCGGATGGTGCGCGTCATCTCGATGTCCGCCTTGGACGGGGTCAGGTCGCCGCTGGGATGGTTGTGAACCATGATCAGGGCGCTGGCATTCAGCTCCAGGGCGCGCTTGACCACCTCGCGCGGATAGACCGGTGTGTGGTTGACCGTGCCCCTCTGCTGCACTTCGTCGGCGATCAGGCGATTCTTGATGTCCAGGAACAGCAGCCGGAACCGCTCGGTGGCCTCGTAGGCATTGCTGGCCAGGCAATAGTCCATCAGCTTGTCCCACGAGGACAGCACATGCTTGTTGATCACCTGCCGCTGCAGCAGCCGCAGGGCGGCGGCTTGGGCCACCTTGAGGGCGGCGACGCCGGCCAGGCCCAGGCCGGGGACGGTCTTCAGGTCCTCGGGGTCGGCGCTGATGGTTTCCTCGAAGCTGTCGAAGCGGCGCAACAGGGCCTTGGCGATGGGCTTCACATCCACCCGGGGCAGGGCCCCCATCAAGATCAGTTCCAGCAGTTCATAATCGGGCAGGGGGTCGGCGCCGCCGGTCAGGAAGCGGACGCGCAGCCGCTCGCGGTGGCCCTTATGGTCTGGTTCCTCAGCCATTCCGGGTGGCTGGGCGCGCGCCAGCAGGTCCCCCTGGTCCGCCATGGCCGGGCCTTTCCCTATTCGTCGCCGTAGGGCGGGCGGTGCAGGCCGGCGGGCGAGAGGGTGAAGATCTCGCAGCCGGTGGCGGTCACGCCGATGGAATGCTCGAACTGGGCCGACAGCGACTTGTCCTTGGTCACGGCGGTCCAGCCGTCGGCCAGGATCTTGGTCTCGTAGCGGCCGGCATTGATCATGGGCTCGATGGTGAAGAACATGCCTTCCTTCAGCACCACGCCCTGGCCCGGCGTGCCATAGTGCATGACGTTCGGCGCCTGGTGGAACACCCGGCCCAGGCCATGGCCGCAGAAGTCGCGCACCACCGAGAACCGGTGCGATTCGGCGAAGGTCTGAATGGCATGGCCCACATCGCCCAGGGTGGCGCCGGGCTTGACCACCTCGATGCCGCGCATCAGCGCCTCATAGGTCACGTCCACCAGCTTCTTGGCCTTCACGCCCACCTTGCCGACAAAGAACATGCGGCTGGTGTCGCCGAACCAGCCGTCCAGGGTGACGGTGACGTCGATATTCACGATGTCGCCGTCCATCAGCTTCTTGTCGCCCGGGATACCGTGGCAGACCACATGGTTGATGGACGTGCAGATGGACTTTGGGAAGCCGCGATAGTTCAGCGGCGAGGGATAGGCGCCCCGCTCGGTGATGAAGGCGTGGCACAGCTGGTCGATCTCGCCGGTGGAGACGCCGGGCTTCACGAAGGGGGTGATGTAGTCCAGGCACTCGGCAGCCAGGCGGCCGGCACGGCGCATGGCCTCGAAGTCCTCGGGGCCGTGAAGGGTGATGCGCGCCGCCTCGCGCTGCTCGTCGCGATCCATTGGTCTCAGTCGTCCTTAAAATCCAGGGGCAGGGCCGCCCCAACCTCGATTCCGTCCAGGGTCAGGTCGCAAGCATGGCACAGCACCTCGACCCCCCGTTTCCTAGCATCTTTGAACGCCCGATCATAGGCCGGGTCGATGTCGGCGGCGATGCGAAAGCTGTCGCAATCGCCCCGCTGCACCAGATACAGCATCACCGCCCGATGGCCCTCGGCCACCATGTCCGACAACTCCGCCAGATGCTTGGTGCCGCGCGCGGTGACCGCGTCGGGGAACTCCGCCCGGCAGCCGCGCCTCAGATGCACGTTTTTGACTTCCACATAGCATTTGGGGCGGCTGGCGGAGTCCAGCAACAGGTCGATGCGCGAGTTGCGGCCATATTTCACCTCCCGGCGCAGGCTGTCATAGCCCGCCAGTTCGGGGATGCGCCCCGCCAGGATCGCCTCGGCCGCCAGTTGGTTGGGCCAATGGGTGTTGATGCCCACCAGATGCCCGTCGATGCGCGCCAGCTCCCACGACCAGCGCAGCTTGCGCTCGGGGTTGCTGGCGGGCGAAAGCCAGACCTCGATGCCCGGTTCGTTCAGCCCAATCATGCCGCCGGAATTGGCCACATGGGCGGTGACCACGGTGCCGTCGGCCATCTCGATGTCGGACAGGAACCGCTTATAGCGCCGGATCAGCCGGCCCTGGGTCAGGGGCTGGGGGAAAAGCATGGCGGCAGGGTAGGAGATCGGGGGTGGGATGGGCAAGGCCTAGCGGCATAGCCGCTTGATTCACCAGGTTGGTTTTTCCTTTGGCAGCGGGGCCAGCCTTTAGTGGCAGCCGCCGCCGTCGCGCAGGACCTCACCCAGATTGACCTGGCCCGAGCCGGGGGGCAGGGCCTTGGGCTGCGAGGGGTCTGGGCTCCAGGCGGTCAGGGTGATGATCTGGAAGGTGGCGGGGATGCGGCCATCGGGGCCGGCATAGAGCCGGTGATAGGCCTCGGCCATCTGCAGCAGGGTGGCGCGCCGGGCCGGGGTCTTGCGCCGGGCCTTGACCGCGTTGGCCTCGCCCATGCCGCGCAGGTCGGCCATCAGCTTGAAGGCGGACTCGTAGGTCACGGTGATCACGTCGCTGTCCACCACCGGCAGGGCGAAGCCGGCCCGCTGCAGCAAGGCGCTGGCGTCCCGCACGTCGGCAAAGGGCGAGACATGGATGGCAGCGCCGCCTTCCTCGGCCATCTCGGCCTCCATCCAGGCGCGGCGCAGCTCGATCAGGGTGTCGCCGCCCAGCATGGTTGCCAGGAACAGGCCGTCGGGCTTCAGGGCGCGGCGGGCCTGCAGCAGGGCGCCGGGCAGGTCATTGACCCAATGCAGCGCCATATTGCTGAGTACCAGGTCGAAGGCGCCCTCCTTGAAGGGCTGGAATTCCTCGTCGGCCACCACCTTCAGGCTGCCGGGGGCGCGGCGCAGCATGGCCTCGGACAGGTCCGCCTGCACCAGGGTCTCGATGCCGCCGCGTCCGTTCAGGGCGCGGGCCAGCTCGCCGCCATGGGCGCCCAGTTCCAGCGCCAGGGGGAATTTGCGGGTCACGTCGTCCAGCCGGTCGGCCAGGCGGTCGGCCACCTCGGCGAACAGGAAGTCGTAGTCGGGCAGGGCGGGGGCGGCG
The DNA here is from genome assembly GCA_964404545.1 of uncultured Rhodospirillaceae bacterium. Classification (GTDB taxonomy): domain Bacteria; phylum Pseudomonadota; class Alphaproteobacteria; order Rhodospirillales; family Magnetospirillaceae; genus CAYOKN01. Next base: position 10,308 of record CAYOKN010000034.1, on the reverse strand, counting down.
CGGTCGCGGTGACGGCGCACCAAGCCGCGGTCGAAGATGTCCACAGGATCGGCCATGCCGGGTTATATAAGACGGGCGACCTTGGGGGGAAAGCGAAATGATCAGACGCGTGGGCCGGCTGATCCTGGATGTGCTGCTGCCGCCCGCCTGCCTGGCCTGCGGCACGGCGGTGGACGAGCCCGGCGCCCTGTGCCCGGTCTGCTGGGGCAAGGTGGCCTTCATCGCCGCGCCGGCCTGTGCCTGCTGCGGCCTGCCGTTCGGCATCGAGGCGGGAGAGGGGGCGCTCTGCGCCTCCTGCCTGGCAGAGCCGCCGCCCTTTGCCCGGGCGCGGGCGGTGTTCCTGTATGACGACGGCTCCAAGCCGCTGGTGCTGCGCTTCAAGCATGGCGACCGCACCGACGCCGCGCCCGCCTTCGGCCGCTGGATGGCCCGGGCCGGGGCCGACCTGCTGGCCGAGGCCGAGGCGATCCTGCCGGTTCCGCTGCACCGCTGGCGGCTGTTCCGCCGCCGCTACAACCAGGCGGCCTTGCTAGCCCACGAATTGGCCCGTCTGTCGGGCGTGCCGGCCCAGGTGCTGGCCCTGCGGCGCGCCCGCCGCACCCCTCCGCAAGGCCAGATGAGCCGTGAGGCCCGCCGGCGCAATGTGCGGGGCGCCTTCCTGCTGGCCGATCCGGCGGCGGTGGCGGGGCGGCGGGTGCTGCTGGTGGATGATGTGCTGACCAGCGGCGCCACCGTGGGCGAATGCGCCCGGGTGCTGCTGGCGGGCGGGGCCACGGCGGTGGATGTGCTGACCCTGGCGCGAGTGGGCCGGGTCGAGGGCTGAGCGCGGGCTGGCGGCGGTCCCATATCAGGGGAAATCCCCTGGCCCGGAGGTCCGTCATGCGTTGCTTGCCCGTCCTGATCCTTGCCGCCCTGCTGGCCGCTTCCCCCGTCGGGGCGCAATGGTCCGATCCGCCGCCCCATCAGCTGCCCAGCGCCGGGCCCAGCTATATCCTGCCTGAAAATCCGCCGACTCCAGCCGGGCCGGGCGGCGGCCATGGCGTGGGCACGGTGCTGGGGCCGGCGGGGGCGGCGACCCGGTTCGAGAACACCCTGACCGGCCGCAACGACACGCTGGCGCCCGACGGGGCAGTGATCCGCGAGGACATGACGGGCAGCACCGGCACCATCCAGGGGCCGGACGGCTTTGCCACCTTCTACGACAATCCTCATTCGCCCAATGTCACCGTCTATGGCGAGGATGGCCAGGTGGCCCAGGGCTTCGGCCCGCTCACCCGCAGCGAGCCCCTGTCGTTGCGCTGACCGGGGTGCGGGTCTATAACTTCCACCCTGTTTGAAAAAGGTTCCAAACATGGTCGATGTGGAAATTTACGCCACCCCCACCTGCCCCTATTGCATCCGCGCCAAGGCGCTGCTGACCAAGAAGGGCGTCAGCTTCCGCGAAGTGGACGTGGCCGCCCAGCCCGAGCGGCGCGAGGAGATGCGCACCCGCGCCAATGGCCGTCATACGGTGCCGCAGATCTTCATTGGCGGCCAGCATGTGGGCGGCTGCGACGACCTGCATGCGCTCGAGGCGCAGGGCAGGCTTGATCCCATGCTGCGGGGCGAGGGCTGATGGTCAAGGCTGCCTGCGTCCAGGTCAACGCCACCACCGATCTGGAGGTGAACATCAAGGCCGCCGCCGCCCTGGTGCGCGAGGCCCACGACTTTGGCGCCGAACTGGTGCTGATGCCCGAGAACGTGGCGATGATGCAATGGGGCCGCGCCAACATCCTGGCCCATGCCTGGCCCGAAGCCGACCATCCGGCCCTGCGCGCCTTCCGCGACCTGGCCGCCGAACTGAAGATCTGGCTGCACACCGGCACCCTTCAGATTCTGGTGGGTGACGGCATGGTGGCGAACCGCTGCTTTGTGGTCAGCCCCAAGGGCGCCGTGGTGGCGTCCTATGACAAGATCCACATGTTCGACGTGAATCTGGCGGGCGGCGAAAGCTATCGGGAAAGCGCCACCTTCCAGCCCGGCGACCGCGCCGTGGTGGCCGAGACCCCCTGGGGCGGTCTGGGCCTGACCATCTGCTATGACCTGCGTTTTCCGCATCTGTTCCGCACCCTGGCCAAACATGGCGCCCGCTTCATCGCCGTGCCGGCGGCCTTCACCCGGCAGACCGGCCAGGCCCACTGGCATGTGCTGCTGCGGGCGCGAGCCATCGAGACCGGCTGCTTTATCCTGGCGCCGGGCCAGTGCGGCACCCATGCCAACGACCGCAAGACCTTCGGCCATTCGTTGATCATCTCGCCCTGGGGCGAGGTGCTGGCCGAGGGCGGCGAGCAGCCCGGCCTGATCATGGCCGAACTGGACCCCGCCAAGGTGGACGAGGCGCGCGCCATGATCCCCGCCCTGACCCACGACCGGCCCTTCGCACTCCCCTCCTAGACTGTGCTACTGTGACGGCATGATCGTCTTTCAGCTTCTATGCACCCAGGAGCACAGCTTCGAGGGCTGGTTCAAGGACAGCGCCACCTATGACGCCCAGGCGGCTGCGGGCGAGGTCTGCTGCCCGGTCTGTGGCGATTCCTCGGTGCGCAAGGCCCCCATGGCGCCCCGCCTGAACAAGACCCGGGGCGACAATGGCAGCGCCCAAGAGGTGATGGCCCAGGTGCGCGAAGTGCTGGCCGGCATCCGCCAGCAGGTGGAGCAGACCTGCGACTATGTGGGCGAGAAGTTCCCCGAGGAAGCCCGCAAGATCCATTATGGCGAGGTGGACCCCCGCCCCATCTATGGCGAAGCCAGCAAGGACGAGGCCGAGGCCCTGCGCGAGGAAGGGGTCGAGGTGACCAGCATCCCCTGGCTGCCCAACACGGATTCCTGACGGAGACCATGCCCATGCTGACCCGACGCTTCCTGATCGCCGGAGCCGCCTCGCTGGCCGCGGCTCCGGCCCTGGCCCTGACCGAGGAAGAGGCGCTGCCCTCTGTCCGTGCCGAGATCGACACCGCCTGCGGCCAGACCGAGATTCACGAGCGTTTCCTGGCCGAAGCCGAGAGCATGCTGGGCCGCGACCTGTCCGAGGACGAGCGCAGGAAGCTGCTCAGCGCCGTGACCTGCCCCCTGTGCGGTTGCTCGGTGACGGCGGGGCTGTTCTAGGGCACCTAACCCCCCCCCTACTCCACCGCCGCCATCTGCGCATCGCCGGGCGGGCTGAGCACGGCGGCCCAGACGGTGCTGGGCTGGCCGGCGGGCTGGGGCTCGCCCTGCCAGGTGCCGCCGTCGTCGCGGCAGGCGGTATGGGTCGAACTTTCGCCCAGTACGGTCAGGGTATAGCGGCGGCACAGGCTGCCATCGGGGCGTTCGGTGATTTGGGCAGGGATGATGGTGCCGGACACCCCGCTGCCGGGATCGCGCCAGGCCACGGCCGAGCCGGGGGCGGCGGTCTCCAATGCGGTCTGGCGGGCGCTCAGCACCGCACCGGCCTGGGGCGGGCGGGCGGGCAGCAGCGCCAAGACCACCAAGGCAAGGCCGGCAATTGCCGGTGCGATTACATCCCACCTCGCAAGCATTGATCCATTCCCGGCTTGTTCTGACCGCTTTCGATGGTAGGCAATGACCGGGTGGAGCGATACAGGCCGGTCTGGGTAATAAGCAGGTCCGTCGGTTCTATGCCCAATGGCGGCTGCCTTGGCCTTTCGGGGTCTTGAAACCTTGGCTGCCCGCTCCTGCGCGGTCATTGCAGGGGCGTTATGAAACCGGCGCAAAGCCTTGTGTTGTCCCGAGTTTTTACTCAGTGCTCGACCATGTCCGGATAGCGGCGCAGGGCCCAGGCTCAGGGGCAGCGCGGGCTTGCGCCGGTTCTGCCCTCGGTTCTAGGACCGATGGCCGGGCCGGGGGAACGCCGGGTGGGCGGGGCAGGGTTCGCGCGCAAGACTAGAAATTTCCAATTAGTTGGGGTGGACTGCACGGATCTTTCATCTCCCTGTAAAGTCATCGTCATATTATTGCAATTCGTCACAGCTCTCCTTTTGCCGATTCTTGACTTTGGTCGCCTCTCTGCTGCATGAGAGGGGCATAAGAAGCGGGGGGAAAACTCTCGAGGGAAAGCTGAATGCAACCCACCTATATCGTCACCAAGGCCGAACGGGACTGGGCTGTGGTGTCCATCTCGCATCTCGGGCGCCAGGCCATCGCCTGCTTTGCCCGGTTCGGCGACGCCTATCGTTTCGTGCGGACCCTGCGCCGGCTCGACGCCGGCCCGGCCTCCGCCACCCTGCATTGACGGAGAAGGTTGCAATGAATCGCGATACGGTCATTCGCAGCGCCTACCGCGAAGCGGTGCTCGCGCTGATGGAAAAGGGCTATAAGGGCCCGGCGGCCCGTCCGCACGCCATCAAGGCGGCGGCCAAGATCGCCACCAAGGTGCTGAAACAGCCCGTCTCGGACCAGGACGTGGCCGATGTGATCGGCAACGGGTAAAGGAAAAGCGGGCCGGAAGGCCCGCTTGTCTTTTCTGGTCCTTGCGACCCGGAGAGCGGGGGCCTCTCTCCTTACTCCACCGTCACCGACTTGGCCAGGTTGCGCGGCTGGTCCACGTCGGTGCCCTTGGCGCAGGCCACGTGATAGGCCAGGAGCTGCACCGGGATGGCATAGAGGATGGGGGCCACGAAGCTGTTCACTTCGGGCAGGGCCACGGTGGCGATGGCCTTGGTGGCCATCTTGGCCAGGCCCCGGGCGTCGGACAGGAAGATCACCTTGCCGCCGCGCGCCACCACTTCCTGCACATTGCTGGCGGTCTTTTCATAGAGGTCGTCGGACGGGGCGATGACGATGACCGGCACGCTTTCATCGATCAGCGCGATGGGGCCGTGCTTCATCTCGCCGGCGGCATAGCCCTCGGCGTGGATATAGCTGATCTCCTTCAGCTTCAGCGCGCCTTCCAGGGCGATGGGATAGCCGGTGCCGCGGCCCAGATAGAGCACGTCGCGGGCTTCGGCCACATCCTGGGCGATCAGCTTCAGGGCCTCGTCATGGGCCAGCACGTCGGCGGCGCGGGCCGGCACCTCGGCAAGGGCCTGGGACAGGGCGGCTTCGGTCTTGGCGTCGATGGCGCCCTGAGCGCGGGCCAGAGCGATGGACAGGCAGGCCAGCACCACCAACTGGGTGGTGAAGGCCTTGGTGGAGGCCACGCCGATCTCGGGCCCGGCCAGGGTCTGGAAGGTGGCCGAGGCCTCGCGGCTGATGGTGCTTTCCGGCACATTCACCAGCGCCAGGCAGTGCTGGCCCTGGGACTTGGCATAGCGCAGCGCCGCCAGGGTGTCGGCGGTCTCGCCGGACTGGCTGATGAAGATGGACAGGCCGCCCTTGGCCATGGGCGGGGTGCGGTAGCGGAACTCGGAGGCCACGTCCAGCTCCACCGGCACCCGGGCCACCCGCTCGATCCAGTATTTGGCCACCATGCCGGCGTAATAGCTGGTGCCGCAGGCGATGATGGTGACCTTGTCGATGGCGGCCAGGTCAAAGGGCAGCTCGGGCAGGGTGATGGTGCGGTCGGCGGGGTTGAACATGGTGTTCAGGGTGTCGCCGATCACCTGGGGCTGCTCGTAGATTTCCTTGAGCATGAAATGCCGGTGCTCGCCCTTGCCGATCAGGGCGCCGGACAGGGCGGTTTGCCGCACCTCGCGGTTCACCAGGCGGTTTTCCTGGTCGCGGATGGTCACGCCGTCGGGGGTGATCACCGCCCAGTCGCCGTCGGCCAGATAGCAGATCTTCTGGGTCAGGGGCGCCAGCGCCAGGGCGTCCGAGCCCAGGAACATCTCGCCGTCGCCAAAGCCGATGGCCAGCGGGCTGCCCTGGCGGGCGGCGATCATCATGTCATGCCGGCCGGCGAAGATGATGCCCAGCGCGAAGGCGCCTTCCAGCCGCTTCAGGGCGTTCAGCACCGCATCCTCGGGCGCCTGGCCCAGGTCCAGGTGGTGGGTGATCAGATGCACCACCGCCTCGGTGTCGGTGTCGCTCTCGAACACATGGCCGCAGGCGGTCAGCTCCTCGCGCAGCTCCTTGAAGTTCTCGATGATGCCGTTGTGCACCACGGCCACCTTGGCGGTGGCATGCGGATGGGCGTTGCGCTCGTTGGGGACGCCATGGGTGGCCCAGCGGGTGTGGCCGATGCCGATGGTCCCCTCGGTGGGCGCCGCGGCGAGGCGGGCTTCCAGATTGACGATCTTGCCTTCGGCCCGGCGGCGCTCGATGCCGCCATTCACCAGGGTGGCGATGCCCGCCGAGTCATAGCCGCGATATTCCAGGCGCTTGAGGCCGTCCACCAGCAGGGGGGCGACCGGAGACTTGCCGAGGATGCCGATGATTCCGCACATGGTTTCCGTCCCGAATGAGGCTGGCCCGCGAGCCTGCCGCCAAATCCTTACTTCTTTGCCTTCTCGGCCCGCTTCTTGTCGCGGAACCGGGCGGCCCAGCCCTGCACCTGTTCCTGTTTGCCGCGCGCCACCACCAGTGCGTCGGCCGGCACGTCCTTGGTCACCACCGACCCGGCGCCCACGATGGCCCCGTCGCCGATGCTGACCGGCGCCACCAGCGAGCTGTTGGAGCCGATGAAGGCGCCCTTGCCGATGTCGGTCTTGTATTTGCCGAAGCCGTCATAATTGCAGGTGATGGTGCCGGCCCCCACATTGGCGCCCGCACCCACGCGGGCGTCGCCGATATAGGTCAGGTGATTGACCTTGGCGCCGGGCTCGACCACGGCCTTCTTGATCTCGACGAAATTGCCGATATGGGCGGCCTCGCCCACCTCGGCGCCGGGGCGCAGCCGGGCGAAGGGGCCAACGGTGGCGCCGTCGGCGATGCTGCAGTTCTCGAAATGGCAGAAGCTCTTGATCTCGACGCCGTCGCCCACGGTGACGCCGGGGCCGAAGAATACCGAGGGGCCCACCACCACATCGCGGCCCAGGCGGGTGTCATACGAGAACCAGACGGTGGAGGGGTCGGTCAGGGTGGCGCCGTTGACCATGGCCTCGGCGCGCAGCTGATTCTGCAGCACGTCCTCGGCCACCGCCAGTTCGGCGCGGGAATTGACCCCCAGCAGCTCTTCCTCGTCGCCTTCCACATGGGCGCAGGGCAGGCCGCGCTTGCGGGCCAGGGCGACGATGTCGGTCAGGTAATATTCGCCCTTGGCATTGTCGTTGCGCACGTCCGCCAGCAGCTCGAACAGCAGGGCGCCGTCCACGCACATGACGCCGGAATTGCACAAGGGGATGGCGCGCTGGGCCGGGCTGGCGTCCTTGTATTCGACGATGGCTTCCAGGCCGTTGCCGCCCACCACCAGGCGGCCATATTCGTTCTGGCTCTCGGGCTGGAAGCCCAGCACCACCACCGCCGGCTTGGGCTCGGCGCGGCGGGCGGCCAGCATCAGTTCCAGGGTTTCAAGGCTGATCAGCGGCGTATCGCCATACAGGATCAGAACATCGCCGTCGAAGCCGGCCAGGGCCTCGCGGGCCTGCAGCACCGCATGGGCGGTGCCCAGCCGGTCGGTCTGTTCCACCGTCGGATGGGGCGCCACCGCGTCCGCCACCACCTGCATGTCGGGGCCCACCACCACCACAACCTGGTCCGGTGACAGCTCGCTGACGGTGGCGATCAAATGCTGGACCATGGGACGGCCCGCGATGGGATGCATGACTTTCGGCAGCCGGGATTTCATCCGGGTGCCCATGCCCGCGGCCAGAACCACCGCGGCGATCTTACCCTTTGCCATTCTGGCGCGCCTGATCCACAAATTATGGTTGGACGGGCGGGAAAGTGCCACAAAACCCAGAGTCCAGCCAATCAAACTTTATGACGGATGGTTACAAAATGACGCAGTGTCCCGGGGCGGTGGTGTTCGATCTGGACGGCACCCTGATCGACAGCGCCCCCGACCTGCTGGCCGGCGTGAACCGGCTGCTGGCCGAGGAAGGGCGCCGGTCGGTCAGTCTGGCCGAACTGCGGCACATGGTGGGCGATGGCGCTGCCGTGCTGGTGCGTCGGGCTTTCGAGGCCACCGGCGGCCTGCCCGCCGAGGTCAGCCCGGGTGCCTTGACCGCCCGTTTCCTGGTCTTTTACCAAGAGCGGGTCTGCGCCGACACGGTGTTGTTCGAGGGCGTGGTGCCGGCGCTGGATGCCTTGTGCGCCCAAGGCTGGCGGCTGGCGGTTTGCACCAACAAGCCCTTCAAGCCGGCGGTGGAGATCCTGCGTATCCTGAAGCTGGACCGATATTTCGGGGCGGTGCTGGGCGGCGATAGCATCGACCAGGTCAAGAAACCCGACCCGCGCCATCTGCTTGAAACCATGAAGGCCCTGGGCATGGAGGGGCGCCCGGCCATCATGGTGGGCGATTCCGCCAATGACGTGCAGGCCGCCCGCGCCGCCGGCTGGCCGGTGGTGGCGGTCAGCTTCGGCTATACCCGCATCCCCGCCGCCGAGCTGGGTGCCGACCGCCTGATCGACCGTTTCGACGAACTGCCGAATGCCATCGCAGGGTTGAAGTGCTGACAGGCGTGAAAGTGCCTATGGTCTAAAGTCATAAGGGCATTTTGCCTGGTTGCCATCACAGCTTTCGCACTGCACACATCTTTGGTGTGTGGTTATTACAGCGAAGTGGGAGAGTGATCGATGGCCAAGCCGCCCAGCACCCCGACCGGCACCACCAAGCCGGCTGCCAAGTCCGCCGCCGCGCCCGAGCCTGCTGCCAAGCCTGCCGTCAAGCCTGCCGCCAAGCCTGCCGCGCCCAAGGCTGCTGCTCCCGTGATCCGCGAAATTTCCCCGGCGCCCGCGCCCAAGCCGGCCCCCGTTCCGGCACCCAAGGCTGAAGCGGCGCCCAAGCCGGCGGCCAAGGCCGGCGGCAAGGTCAAGAAGATCAACCTGGCCTTTCAGGGCGGCGGCGCCCACGGCGCCTTCAGCTGGGGCGTGGCTGACGCCCTGCTGGAAGACGGCCGCCTGGAAGTGGAAGGCGTTGTCGGCACCTCGGCCGGCGCCATGAACGCCGCCGTCACCACCTACGGCCTGGCCACCGGCGGCCGCGAAGGCGCCCGGCGCGAACTGCGCAAATTCTGGAAGGCCATCTCGGACGCCGGTAAGATGGGCCCGCTGCAGCCCACCTGGATGGACAAGGTGTTCGGCAACGGCTCGCTGGACCACTCGCCCATGTGGATGATGCTGGACGCCATGTCCCGCATCTTCTCGCCTTATGAGCTGAACCCGCTGAACCTGAACCCGCTGCGCGACGTGGTCGAGGCCTGCGTGGACTTCGATGTGTTGCGCAAGCAGAAGGCAGTGAAGCTGTTCCTGGCCGCCACCAACGTCAAGACCGGCAAGGTCAAGGTGTTCGAGAAGGACGAGCTGTGCATCGAGGCGGTGCTGGCCTCGGCCTGCCTGCCCTTCCTGTTCCAGACCGTGGAAGTGAACGGCGAACCCTATTGGGACGGCGGCTATATGGGCAATCCGCCCCTGTTCCCGCTGATGTACGAGTGCGAGAGCCAGGACATCGTCATCACCCACATCAATCCCATCAACATCCCCGAGGTGCCGCACAAGGCCGGCGCCATCTTCGACCGTATCAACACGCTGTCCTTCAACAGCTCGCTGATGCGCGAGATGCGGGTGGTGAACTTCATCAACAAGGTGGTCCGCGACGGCTATACCGACAACGGCAAGCTGCGTGAGGCCTATATCCACTCGATCATGGCCGAGGACGTGATGGCGGCGCTGCCGGTGTCGTCCAAGCTGAACCCCGATTGGGAACATCTGGAATTCCTGTTCAATCTCGGCCGTGAGAAGGGCAAGGAATTCTTGTCACGACACTTCGACAAGATCGGTCATACTTCTTCGGTGGATATCGAGGCGACCTTCCTCTAACCGGGACGGCGCCCTCAGCCCGAGGGGGAAAACCATATGTCGGACGCGGCCCTGATCGCGGCCGGGTTTGCCGGGCGGACCCATTGGTCCGCCCGCGACTTTGCCGAAGCCATCCGCCGCCTGCTCGAGGCCGGCCAGTTCTTCCAGGCCTTCGACCTGGCGCGCGACGCCCTGGGCCAGCATCCCGACGATCTGCGGCTGAAGCTGCTGTCGGGGCTGGCGCTCATGCGCACCGGCGCGGTGCAGGAGGCGCGCAAGCTGCTCGCCCCGCTGGATGCCGCGCTGGAGACCCGCGACACCCGCCTGCGCCGTGCCCGGGACGCCTTCTCGGCAGCGGTGGCGGCGGCGGTCAAGGGCGAGGCGGGCGACGTGGCCGACCTGGCCCGCGCCATGCAGCAACTGGCCGAGGGCGGG
>CAYOKN010000033.1:0-15771 GCA_964404545.1 uncultured Rhodospirillaceae bacterium | reverse complement strand
CGGCCCGAAGCCGCCGAGGCGGCCTATGAGGCAGCGCTTCTGGGCTGGCCCGCCAGCCTGGGCGCCTGGATGGGGCTGGGCAATGCCCGCTATGCCCAGGGCCGGCCGGTGGAGGCGCAAGCCGCCTATGAGCAGGCCCTGATCATCGCCCCCAAGGCCGCCGCGCCCTGGAACAACCTGGCCCTGTCGCTGTCGCGCCAGGGGCGGCGCGACGAGGCGGTGGCGGCGGCGCGGCGCGCCGTCCAATTGGGGGGCGAGGCGCCGCCATGGAAGGATACGCTGGCCGAAGTGATCAGCGCCGGCGCGAAGGACTAAGCCGGAGGAGAGCGGCGCTCTCCCCTTGCCCGTCTTCCCCCTCCCGCCCTGGGTCGGTCACCCTCTCATCCCTGACCGGCAACCAGCCCAAGGAGGCGCTCCCGTGACATATGGGCAGACCCAGACTGCCGTGCTGTTGATGAGCCATTTCGTGGATGAGGGACTGCTGGCCGAGTACCGCAAGCTCAGGGACGACCTGGGCGCCGCCTATGACGTCATCTTGCTGCTGAACATGGCCCAGATGCCGCCCTTGCCGTCGGACGTGCGGGCCTGGCGCTTCGACGACCAAGCGCCCCGGTCCTTTGGCTATGCGCGCAAGGGCTGGGCGGTCACCAGCTATCATGTGGACCTGTTCCCCCTGGCCTTCTGGAAGGCCAACCCCGGCTACCTCCATGTGTGGTCGGTGGAATATGACGTGCGTTTTTCCGGCAACTGGTCGGCGCTGATGGAGGCCTTTGCCGGCAGCCCGGCCGACCTGGTGGGCACCGCCTTGCGCCGGCGCGCCGAAACCCCGCATTGGGCCAATTGGGGCAGCCTCAGCCCGCCGCCGGGCATCACCCTGCCCGAGCGGCTGCATCTGCGCGGCTTCTTTCCCATCAACCGGTTGTCCGCCCGGGCCCTGCAGGCCCTCGACGAGGCCTATCGCCTGGGCTGGACCGGCCATTTCGAGGCCACGGTGCCCACCATCCTGGCGCTGGAGGGGCTGGAGATCGAGGACATGGGGGGCGACGGCCCCTTCACCCGGCTCGAGAACCGGGGGCGGTTCTATCGCAATGATCCGGCCCGCGACAGCCTGGAGCCGGGCACCTTCGTGTTTCGCCCGGCCAGGGTTGCCATGGGCGGCGAACCCGACATGTTGTGGCATCCCGTCAAGCCCACCGGCGTGGAAAGTTGGGCCACCGGCCGGCGTGCCCGGGTGTTGCGCGCGGTGCGCCACCTCGCCCGCGCCTTGGCCGCCCGGCTGGCTTTGCCGGCCCATCAGGACACCGGAAGGAGAGGGCCGTAACTCCTCCGTCCCCGGGGGCGCCTCCATCCGGATAGTCAAAAACAGGGCCTGCCGCCCGCAAATTAGTCAGGCATCGAACCCCGGGACCGCACATCCGTCGAAAATATTTTCTTCCCCCCTGAATAGGCCTGGCCGGCCCCTCGCAGCCGGCCTTGTTCATTTGCCGTAAGGAGACTGTTGCATGATGGCGGGCGACGAAAAGGACACCTTCGAGGGCGGCAACGCGCTGTCCGCGATCTGGCAGCGCCGCCGGATGGTGGCGGGGATCACCGTGGGCGGCCTGGCCTTGGCCATCGCCGCCCTGGCGGTGATCGAGCCGGAATACACGGCCAAGGCCATGGTCGCGCTGGAGCCCAAGGAGCCCGAGCTGGTGGAAAGCCGCCCGTTGATGCCCCGCGCCCTCGAGGCGGCCATGGTGCAGACGGAAATGGACATCCTGACCAGCCGGCAACTGACCGCCCAGGTGGTGGACCAACTGGGGTTGGCCCGCGATCCCGAATTCAATCCGCGCCTGGACGAGCCCGCCTGGAAGCGCGACCTGCGCGGCTGGGCCGCCGGCCTGCCCGCCTGGGTGCCGCTGCGCCCGTCCGAGCCTCATGGCGTGTCGCCCGAGGAAAAGGCGCGGGCGGTGGCGGTGGACGAGCTGGCGGAACGGTTCTGGACCCGGTCCGAGGCCGACTCCTATGCCATCCAGATGGGGGTGCGGGCCGATGACCCGCAAAAGGCGGCCCAGATCACCAATGCCCTGCTGGACCTCTATGTGGAAAGCCAGCTCCGCAACAAATTCGAGCAGGTGGAGCAGGCCTCGGGCTGGATGAGCCGCCAGGTGGCCAATCTGCGCGCCGAACTGGCCCAGTCCAACCGCGAGCTGGCCGAGTTCCGGCAAAAGAACGACCTCTCGCCCTTCGCCTCCTCGCCCGACCAGCCGGCGGCCCAGCAATATCTGGTGGACATGAACCGCGAACTGGCCGCCGCCGTGGCCGAACGCACCCTGGCCGAGTCCGAGTTGAACCAGCTGCGCCGGGTGCGCGCCAGCGGCGGCAGCCTGGACGACCTGCCGCTGGCCTCGGAAAGCCAGTATCTGGAAGCCCTGCGCGAGCAGGAAGCCGAACTGGTGGTCAAGGCCGCCGACCTGGGTTCGCGCTTCAACGACGCCAATCCCGGGGTGGTGAATGCCCGCACCCAGTTGCAGCGGGTGCGCGCCGAGATCGGCGCCGAACTGGCCCGCCTGTCGCGCCGGCTCGAGAACCAGGCGGCCCAGGCCCAGGCCCGCGAGCAGCAACTGCGCGCGCAGATGACCCAGGCCACCCGCAGCTCGGCCGGCCAGAGCGGCGTCATCGCCCAGCTGCAGCAGCTGGAGCAGGAGGTGGCGGCCAAGAATCTGGTGCTGGAGACGTTCGTGTCCCGCATGAAGGAGATCGCCAACCGCACCGAACTGACCCGGCCCGATGTGCGGGTGGTCAGCCGCGCCGCGCCGCCGCTGGAGCCCTCGCACCCCAACAAGCCGCTGTTCATGGTGGTGGCGCTGCTGTCCTCGCTGGGCCTGGGGGTCGCCCTGGCGCTGCTGATGGAGCGGCTGCGCGCCGGCTTTCAGTCCACCGGCCAGATCAAGGACGCCCTGGGCCTGCCCACCCTGGGCATCGTTCCGCAGCTGCCCCGCCCCGACAAGGAACCCGCCTCCGAGGTGGTGGTCAGCAAGCCCGCCTCGGTCTATGCCGAGGCCATCAAGACTGCCCAGTTGTCCATCCTGAACGCCCCCAGCACCGGGGCGGTCAAGCGCATCCTGATCACCTCGTCGGTCCCGCGGGAAGGCAAGACCGCCTTTGCCGTGTCGCTGTCGCGCACCCTGGCCCAGAACGGTTATCGCACCCTGCTGTGCGACTGCGATTTCCGCCGGCCCAAGGTGGCGCCGCTGTTGGGGGTGGCGCACGGGCCCGGTCTGGCCGAGTTCCTGCACCAGGAGATGAGCCTGGACGAGGTGGTGCGGGTGGACCCCCAGACCGGCCTGCATTTCGCCGCCGCCGGCAGCCGCGTGGGCGACCCGCAGAAGCTTTTGCGCGCCGCCGTGGGCAGCCCGCAGCTGGCCGGCTTCATGGAGCTGTTCGACGTGGTGGTGGTGGACACCCCGCCCACCATGGTCGCCTCGGACTCGGCCGCCCTGTCGCGCATCTGCGACTTCGCCCTCTATGTGGTGGAGTGGGACAAGACCCCCCGCCGCGCCGTCGAGGCGGGCGTGGCCTATCTGCAGTCCCTGAACGTGACCATCGCCGGCGTGGTGCTGTCCAAGGTAGACATGGAGCGCCAGCGCCAGAACTCGGACTATGTGGATTTCTGCTTCCGCTACGAGGACTACTACGCCAAGTAGCCGGCCGCTTCGCCTGACCCCCACTGGCTCAAGGAAAGACAATGGCCAGCTCCGCCAAGAACGGAAAATCGGTTCTGATCATCGTCGAGAACCTGCCGGTCCCTCGGGACCGGCGGGTCTGGCAGGAGGCCAAGGCGCTGACTGCCGCCGGCTACACGGTCACGGTGATCTGCCCGGCCACCAAAGCCTGCCCCGAGCGCGAGCTCTATCTGGACGGCATCCACATCCTGCGCCACCCCATGCCCAAGGAGGCCGAGGGTGCCCTGGGCTATCTGGTGGAATATTCCGCCGCCCTGTTCTGGGAATTCCTGCTGGCCTGGCGGGTGCTGCTGACCCGGGGCTTCGACGTAATCCATGCCTGCAACCCGCCCGACACCATCTTTCTGGTGGGCGGGTTCTTCAAGCTGCTGGGCAAGCGGTTCGTGTTCGACCATCACGACCTGTCGCCCGAGCTCTATGTGGCCAAGTTCGGCAAGAAGGGAGTCTTCTACAAGGCGCTGTGCGCGCTGGAACGCTGGACCTTCAAGACCGCCGACATCTCCATCGCCACCAATGAAAGCTTCAAGCGCATCGCGGTCGAGCGCGGCGGCATGGACCCTGCCCGGGTGCATGTGGTGCGTTCGGGGCCCGACCTGACCCGGCTGAAGATCCAGCCGCCGGTGCCCGAGCTGAAGCAGGGGCGGCGCCATCTGGTGGGCTATATGGGGGTGATGAACAACCAGGATGGCGTGGACTATGTGCTGCACGCCGCCCGCCACATGATCCACGACCTGGGCCGCACCGATGTGCATTTCGCCCTGATGGGCGACGGGCCCGAGCTGAAGAACCTGCGCCAGCTGGCCCACCAGCTGGGGGTGGCCGACTGGTGCACCTTTACCGGCTGGGCCAACGAGGAGGTGTTCGTGCCCATGCTGAACACCGCCGATGTCTGCGTCTGCCCCGATCCGTGGAACGAATTCAACGACAAGCTGACCATGAACAAGATCGTCGAATATATGGCGCTGGGAAAGCCGCTGGTGCAGTTCGACCTGCATGAGGGCCGGGTCTCGGCCGAGGATGCCGCCCTCTATGCCGCCCGCAACGACGCCCAGGACATGGCCCGCTGCATCCTGCGCCTGCTGGACGACGAAGCCTTGCGGGCGCGCATGGGCGCCATCGGCCGCCGCCGGGTCGAGCATGCCTTGTCCTGGCAGTGCCAGGTGCCGTGCCTGATCGAGGCCTATGCTGCCCTGGACGGCGCCCTTCCCGGCAATCAGAGCCGCGCCCCCGGCGGAGCCACCGTATCCTGAAGGAGGCCCAATGCCGCGCCCGTTCGTCAGTGTCATCGTTCCCCACCTGAACGACCATCTGCGCCTGCCGCTCTGCCTGGAACGGCTGGAGGCGCAGACCTATCCCCCGGACCGCTTCGAGGTGGTGGTGGTGGACAACGGCTCGGCCCAGCCCATTGATGGGATCGTGGCCGGCTTTCCCCATGCCCGCGCCGCCCTGCAGCCCGACAAGGGCTGCGGCTTGGCCCGCAATGCCGGCATGGCGGCCAGCCAGGGCGAGATCGCCCTCTTCACGGACAGCGACTGCCGGCCCGAGTCGCGCTGGATCGAGCATATGGTGGCGGCGCTGGAGGCCGGCGCCGACCTGGCCGGCGGCGAGATCCGGGTGTTTCCCAAGGATTGCTCCGCCCCCAACGACGCCGAGTTGTTCGACATGGTGTTCGGCTTCGAGCAGAAACGGTACGTGCGCAATATGGGCTTTCCCGCCGGGGCCAGCATCGGCGTCTGGCGCACCGTCTATGACCAGGTGGGGGCCTTTCTGGCCGGCAACCTGCCCGAGGACAAGGAATGGGGGCGCCGCGCCGTGGCCATGGGCTTCCGCCTGGCCTATGTGCCGGAAGCGGTGGTCTGGCATCCCGCGCGCCAGAGCTGGCGCGAGCTGACGGCCAAGATGGACCGGCAGATCTTTCACCAGTGGAACCACCTCAAGACCCAGCCGGGGCACCGGCTGCGCTGGCTGGCATTGATCCTGGCGCTGTCGGTGCCGCCGGTGGACAAGGCCTGGGTCCTGGCCACCACGTCCCGCATCCACGGGGCGGGCCAGCGGTGGCGGGCCTTGCGGGTGACCTTGCGGCTTCGGGTCTATCGGGTCCACCGCATGCTCCAGGGCCTGGCCGACGAGAACAAGATGCTGTGGGACCGCCTGTCCATGCATGGCGCATCCCCCGCCCAGCAGGACAGCAAGGGGAGTCGCCAATGACCGGACCAAGCCGACGACGTCTTGTTCTGGCCGCCCTGGCGGGGGGCGTGCTGCTGTCCGGCCCGGCGCGGGCGCTGATGCCGGGCGCCCAGGCCCCGGTGGTCGGGACGCCGGCCTGCACGGCCGCCGCCGGGCTGGCCCAGCTGGGCTGCGGCAAGGGCATCCTGTTCGGCACCGCCGCCGCCAGCAATGTGCTGGCCGAGGACCCGGCCTATGCCGCGCTGGTGAAGCGTGAATGCGCCCTGCTGGTGCCGGAATGGGAAATGAAATGGGCCCAGGTGCAGAAAAGCCCCGGGGTCTTCACCTTCGACCATTGCGACCGGCTGGCCCGCTTCGCCCGCGAGGCGGGCATGGTCATGCGCGGCCATACCCTGGTCTGGTATCAGAACATGCCCGACTGGCTGGCGCGCGGCCTGCGGCCCACCAACTGGGAGCAGTCGCTGCGCGACCACATGGCTCAGCTTGTCACCCGTTACCGTGACCAGGTGCGGTCCTGGGACGTGGTCAACGAGGCCCTCGAGCCTGAGCATGGGCGCGGCGACGGGTTGCGCAATTCGCCCTGGCTGAAGGCGGCCGGTCCCGCCTATGTGGGCCAGGCCTTCAAGATCGCCGCCGAATTCGCGCCGGGGGCCGAGCTGGCCTATAACGACTATGGCCTGGAGCATGACGACGAGTGGTGCCGCAAGCGCCGGACCGCCTGCCTCAAGCTGCTGGAGCGGCTGAAGGGCGAGGGGGCGCCGGTCCATGCCTTGGGCCTGCAGTCCCACCTGCGGGTGGGCGACCGCTTCGACCCGGACGCCCTGGCCCGCTTCCTGGGCGAGGTGCAGGCCATGGGCATCAAGCCCCTGGTCACCGAATTCCATGTGCGCGGCGACCGCCTGCCCGATCCGCAGTCCATGGACCGCGAGACCGCCGCCCTGGGCGGCGCCTTTCTGGATGTGATGCTGGGCCAAAGCAATTGCGACACCGTGGTCTGCTGGGGGCTGTCCGACCGCTATAGCTGGCGGCTGCAGGACAATCCGCGCGAACGCCCCAACCCCTTCGACCATGCCCGGCGCAAAAAGCCGCTCTATGACGCCATGGCGGCCGCCTTCGCCCGCTCGGCGCCGCGCAGCAGCTAGGGGCTTGGCGCATGACCTATGTGGTGCGGCAGTCACCCATGACCCGCCTGCTGCGGGGCCTTGGCCGGGTCCTGGGCGACCGGGTGCGGCTGTTGTCGCTGCTGGAGCAGGCGGTGCTGTCGGGGTCCAATTTCCTGGCCATCTTGATGCTGGCGCGCGGCCTGTCCGAGGAGGTCTTCGGCACCTTCTCCTTTGCCTATATCAGCCTGCTGTTCATGGTGAATCTGCACCGTTCGGCGGTGGTGGTGCCCTTTGTCATCCATACCGCGCCGCCCCAGGTGCTGGCCGCCGAAGGGCGGCTGTGGCGGCGGCTGAACCTCTGGTCCATCCTGGTGGGCTGCGGCCTGGTTGGGGCGGGGCTGGCGGTGGCCGGGCCGTTCCTGCCGCCCTGGATGGGCGAGGCGGGGCTTTACCTGCTGCTGTTCCTGCCCCTGGCGCTGTCCTATGAGTTCATCCGGCGCTGGGCCATCCAAATCAATGATTATGGCCGGGTGGTGCTGGCGGCGGTGGCCTATGCGTCGCTGATGCTGGGCGGGGCGGTGGTGGCCGTGGTCCGGCATGACGTACTGTGGGCGGTGGGCGGCTATGCCGCCGGCAATCTGGTGGCGGCCGGCTTCTGCCTGCCCGCCCTGCGCACCGGTGGCGGCGGCAAGCCGGATACGAGCTTTGGCCAATTCCTGTCCGGTCTGGCCCATTTCGCCGGCTGGAGCACCGCCAGCAACCTGGCCTACAACGCCTATTACCACCTGCCGCCGCTGATCCTGGGTGTCTTGGCCGGTCCCGGTCCGGTGGGCGCCTACCAGGCCTTGCGGAATTTCACCCAGCCGCTGTTCACCCTGGGCACCGCGGTGGACAATTTCGACAAGCCGCGCGCCGCCCGCGCCATGGCCGAGGAAGGGCTGCCCGGCATGCGCCGGCAGTTGGGGCGCACCACCACCGCCCTGTTCGCCATGGCGCTGCCCTATTGCCTGCTGCTGGCCGTGTTCGCGCCCGAGGCGCTGTCGCTGGTCTATGGCGATCGCTATGCCGGCCAGGTGGATGTGCTGTGGGCCTGGGTGCTGTTCGGCGTGGTGGTGATGGCCGTTTATCCCTTCGAGACCGGTCTGTTCCTGGTCCGCCGGGCCGATGTGCTGTTCCGGGGGCGGCTGGTCTCGGCCCTGCTGGGGGTCGGGCTGGCCGCCGCCGCCATCCCCCATCTCGGCGTCCTGGGCGCCATGCTTGGCCTGCTGTCCGGCACCGCCCTGTCGGGTTTCTTCGCCGCCTACTACCTGAAAAAGGTGACCTGATGCGCCAGCCGTCCTCTCCCTCTCCCTCTTCCGCCCCGCCGCCGGCCGGTCTGCTCTGGCCCGCCTTGATCGGCGCCGCCCTGGCCTATATGGGCGCGCTGCTGGTGGTGGCGGACCGGGGGCATGGCGACTGGCGCTGGTATCTGCTGCCGCTGATCGTGGCGGGCGCCACCCTGGCGTTGCCCTTCGCCCTCAGTCTGGCCCGGGGGCAGTCCACCGCCCTGATGGGCTATCTGGCGCTGCTGATCTTCTTTACCGAGGCCACCTTCCGCACCCGCTATTGGGGCAGCGACCATATCGACTGGCAGGTGGCGCTGCGGCTGGCGGTGTGGCTGGGCGCCGGCGCCATCGGGCTGCTGAACCTGAAAATGGCGCATCTGTTGCGCATGCCCACGGTGCTGGTCTTGGCGCTGGTGGCGGTAATGCTGATTTCGACCACCTGGTCGCCAACGCCGCTCTATTCCCTGGCGGCGGCGGTGACCTGGGGCTGCGTCTGGCTGTTCGGCCTGGCCCTCGCGCGGCGCCTGTCCGAGACCGAGATCCTGACCGGCGTGGTGCTGGGGTTGGCGCTCCTGGTGCTGCCGTCCCTGCTGATCTGGCCCTTTGGCACCGGCATCACCGAGGTCAGTCCCGGCTCCACCGGAGAGGCCGACCGGCTGCGCGGAGTGCTGGATCATCCCATTCCGTTGGGGGTGGCCGGCGCCCTGCTGGCTGCCCTCTCCCTGGTGCTGATGGGCCAGGAGCGGCGCGGTCGCCGCTGGCGCTGGGGCTTGCTGATGGCCGCCGGCGCCGTGGCGGTGGCGGCCAGCCAGTCGCGCATCCCCGCCCTGGCCGCCCTGCTGGCCTATCTGGTGGTCTGGGCCCGCATGCGCGGCGGCCTGGGGCTGTTGATCCCGGTGGCGGTGCTGGGAATCGGCGGGGTGGTGGCGGTGGAGTCCAGCCTGGGCTGGCACCATCTGCTGCCCGAGGCGCTGGTGCGCGCCATCAGCCGCTCGGGCAACCTGACCGAGGTGTTCTCGCTGTCGGGCCGAATCCACATCTGGGACTATGTGCTGGCCCGCATCGACGAGGCCCCCCTGTTCGGCCACGGCTTCGCCTCGGGCGGCGAGGTGATGAAGGGCTTCCATCTCTGGACCCTGAACCACACCCACAATGCCTATCTGCAGGCGCTGCTTTATCTGGGCTTTTTCGGCGCGGTGCCGTTGGCGCTGGCGCTGATCGCCCAGTTGTGGCTGTTCCTGACCCGCCCCAGCCCGTTGCGCGACGTGGTGCTGGTCTATGTGCTGCTGCAGGGCGTGACCGAGCAGTCCATGCTGTCCAACCTGCCCAGCCTGCCGGTGATCCTGTGGTCCATCAGCCTTGGTCTGGCCGGCGCCGCCTATGCCCGCCGGGTCAGGACCCCGGCCCGAGCCGCGCCGCCAGCAGGGGGTGTTCCGGCTGGGCAAAGGGGTTGATCACGGTCAGGCCCCGCCAGGTGAAGCCTGCCAGCAGGTCCTCGGACAGCAGCACCCGGCAGCCGGCGTCTGCCGCCACGGCCAGGATCAGCGAATCCCAGATGGACAGCCGGTGGTCCGCCGCCAGGTCCAGGGCCGCCAGAAAGGCCTGGGCGGTGGTGCCGCGGGTGACGAAGCCGTCCTGCCAGGACAGCACCCGCTGGCGGGCCTGATCCGCCGGCAGGCGCAGCTTGCCGGTCAGGACCCGATGCAATTCGCCCAGGGCCTGCACCGGGATCACCGTGTCTTCCGGCAGGCGGTCCATCAGCTGCAGCGCCGCCGTCTGGCGGGCGCTGTCGTTCACACCTTCGGCATAGGCCAGGATGTTGGTGTCCAGGCACAGCATGGGGTCAGCGGTCGTACAGTTCGTCGCGGGTCCAATTGATTCCGCTGGCGGGCTGTTGCCGCAGCCGGGCAGTCAAGGCGCGCCGGGCTTCGGACCGCACGGGGTCGGCCCCCTGCCGCACCGGGGCGATCAGCGCCACCGGTTCGCCATGGGACGTCACCGTGATGGTCTCGCCGCCCCGCACATCCCGCAAGAGCTTCGAGAATTCGCGATTGGCTTCGGCTGCCGAGATCTGGCGCATGGGGTCTCCTGCCGAGTAGTGAATATCACTACATTAGGTGGCGACCAGGCCGGTTGCAAGGCCTATCCCAGCCGGTATTCCCGCTGGAACAGCTCCAGCCCCAGCAGCATCCAGATGGCCTTTTCGTGGTTGCGGCGGCCCCGGGCGTGGTCGTCCAGCAGGCGGGTCAGCTCGGCGCGGTCGTAAAAGCCGCGGGTCAGGCTGTCCGGCCCCAGCAGATGGTCGCACAGATAGGAGCGCATGGGGCCCTGGAACCATTCCGCCACCGGCACGCGAAAGCCGTTCTTGGGGCGGTGCAGGATGTCGAAAGGCAATTTGGCCTCGACGGCGCGGCGCAGGATCCATTTCTGCTGACCGTCGCGGATGCGCACGGAATCCGGCAGGCGGGCCACCAGATGGGCCAGTTCCACATCCATGAAGGGCATGCGTGCCTCGATGCTGGCGGCCATGGTCATGCGGTCGCCCCGCTCCAGCAGGTTGTCGGGCAGCCAGCTGGCCTGGTCGAACAGGCAGATGCGCCGCAGCGGCGACTGCATGGGGGCCGAGTTGAACGGGCGCTGGTCCAAGGCGCGGGGCAGCACCTTCAGGTCGCTGAGCCGGTCGCGCTGATCCGGGGACAGGGCGCCGAACCAGCGGGCCATGCGGATTTGCGGGTCGCGTTGGCCCATGGCGGCGGCGGCGGTCTTGATGCGGCGGAAGCGATAGGGCAGGGCGCCCACCAGCGGCTGCACCAGCCGCCGGTCCACCGCTTCGGGCACCAGACGTTGGTAATGGGCGGCGAAGCGTTCGTATTTGTGCTTGGGATAGCCGGCCAGGATTTCGTCCGAGCCTTCGCCGGTCAGCACCATCTTCACGCTCTTGGCCGCCTCGGCCGACAGCAGATAGACCGGGATGTCCGCCGGCTCGGCCACCGGCGCGTCGCGGTGGAAGATCAGCTTGGGCAGCTGGTCCATGATGTCCAGCGCGTTGATTTCCAGCTCATGGTGGTTGGTCTTGAAGGTTTGGGCCACCTGGCGGGCAAAGCGCAGTTCGGAGTAATGCGCCTCGGCGAACCCCACCGAGAAGGTGTTCACCGGCAGGCTGGAATGACGGCTCATCAGGGCCACCACCGCCGAACTGTCCAGCCCGCCCGACAGGAAGGCGCCGAAAGGCACGTCCGAGACCATGCGGATGGCCACGCACTCATCCAGCTTGTCGGCAAAGCGTTCCACCGGGTCGGGCAGCGACGGCTCGTCGGGCTGTACATAGGCGTCGGGCGGGGTGAAGAAGATGCGCTCCTGCAGCCGGCCGCCCTCCCACAGCGCATAGGTGCCGGGGCGCAGCTTGCGGATGCCCTTGAACAGGGTGTGTGGGCCGGGAACATAGCGGAAGGTCAGGTAATCCAGCACCGACTGGCGGTCCAGTTGGCGCGGCACGGCAGGGTGCGCCAGCAGCGACTTGATCTCGGACCCGAACAGCAGCCGCCCGCCGTCCTGATAGAGGTAAAGCGGCTTCTTGCCGAAATGGTCGCGCGCCAGCAGCAGCCGCTCGGCCCGCCCGTCCCACAGGGCGAAGGCGAACATGCCGCGCAGCCGCTTCACGCATTGCAGGCCCCAGGCCTGGTAGGCCTTCAGGATCACTTCGGTGTCGGAATGGGTGCGGAAGCTGTGGCCCTCGGCCTTCAGTTCGTCGCGCAGGGTCTGGAAATTATAGATCTCGCCATTGAATACCAGCACCGCCCCGCCATCCTCGCTGGCCATGGGCTGCTGCCCGGTGGCCAGGTCGATGATGGCCAGCCGGCGATGCCCCAGCGCCACGGAATGGCGGTTGTCGCGGGTGCCGGCCATGAAGGTGCCGGCCCCATCGGGCCCGCGATGGGCGATGGCGTCGTTCATGCATTCCAGCGTCTGCTGGCCAGCCGCCCCGGTCATGTCGTCGATCCAGCCCGTCAGTCCGCACATGCTCCGACTCCCGCTCGTGGTGTTGGGAGTTAGGTAGCCGTCCTATGACCGCTCGGACAATCGGGCTGATGGCGAAGGGTGAAAGACTTATGGCGGTGCCGGCAGGCTGAATGGGCCTATCCATTAGTAAGCAACCCGCAAAGCGGTGTCGCTGCGCAAAGGAATATGCGTGGGAACCCGATGATCTTCAGATCAGGCGGAATGGGGAATTTATAAAACCCACCTCGGCTGGTGATAATATCCACGATTTTTCGCCGAAGATTTAACCTTTCCGAGGTCATGTTATGGGTAGAAGCCTGCTCCGCCTTTCGGTCGCCTTGGTCTTGCTGCTGGCGCTTGCCGTGCTGCCAGCCTTGCCCGCTGCGGCGCAGACCGTGGTTTACCGGGTCAATGCGGGCGGACCCGCCTTGTCCGGCACTCCTGGCTGGAGCGCCGACCAACCCTCGCCCTATGTGACCTCGGGGTCCAACACGGCCTCGACCGCCAGCACCATTTCCATGGCCCATGCCAGCATCCCCGCCGGCACGCCCATGGCGCTGTTCCAGACCGAACGCTGGGACCCGCCGGGCGGTAATCCCATGCAGTGGAGCTTTCCGGTGACGCCGGGTTCCTACGAAGTCCGGCTCTATTTCGCCGAGACCTATCCGGGTGTGTTCTTCACCGGCGGCCGGGTGTTCGACGTGGCCATCGAGGGCCAGACGGTCCTGGACAATTATGACGTGTTCGCCGAGGTGGGCGGCAATGCCGGCGTGGTGAAAAGCTTCACCACCACCGCCGATTCCGCCCTGTCCATCGCCTTTGCCCCTGTGACCGAGAACCCAATGGTCAAGGGCATCGAGATCATCAGCCTGGGCGGCGGCACCGGCAGCCTGCAGGGGCCCACCAGCGTGTCCTTCGGCTCGGTGACGGTGGGGCAGACCGCCAGCCAGGCCGTGGCCCTGGCCAATACCGGCTCCGCCAGCCTGGTGATCGAAAGCACCGCCCTGGGCGGCAGCCATGCGGGCGACTTCGCCGACGACTTCAACGATGCCGGCAGCGTCACCCTGGCGCCGGGCCAAAGCATCAGCCTGGCGGTCAGCTTCACTCCGTCCACCACCGGCACCCGCACAGCCACCCTGTCCGTGAACCACAGCGCCAGCGCCGCGCCGCTGCAGATCACGCTTGGCGGCAGCGGGGGCAGCGGCACCGGCACCGGGACGGTGCTGTACCGGGTCAATGCCGGCGGGCCGCAGGTCACCGGCGCGCCCAATTGGACGACGGATACCGCCTATGCCAGCAGCGGCAGCGCCACTGCCTCCACCGCCGCCACCATCGACATGAGCGGGGTTCCGGCAGGCCTGCCCATGGCGCTGTTCCAGACCGAACGCTGGGACCCGGCCGGTGATCCGGCCCTGACCTATGCCTTCCCGGTGGAAGCCGGCACCAAGACCGTTCGGCTGTATTTCGCCGAAACCTACACACCCCTCTTCTATGCGGGCGGGCGGGTTTTCGACGTGCAGATCGAAGGCCAGACCGTGCTGTCCAGTTTCGACGTTTTTGCCCAGGCCGGCGGCGGCAACAAGGCGCTGGTCAGGGAATTCACCGTCAGCTCGGATGCCACCCTGACCATCGCCTTCCAGCACAAGGTGGAAAACCCGATGGTCAAGGCCATCGAGATCCTGGGCAGCGGCGGCACCGCCCCGGTGGCCACGTTGGCGCCCTCCAGCACCCAACTGGGCTTCGGCACCGTCAGCGTGGGCTCGAACGGCGCGCAGACCCTCAGCCTGACCAACACCGGCAGCGCCAGCCTGACCGTGAGCGGGACCAGCCTTGGCGGCACCGATGCCGGGCAGTTCTCGGACAATTTCACCGATGCCCAGCCGGTCACCCTGGCCCCGGGCCAGTCCACCAGCGTCACGGTGCAATTCAATCCCACGTCCGCCGGCGACAAGACCGCCGGCTTGGCCATTAGCCATTCCGGCTCCAACAGCCCGGTGCAGGTGGCCTTGGCGGGCACCGGCCAAAGTTCGTCCAGCGGCAGCCTGAGTGTGGTTTACCGGCTGAACAGCGGCGGTGCGCAGCTGACCGCCAGCCCGAACTGGAGCGCGGACGACGCCTATGTCAGCGCGGGCACCAGCACCGTGGGGACCACCGCCACCATCGCCATGAGCCACCCCAGCATCCCCGCCGGCACGCCCATGGCGCTGTTCCAGACCGAACGCTGGGACCCTGCCACCGCGCCCGAGATGGGCTATGCCCTGCCGGTGCAGCCCGGGACCTATGTGGTGCGGCTCTATTTTGCCGAGACCTATACCGGCACTTTCGCCCCTGGGGCGCGCGTGTTCGATGTGGCCATCGAGGGCCAGCCGGTGTTGGACAATTACGATGTCTATGCCGAGGTGGGCGGCAATGCCGGCGTGGTGAAGGAATTCACCGTGACCTCGGACTCCACCCTGAACATCGCCTTCGGCCATGTGACCGAGAATCCCATGGTCAAGGGCATCGAGGTGCTGTCCACCGGCCAGGTGGCCGGCGTGCTGCAGCCCTCGGCCCTGTCCCTGTCCTTCGGGTCGGTGGCGGTGGGCTCCAGCGGCTCGGCCTCGGTGACGGTGACCAACATGGCGGCCAGCGGCGGCCCCTCGGTCACCATCGACAGCACCACCATCACCGGCACCAACGCGGCGGACTTTGCCGACAGCTTCAACGACGCCGGCAACCTGACCTTGGGGCCGGGGCAGGCGGCCACCGTCACCGTCACCTTCGCCCCCCAGGCCGGCGGCACCCGCAGCGCCAGCCTGGCCTTCAACCATGACGGCGCCAACAACCCGCTCGCCGTCTCGCTGTCCGGCTCGGGCATCAGCTCGGGCGGCGGCGGCGGTCCGCAGCCCATTGGCTTTGGCAAGAGCACGCTGGTCAACGCCTCGTCCAACAAGCCCACCTCGCTGGAATGGGGGCCGGACCAGCGGCTGTATGTGTCCCAGCAGGACGGCGTGATCAAGGCCTATACGGTGACCCGCAACGGCGCCAACAGCTATGCCGTGGCCGGCACCGAAACCATCACCCTGGTCCAGCAGATTCCCAACCATAATGACAATGGCAGCCTGGCCAGCAGCGTGACCACCCGCCTGATCACCGGCATCCTGGTGCGCGGCACCGCCAGCAATCCGGTGATCTATGTCACCTCGTCCGACCCGCGCATCGGCGCCGGCTCCAGCAACTGGGACACCGGGCTGGACACCAATTCCGGGGTGATTTCCAAGCTGACTTGGACCGGCAACGCCTGGACCCGCCAGGACCTGGTGCGCGGCCTGCCCCGGTCCGAGGAGAACCACGCCGCCAATGGCATGGCACTGGACGTTGCCACCAACACCCTGTTCGTGACCCAGGGCGGCAACACCAACATGGGCGCGCCTTCCAACAACTTCGCCCTGC